>JAKBPM010000007.1:46364-46688 GCA_021829515.1 Nitrospirota bacterium | reverse complement strand
GGCTTCATCGACCGGCGCCCGTCTTGATGACGCCTGGGTGAGGCGTTTGTCCAGAATCCCCTTGACGCCTTCTTCCTCCACCCGCCGGAGATAACGCCGAAAGGTCCGTTCACTCATCCCCAGAATCCGGCCGGCCTCTTCCTGTGTCAGCCGTCCTTTCTTCCACTCGTTCCATGTCTCTTCAAAACGCATCTTCCGGATCTCCTGTCGTAAAGTTGTTGGGTTCATCGATGGGTCCTCCTTGACCCATTTTTAAACCGGACAACCTTTGCGCTACAAACCCGGACAGATTATGTGCTCGCTACATTCCTGAACAATTTTGGT
>JAKBPM010000007.1:0-46354 GCA_021829515.1 Nitrospirota bacterium | reverse complement strand
AAAACTTCCGGGAAATATCAGCTGATTCAATGTGAGACATGTACAGAGTTTCCTCAAAAATCGCGAAAAGAAGAGCATCAGGGCGGCGATGCCCCATCCCCACCCAAAAAACTTCCAAGCCAGTCCGTCTTGATGTAGCATGGGATCATTATAGAGTGCTTGTTCCCCTTATACCAACATCAACAACCGGTGAGGACTCCCCATGCGCAAGGAAAGACCGCCCGCAGCCCGAAAGAGAGCATCTGTGGCCAGCATCCCGATCCTGGTAGTGGCACTTTTTTGCATGGCCTTTTGTCCGGCCGTCTCATCCGGACAAAGCCTGATCACCATTACAGGCTCTTCCATGCTTTATCCTCTTGAGACAAGATGGGCAAAAGCCTACGAAAAAAGTCATCCGGACACAAAAATAGGCCTTTCCGCCACCGGCTCAGGAACGGGATATCGGCAGGCATTTCTCGGTGATGTATCGATTGGGGCGTCCGATGCCTACGAGACCAAAAACATCAAGGGAAGATACCCGGACATGGTCATCATTCCCGTAGCGATGGAAGATGTGGAAATCATTTATAACTTGCCGGGAGCTTCCCGAAAAACTCCGCTCAGACTTGATGGAGAGACTCTTGCCCTGATTTTTTTGGGACAAATCCGTTACTGGGACGACAGTCGGCTTCTGGCTGAAAACTCCGGACTGTCACTCGGCCATCACCGGATCAGGCTTATGCACAGAAGTGATGCTTCGGGAACCACCTTTGTCCTGACCGACTTTCTCTCCCGGACATCTCCTTTATGGAGAAGAACCATTGGGAGGGAGATGTCTCCCCCATGGCCCGCAGGACAGGGGCTAAGCGGTAGCGCCAATATTTCGGAGGCCGTTCGCAAAACGCCCTGGAGCATCGGGTATGATGGGCACAACTGGGTTCATCGGTTCGGACTTTTGAGCGCGGCTTTAAGAAACCACGACGGCTACTTTGTCACCGGGTCGGTTAAAACCATCGCCAATGCCGGAAAAAGCGCAATCAGGAACAGACCGGACTCACAGAGCTTCAACCATTCCATTGTCTTTTGGGTTCCAGGCAAAAATGTCTACCCGGCAGCAAACTTTGAGTATTGGGTTGTGAATCCGCACCTTGACTCGGAAAGCATGATGGAGGTCAGACACCTGATTCATTGGGTTCTTGAGTCCGGTCAGAAGACATCTTTTATCGAGTCGGCCGGATTCTCTCCTGTCCCGATCGACTCAGCCCGTCCTCTTTTGAGAAATTTGCTGAGGGACCTTCTGCCGGGAGTCGCCTTTAAGGTCGTCACTCCCGGTTAGCCGGATCAGATTGGCCGAAACCGCCCCTCGGTCATTTTCTCAAGATCCCTTGACCTGAGGATGTATTTTCCGACAACGTCAAACTCGAGATGGAGACTGTCCCCCGGATTCCTTTCTCCAATATTGGTCACCATGAGTGTATGAGGAATAATGGCAAGCTCCACATGGACACAGTCCGACTCAGGATGATCCGAAAGTGCGTTGACCGTCAGGCTGATTCCATCAACGCAGATGGACCCCTTGTGGATCAGGAGGGAGGCATGACGAGCAGGAACACCGATGGTCAGGAAGGTTGTTCCTCCTTCATCCCGACGGGAAACAAGCCAGCCGGTCTGGTCCACATGCCCCAGGACCAGATGTCCGCCAAGACGATCTGAAAGTCTGAGCGCACGCTCAAGATTGACTCTTCTTCCGGGAGCCCAGCTCCCCATGCTGGTCACCGAAAGGGTTTCAAGTGACAGGTCGATCCCGAAGCAGGACCGGAGTTGATCAGCCCATACGACGGTCATGCAGGCACCGTCTATGGCGACAGATTCACCGATGGCCAGTTCCCCCGCAAAGGGAACATTCCCAATGACAAAACGCATGCCGCCCTGTTTTTTCTCCGTCTCAAGCAATACACCAACCGTCTCAATGATCCCCGAGAACATGTCGAACCTCCTTGTCGGAATCTTCTGAAATCATCGTTTTTTCATCCCAGAGGTCAATGGACAACAACACATCTTTCCCAAGACGGGTTGGACGGATCGGAACGGGAAATCGCAAGGCATCCTTGAGCATTACGGGAGAGCGTCCTCCAGAAACCCAGTTAATGGCGTCATCCCCGCCAATAACCAGAGGAGCCAGGACCAGCCTGATACGGTCAACCAGACCCTGTGCCAGAAAAGACCCCGTGACATGGCCACCACCCTCGACCAGAAGGGTCAGGATGTGTCGATCCAAAAGGTGCCCCATCAATTCATTCAGATTCAGGTTCCCCGCCGGATCCGCATGGCATCCGATCACAGTCGCACCGGCGGACTCAAGGGCCGAAACGTTTTTCGGGGAAGCATCCTGCCCGGTGACGATCAATACCGGTGCATCAGGGAGCGTCCTGATAACCTGGGATGCGACCGGCGTCCTGGCTGCAGAATCAAGAATGATCCTAACCGGATTACGGGTTTTTCTCCCGGAGATTCGAGTCGTCAGGAGAGGATCGTCCGAGAGGATCGTCCCCACCCCAACGAGAATCGCATCATGGTCATTTCTCAGCCGGTGAGCCAAAAGAAGGGACTTCTCCCCCGAGATCCACTGGGAGTCCCCCGAAGACGTTGCGATTCTTCCATCGATGCTCGCCGCTCCCTTGAGAGTGATAAAGGGGCGCCGATTCTTCATCAGGGAAAAGAACCCCCGGTTCATTTCAAAGGCTTTTTTGCCAAAAACACCCACAACGACTTCTATTCCAGCTCGTTGAAGCTCCTTCACCCCACCCCCCGAGACCTCGGGGTTGGGATCAAGAGTCGAAATCACCACCCGTTGTATTCCGCTCTGGATAATCTCCCTGGTACAGGGTGGAGTTCTCTTTTTCAAATGACAGCAAGGCTCAAGATTGACATAGAGGTCAGCACCCATTGCCTTCGGACCGGCCTGGGCCAGTGCACAGACCTCTGCATGCGCGAGTCCCGGGCGCTGATGGAAACCCTTTCCGACAAGCTTCCCCCGGGAGACGACCACCGCCCCGACGCAGGGATTCGGAGCCACGCTTCCCTCCCCCTTGCGGGCGAGTGCCAGAACCATGTTCATCCACTTCCGGTCAGCCGGCAAAAGATTGGTCACCCGGCCTTTGACTCCCCTGCTTCCTCCTGGGAGGAACCCAGAAGCTGTGAGAGGAATGAAAGCCTTCCAAGCCGTTCCATCCCCGAAAGAATCGTGCCGATCAGGGCAAACCGATTCTCCCTGATCGATTCCTCAGGAGCATTGACAAGCACCGACTCAAAGAAGTTTGTGACGGGATCGACCAGGAGCATCGACCGTCTCCAGATTTCCGGAAAATCCCCCGACTCCGCCAATATCCTCCAGCCAGCAGAATCTGCCAGACCAGTTGACATCATTTTATCCCACAAGGCTTTTTCCGCCGGATCAGCCAGAAGATTTGGATTCACCGAACCTGATTTCTCCCCGGCTTTTTCGATGATATTTGAAATGCGGACGTAGAGATTAACAAGAACAGGAAGTGCCGGATCAGAGAGGATGACCTTCTGGAATGCAAGCCTTTGGCAGGACAGAAAGATCGGCTCAGAAGGAGAAAGAAGTGCAGCCCGGACGAGAAGAACCGGGGCATCCTTGCCCAGATGATTTTCAAGGCGTTCCACGAGAAAATTGAGGAGAGGGAGAGAGCAGTCACTCTCGCCGAAAACCCCGGCAGACCGTTCAGCAAGGTCCTTGACTGAAATTGACCAGCCACTTCCGGCGATCAGTGCAATCAGCCCTGTCCCCGCCCTTCGGACAGCATAAGGATCTTCTGAGCCGCTCGGAGACAGTCCTGCCTTGAATGCTGCCACCAGATAGAGATATTTGTCAGATGCCGCAAGGATCCTCCCCGGCAGCGATTCGGGGAGGGTATCGCCAGGAAAACGGGGATGATAGTGTTCGGAGATCGCCCTGGCTTCCAGGAGAATCTTTTGCGAACCCTCGTCCTGTCGTGAAATCTGTTCACGATTTTCCCATCTCCAGTAATGGCCTCCGATCACACCCTGCAGCTCAGGAAACTCCCGGACCAGACCTGTTGCAAGATCCGCCTTATAGACCGGAGATATCCGGCCCAGAACTCCGGACAAGTCCTTTCTGGAAAAACCGCCGGTGTCCGGAACATGGTCCAGAAACCAATCCACCATGTCTCGTGTCGCGCGCGCATGGTCGAGATAGGTACCTGATCCGGGAAAAAGATTCAGGCCGGACAACTCCCCGGAAAAATCGGAGAGAGAACGCTTCCGGTCACGGTCAAAGTAATACTGGGCATCTTCAAGCCTTGCCCTGACAACTTTTTCGTACCCGGCTCGGATGACGTGGAGGTTCGCACGAGGGTTCCCCGCAACACAGATAAAGTTTGGAAGTGTTTCACCCTCTTTGGTTGTCAGGACAAAATAACGCTGGTGGACACGAAGGACCGTCTGGATCAGCTCCTGGGGAAGATCGAGAAAAGCCGGAGAGAAACTCCCGACAACCACTCTGAACTGCTCCACCAGATCGGCAACCTCCGACAGAAGCTCCGGATCGGACACCCAGACCGCACCATGCGGTAAAAGGCCGGAGTCTGCCTCCATCCTGACTGTCGTATCTATTTCCTGGGCAATCGCTTTTTTCTTGAGTTCACTTTCAACAATAAGCGGCCACTCTGAAACAAGAGACGCATAATGGCTGACATGGTGGACCGTTACCGGCAAAAACCCCATGGACCTTGGCGTCCTGGTCTGGTTTGCCGACTTCTGCCCACAAACCGAAAAGGGAATCAGATCCTGTGCAAACATCGCCAGAATCCAGAGAACAGGTCTGAGGAATGGACCGGTTCCTTCTCCCCAGCGCATGGATCTTGCAAGAGGCAGTTCCACCACCAGTCTTGAAAAAAGCTCGGGCAGGACCTCCGCTGTCGGCTTGACCGGCAAATTGCGGTCAACGGCCAGATAGGATCCTTTTGGGGTATCCAGAAAAAAAAGGCTTGATATTGGCACAGACTGATTTTTGGCAAATCCGGTCGCCTGTGGCGAAGGATGGTCAGGAAGAGTCCCGGCAAGACGTGATGGAGGTCCCATGATCCGCTCGACCCTGGCCTCCTGTTTTTCAGGAAGATCAAGGAAAAAGACAATCAGTCGCTGGGGGGTCGCATGGACGCTAATCGCTCCCTCTCCCAGGCGAAACGCCTTTCTCAGTCTTTGTGCCCCGAGAACAAGAGCTTCCCTGATACCCGGAAGGAGCGCTGCAGGCAACTCCTCGCATCCGATTTCCAGAAGTGCAGAGTGGTCAAGTGCGTGTGTTGGCCTGGGAAAGGAAGCGGAGAGGGTCATCGGATCACCTCACCGGATTGCCCCGGTTCACTGTCGGTCGACCAGTGTTCCAGCGCACACAAGGCCACTGCCCGGGCCCTGCCCCGAACCCTCCCGATAAAGCGCTGCCGTTCGGAAGTGCTCACAGCCCCTCTTGCATCAAGAAGATTGAAGGTGTGGGACATTTTCAGAACCATTTCATAGGCCGGCAGATAAAGACCGTCGGCCACAAGCTGGCTTGACTGGGCCTCAACGAGTGAGAAGAAGTTCCGCAGTTCATCAACCGGTGCCTTTGAAAAATTGAAATGGGACTGCTGACGCTCATTTTCAAAGTGGACATCCCCATAGGAAACATTGCCCGAATAAGCAAGGTCATAAACGTTTTCCACACCCTGAAGGTACATCGCCAGACGTTCAAGGCCATAAGTGATCTCAACCGTAATCGGGGAAAGGGGAATTCCGGCAATTTCCTGAAAATAGGTAAATTGTGTGACTTCCATGCCATCAAGCCAGACTTCCCAGCCAAGCCCCCAGGCGCCAAGGGTCGGAGACTCCCAGTCATCATGAACAAATCGGATGTCATGATCCGAAATATTGATCCCCAGTGCCTCAAGACTTTTAAGATAAAGGCTCTGAGGCTCCAAAGGAGAAGGCTTCAGAATGACCTGAAACTGATAGTACCGCTGCAACCTGTTTGGATTCTCCCCATAACGACCGTCTGTCGGACGCCGGCATGGCTGCAGGTAGGCAGAGCGCTTGGGCCGGGAGCCAAGGGCTCCGAAAAAAGTTTCAGGATGAAAGGTCCCCGCCCCCATCTCCATATCCCATGGTTCCGGCAACAGGCAGCCCTCTTTCGCCCAATATCCCTTAAGGGCCAGAACCATTTCCTGAAAAGTATTGACTGGCATGACAGACATAAACTCCCTCCAAAAACCCTTTTCGGGAAAACCCCTCCCGGAAGATCGCCTTAAAAGACCGGGTGAAGCGATGCGATGAAGCCCCGATCATACTTTTATTTGGTGCCAAAAGACAACGGACAGGCGGGCTTTTACCGGGAATACCCTCCCCTGATACGGGAGCGTAAAGAACTTTTTTTCCGGAGCATGGGCAGGGACTTTCCAGAGGGAAACGACTGTCGGGTTGCATCAGCCAATCGACAAAACTTATGATCCTTATGAGCATTGGGCGCCTTCAACCAGAGAAAGCACAGGAGCATCCTTGAGGATCATCGCGTCAAAACACCCATTGATGAACCAGGCTCCGGTCCTCTATGCTCCCGTTGAGGTCGACAATGTCCTGGGAGACCGGACCGACGGGATTCCGGAAGGCTCTTGGCATATGGGGTTCTCCAGGGGAGGAGACCTGATCTACAAGTCGGACAACCTTCCGCCCCTTCTTTCTGCCCTGCCGACACTGAAAGCCCAGGATCTTTTTTTTGCTGAGCTGTCCGGAGTTCTTCCCTCCACGGAAACAAGAACATTTGAAGAGTTCCGCAATCACATTTTTTCTGAAAAGAAAGCCAGCATCGTCTTCAAGGTCCGAAGAAAGGACCTGACGCTTCCGCCCAGAATGGGCATCGCCGCCAGAAAGTTTGAAAACGGGCTCCATTTTCTCTTTATTCCGGAAGGGAAAGGAACGGACCCTTCCGCCGTCGGAAACCCTGATTTCCTGAGCGATACCGCCAGGATCCAGACCGAAGTCACCAACTGGCTGACGCGACTCGATGAGGAAACACTCTGTGCAATAGCCCTGGGAGCATTCCAGTCGGAATACAGGCAACGCTATGAACCGGGGATCCTTTTCCGCACTGCTCAGGGAACACCGATCGGTCTTCCCCCTGGAGCCTCCACCGAAAATCTCCCGGGCATACCCCAAAACTTTTCCGTCATGCCAAGGATCTGGGGGTCAGCACTTGAAGGCAACAGGAAGAATCTGGAACATCTCTGGCTGCACAACCTGTTGAGGTGCGCCAGGATCCTCCCGGTCATATCCATCTCAGCCAATGCAGAATTCCTCCAGCGAACCGGTCTTGCGAACTACCGGAAAGTCCTGCACAGGCTCTCCATCCTGATTCTTGAAAGCGTCAGGACCTTCACCTGGTCGCCCAAATACCGATATGCCAGACAATGGCTGACCCCGGCCGGCTTTGATATCAGACAGGCGGAGGTCCTCGTTGAAAAAATACGCCATGAAACACCCGAAATCACCTTTCTCCCCGTCCGGGCGAGCGCATCAACACTGAAGGTCATTGCGGAAAAAACCCGCATGGACGAACCATTTTTCTGGGATCAAAAAGAAGAACAGGCATGGCTATGCCTGAAAAATGTTTCTCTCGAAAACACCGAAACCATGGCAAGGAACTCTATCGCCACAAGACTTGAAACACTGGCCGGCTCCCCCATCTCTCTTGAAAGCTTTCTGTTGCGCCATGGAAAGATCCCCCTGAATCGCCAAAAGCCTCAACCGGCTTTTGATGACGAAACAATTTGACACCCCCCCCTATGTGCCTAAAAGCAGGGAGTTTACAAGATCACTCCGGAGGCTTTCTGCTTCTTCGATCCCTTTTGACAATCATTATCCACCTCGCAAACGGAACCGGTTGACTTCGCATACTGTAACAATTAAAGTTACAGTATGTTGCACAGTAGTCGATTCGCAGTCGCAACCCACATCATGGTGGGAATCGGGTACATCCCCGGACACTCCTCCCATCATCCCCATAACGACGGAGAGCTCGTCAGCTCAGAGCTTTTGGCCCTGAGTGTCAACACGAACCCGGTTGTGGTGAGGAGGCTTCTGGGGGATCTGAGAAAGGCTGGTCTGATTATCTCCAGACAAGGCCGGTCAGGTGGGGTTTGTCTGGCCAGGCCAGCAGAATCAATTACCCTTCTGGACATACTGGAAGCCGTTGGTGGAGGGACTGTTTTCGGGTTCAACACGAATCCGCCCAATACCGATTGTCCCGTCAGCGTCAATATGTACAGGCTGATCTCTCCTGTCTTCGAATCTGTCACCGATTCGCTCAACAAAACTCTGGAGAAGATCCGGCTGTCAGATTTGATAAAAGGGATTCCCTGAGTTAATGCTTTCTCACTCCCGGAGCATCTCCCAGACCTGTATCACCCTGGAAGACATGGGCCGATCGCAGAATTTCGAGCAACCGGCACTAACGTTTTTCACCCGGGAAGAATAGACAGCTCCGATTTCCGGACAAAAAAATATCACACCAGTCCCGACCGGTTGTTCCAACTCGTTCGACAAGGAGGTTTATCCTGATGAGTCAACAAAATACAGTCGATCTTTTTTCTTCTTATCAGCTTGGTCCCATAACCCTTCGCAACAGGATGGTCATGGCTCCCATGACCAGAAGTCGTGCAGGAGAAGGCAATACTCCCACTCCATTGATGGCAACTTACTATGAACAAAGGGCTTCCGCCGGCCTAATCATCACAGAAGCTTCCCAGATATCGCCAGGTGGCCAGGGCTATGTTCAAACCCCGGGGATCCATTCTCCCGAACAAATCGAAGGGTGGAAAACGGTCACCCAGCGCGTTCATCAAAAAGGCGGGCTCATTTACCTGCAGCTATGGCACGTCGGAAGAATCTCTCATCCGGATTTTCTCGGCGGGAATCTTCCTGTTGCGCCATCTGCCATTGCTCCCAGGGGAATGACAACGTATACCCCGACTGGCCCCAAGGAGATCCCCACACCACGTGCTCTCGAAATCTCCGAGATTCACCAGATTGTCCAGCAATACAAAACGGCAGCACAAAATGCCCGGGATGCCGGATTTGACGGAGTCGAGGTGCATGGGGCCAATGGATATCTCCTCGACCAGTTTCTGGAAGACAGCACCAATCTCAGAAATGACCTTTATGGGGGAAGTCTTGAAAACCGGGCCCGCCTTCTCTTCGAAGTCATGGAAGCCGTCGGAGAAGTATGGGGCAGCCAGAGGGTCGGCGTCCGGCTCTCTCCGGGGGGAACCTTCAACGACATGCATGACTCAAATCCCCAAAAAACTTTTGGATACGTTCTCCAGAAACTTTCAAAAATGGATCTGGCCTACGTCCACCTCATTGAACCGGCGATCCCTGAGGGAGAACATCCGACACCTGACCTCTCTGCCCGATTTTTCCGGCCACTTTATTCAGGAACACTGATTGTTGCAGGAGAATATACCCGCGAAAAAGGAACCCAGATTTTAAAAAGCGGGCTGGCTGACCTTGTCGCCTTCGGACGTCCCTTTTTAGCCAATCCTGACCTGGTGGAGAGATTCAAAAAAGGAGCTGCCCTCAATTCGTTTGACCCGGCAACATTCTATGGCGGAGGTGTTGCAGGCTATACGGACTACCCTGTCCTGGACTGAGTCAGACGGGTAGCCTGTCCGGCCCCATTCCCTCGATGGCGGGGTTATCAAAAAATTTCATCCTCAAATCCTTTTCATCTCCGGTCACCACTCCTGAAGGAGCGCTGACCGGAGCCTCCTGATCCTTAAAAATGCTCTCCCGATGAAGAAACCAAAACCTCTGCTATAATAGGTCTTCCCTGTCATCACGGCCGGATTGTTCTGTCCGGGAACTCCGGAGACAGAAAGAGCCACACAACAAATGAAACAAACAAGATCCGATTTAAAACCATATGAAAGGGCTCACATGCCTGATTCCGCCAGAGACATTCCTAAAAGTGATGTCGATCGCCTTGCGTCCCTTACCGAACTTGCCTTATCAGGAGAAGGGATCAGTGAGGATGACGCATTATGGCTATTCTCCCTTCCCCAAGGATACTCGGAAATAATCATGGAGGGAGCATCACGAATAAGAGAGGCTTTCAGAGGCAATGCCATCGACCCGTGTACCGTAATGAACGCCAAGTCCGGAGCCTGCGGGGAGGATTGCCATTTCTGCTCCCAGTCTTCCCATCACTCCACCATTTCGCCTGAATTTGAAATGGTTTCAAAAGAAACAATCCTCCAGACAGCCAGTCTCGCAGTCCAGAATGGCGCAAGAAGGTTCTGTGTCGCAACATCCGGCCGTGGATTATCCGATCCGATTGAAGTCGAGTCCATCTGCAGATCCATTGAAACCGTCCGTGAAGAAGTCAAAGTCTGGTCTTGCGCAACGCTTGGAATTCTTTCCGGAGATGTTCTGGACAAACTTAAGGATGCCGGCCTGAACAGGCTTCACCATAACATCGAGACATCAAGGGAGTACTTTGGAAATATCGTGACAACCCATCAGTGGGAAGACCGGATCGAAACCATCAAAAAAGCTCAGGCGAGAGGCATTTCTGTCTGTTCAGGCGGGATTTTCGGCCTCGGAGAATCTGAACGTGACCGGGTTTCAATGCTTCAGACACTCCGTGAACTGAACGTCGACTCCATTCCGCTGAATTTTCTTGTCCCTATTCCGGGAACCCCCCTGTATGACGAAGGAGCAGGAATCGGGGCGGAAGAAGCCCTCAGATCCATCGCTGTCGCCCGCTACATGCTCCCCCAAAAAGAGATCAGGATCACCGGAGGCAGGGTCCAGGCCCTTGGCGGCCGGCACCCGGAAATATTCAGCCATGGTGCTGACGGAGTCATGATCGGAAACTACCTGACGCGCATGGGCAGACCGCCTCTTGAAGACATCCGGATGATCAATGATCTGGGATATACCCTTTCCAACGATCCTCTCACAGGGGAAATGCCTGTCCATGCAGCAATCCATGACAACCCGGCTGAAGAGAAAACCGTGAACGAAGAATCCATCACATTCATGACGTTCAAGAACACGGAAACGCCCTGTGATACAGCCTCCTGAGAAGATGAGTCCGACACCCCCAATTTCCGGCATGGATCAAGGTGAGCCAGCTGAAGCCCTCTATAATGTCAGGATGCGCACATCTGTCAATGGAAAGCACTACTCAGGGGGAGAAGAGATTCTTCCCGAAAAAGATATCGAGGAGGGTGTCGCCAGACTTTTCAAAAGAGGATTCGAATCTCCACCACGCAATCATCGGGCAGAGATCTCAATCTCCCTCAAGGTTGACGGAATCGCAGCGGAACAGATCAGGAAATGGGAACTTTTGCCTGTGCGACAGCTCGAGTCAGACAATGAAGAGACGACGAAATCTTTCATCAGATCGTTTCTTGCCCTCTCCGTCAAAGAGATTTCTTCCGAACCCGAAAAATCGGTTCAAAATATTCTCGACTATATGGACTCTTTTCAAAAGCCCTGGGCTTCTCCGATGTGGGGGGCATCCCTTCTCGCTCCTTCAGGAGAAATCGTTCCGACCTCCGATCATGGAGTCAGAACCACACATATTGGTATCCGGACTGAAGCCAGACTTGATCTTTTAACGTTTGCAAACTCAAGCGGAATATCCGGCAGACGATTTCCCGAAGCGCTGATGCTGGCATCTAAAGTCATTGCCCAGCCTCTCGTTCATCTTGAGATATGCGTATCCGACGACCCATCCTATACGACAGGATATATTGCCAACAAAAAAACTGGCTACATCCGTCTGCCCCATATCAAGAAAGCCGGATTGACAGGAGGAGGAAGAATCTATCTGTTACACCATTCTCCTGACACTGAAGAGTTGGCTGACCTGCTGTCCGAGCTTAGGGGAAGAGCTTTTCTGTTTGACAAGGCTTCGCCTGTTTACCCTCCACAAAAACTCACGGACCTTCTTTTTACTTGCGAACAGGAGCTTAAATGCCCTCATCCGATACATTCAAGTCCAGGATAGAGTCAAGACTTTTTGAACTTGATGCAGCCGGCCGAAGAAAAAGGCTTCCGCAATATTCGTTGCGCCAACTCTCTTCCAACGACTATCTGGGTCTCTCCCGCCACCCCGAAGTCATAGAGGCCATTGTCAAAACAACCGCCGCTGAAGGCTCAGGATCGACAGGTTCCCGTCTTTTGTCAGGAAACCATCCCCTGAATGCCTCCCTCGAAGAAGCAATCGCAGATTTCAAGGGCGGGAGCGCCGCCCTTGTCTTCTCAACAGGATATCAGGCAAACATCTCCATGATGTTGACTCTCTCAAACATCTACCCCTTTGTGTATTCTGACAGTCATATTCATGCATCCCTCATTGACGGAATCAGGCTATCGGGATCCAATTGCCAGATTTTCCCCCATAACGATACTGAGGCATTACGGTCAATGCTGGAGAAAAAGCCCTTGGGCGAGCCCTTCGTCATCGTCACTGAATCACTTTTCAGCATGGATGGAGACCGAAGCCCGATTGCAGCCCTTCTTAATCTCTGTGATGAGCACGACGGAATATTGTTGATCGATGACGCCCATGGAACAGGAACCCTCGGGCTAGAAGGACGGGGAGGGCTCGAGCATGCATCGCTGGCATTCAATCCTCAACGTGTTGTACTGACCGGAACATTCTCCAAGGCTTTAGGAGGGCTCGGCGGGTATACAGTGTGCCATCCGCTCATACGGGAACTGACCATTTCCCTGGGAAGAAGTTTTATCTATACGACAGCGCTTCCTCCCGGAATCCTTGCAGGAAATATTGCGGCACTTTCTCTTCTCGACCAGGACCCGGATCTCGTCTCCAAGCTCAGGACAAGAGTCAGAAAAGTGAGGGATGCAATTGGCCTGCCTCCCTCACCCTCACCCATTATTCCGATCAGGGGTCCTATTGAAAAACTTGAGCTGATCGCAAGCTCACTCAGGGAAAAGGGACTTTTTGCTCCTGTTATCCACCCTCCCACCGTGGCGGATGGGGAAGAATGTATCCGGATCTCCGTCACCAACCACTGGGACGACGCAATAACCGAACAGCTTTCGGAAAGTGTAAAAAACGCCCAGCTATTTCAGTGATCGAAATTACTCTCCCCTGTACCCAAAGGGACCGTTATAATAGATTGTGACGGTCCCGAGTGGCGTGAACGTCTGAGGATAATTGGACTGGTAAACAGGAAGGGCAATCCCGGCCCCCCAGGTTACGGTCACAGCACCTTCATTCGGCCAGGAAAACTCTATCGCCGGGTCTATCCAGAAAAAAGACCATGCCGGAGCATTTGCCGCCCCGAAAAGGCTCTGTCCCGACTGACTTTCCCCAAAAAACTCAAGGACATAACCTGCCCCCCACTTATCATTTAATACATGTTCCAGGGCTCCGGCATAATAGAGAAGGTTCCCATTCAAAACAGACTGGGAGGAAGAGGTAACAGACAGACCATTATTAAAGGTAAATCCGGGACCGACATCGGTCGGATTTTCAATAATATCCCCAACCTGGAGATAGAACATAAACGGCTTGAAATGTTTTCTGACAATGACATACAAGCCTTCGTTATAAGTCCCGTCACCAGTCTGGTCCACACCATAAAGCTGGGGATTCAGATTCAGGAAGTGCCCCGTGGGCAGGGTAAACTGCCCTTCGATCGTAATAGCTGGTCTTGCCAGGAAGTGATAGACATCAGCGTCCGATGTCAGCTGCCTCTTTACCCACAGAAGAGTGTCCCCCATTCCGAAACTGTTGATTGATTGTCCGACAGGCGTTGTTGGAGCGCTTCCATGATTTGAGACAAAAGGAATAGACATATCGAACTCCCAGTTCTCCATCAAACCGATCGAAATTCTCTCCGGCATCGAAAGGGATGAAAAACCCAATCCTGGCTGAATATAATCGAACCAGTATGGTTCAATAAAAAAAGACCCTACCGGCTCCACTTCCGCCGTCCCTGTAAAGTTTGGGCCACTAGTGTTCGGACCCCATGGCAAATAAGCAGGTTCAAGCGGCTCAAGGTCCGGAATAAGGTCCTTGTTACGATCTTCCTCATAGGCTGATGGAGGAGTCAGACCCAAAGGAGGATCCTCCGCCATCCCGGGTCCGGGCATCAGCATTTGCAGCAAAAAGACACCGGACAAAAGAGCAACGCTCCTGAAACGCCACCCAAAATGTTTAGCCATTTCGAACGCTCTTCAAAGAGCTGCCTGACGTCGAAAGGCGAGAAAGGTAGATCGCCGCAAGCCTGTCATATGGCCTCTCCGACAATATTTCGGAAAACAGGAGTTTTGCAGAGTCGCGATGTCCCGTCCGGAGATCCGCGATAGCGAGGATCATCCGAAAACCTTTTGGCCATGGATGTGCTGAGATCATCGAGAGGAGAGTAACCCTGGCCCGTTCATTTTCCCCTTCGGCCAAAAAAAGTCTCGCTGAGTTCAGGAGAAGAAAATGGTCGGATGGGTTGACTGCAAGCCCTTGGGAAAGATCTCCCTGAGCCTTCCTGTAATGATGAGAGAGAAAGTCCAGATATGCGAGGTCATTCCATGCAATCGAATCCTGGGGACTGATTTTCAGGATCGCGCAGAGATCGATCCTTGCCTTCTGAAGATTGCCGGCCTTTTCATCCTTTGAAAAAGCTCCATACAATTCCTGCCTTGAAGAATACGGGGCCGTAGAGCAACCAAGCATGAGCGAAACGGTCAAAAACACCAATAAAAAAGAAGCAGTCCGATTAAAACACCCAATCAATTTACTTTTAAAAAACATTACCCCCCCTTGATTTAAAACATGACACACCATAAGAATATCGGCCAATCATCTTTCTGAAGTCATAAAGGTGATACTTTATACCAATGATACTTTGTATCGCAACAAATCAAGTAACCATATTGATAATGACTATCGTTTTCAATTACTCTAAGCAGCAAAATGGGTTTTGTCAACACTGAAAATAAAGAAATTTGAGGTAACGCGATTGGGACGGTCAAGAAAGAGTAGAGTTGCATCCAGCGGGGATTTGTCGCAGGAAAATCAAGAAGAGAGGCAGGAAGAAATCTTCCCGCCTCTCATTGATGAGATCTATTCTGTGTGTCCGCTATCCCAGGAATCTTCCCGTCCAAGATAAGCTGGATGAATAAGATCGCGAATGGAGATCAATCCAACGACCTCATCATCCTCCAAAACCAGCAAATGACGAATATGATGCTTATCCATCAAATCCTGGGCATCATAGATTGATGCGTCGGAATTAATCGAAAGGACGGGAGCGCTCATGATCGTCGAGACAGTTGTGACATAAGGAACCCTGTCTTCGCCAACAACCCGCCGGACAATATCTGCTTCAGTGATAATTCCGACTGTTTTCTCGCCCTGCATCACCAAAAGGCTGCCCACTTTTTTCGTTTTCATGATTTCAGCCACTTCCCGGGCAGTGGTTGTCATTTCAACGGTCATCGGATTCTTTGTCATTACTTTTTTTACCATTACCATGCTGTCTTCCTCCCTTTCAAAGCAACCAGTATCGGAATAAAGAATTCATGCCAATTGACTCGATCACGAAAAGAACCCAACCAAGTTTAATGAAGTAAAAACCATCATGAAAATGGAATGCATTAAAAAACTTCTATTCCAGCAAAAAGCCATAACAAATTCAGTCTGTTGATCTATTCGTCGGGCATCTTTCTAAAATAGGTGCGGAGCCCCCGGCTCGCAATATCGGTCCCTTTAATACGCCAGTAACCACGGTCAATTGTCAGGGCAGCTACAGCTATTCGAGGGTTACCAACAGGGGCCATGCCCATAAACCACTCATATAATCCTTCCGGATGGAGTCCCGACAGGGTTCCGGTTTTCCCTGCCACAGATATCTTGCGAAGAATCGGGTCATGATGCCACCGAAAAAATGCCCTCCGTCCCGTGCCCTTGACGGTGGTTGAATGCATCATCGACAAGAGTGTTGATGAAATCTTTGCATCTGCTACAACCGCGAGTATCTTTGGCGTTGTCCGGAAAACGACATTACCATCAGGCCCCTTGATGCTTTCAATCAGATGAGGCCGCATCATCACGCCACCGTTTGATAAGGCCCCGGCAATAACTGCAGCATGAATCGGACTGATAAGAACCTGACCAAAACCTGCCGCGCTCCTGGCAAATCCCGCCCGCTCCGATGGAATAACGGCAGAACTCATTTCGAACGGAACATCCGACTCAATTTCCTTGTTGAATCCAAAACGGTCTGCCATAGCCTGAAGATTCTCGGGCGTCAGGTATCGCAATGCAATCTTGGCGAAAATCATGTTAACAGATTTTCCAAGAGCTTCTGTAACAGACAAATGGAGGCGATCCCTTCGCCTGTTGTCCGTCCAGTAAGTGGGTCCGATGCAGTAGAGACAGCCATGAAAATAGATCTCGGTATCAGGATTGATCTTTCTATTCTCAAGCGCATCTGCAGTAGTAACAACCTTGAACATTGACGCTGCAGGGTATGATGCTTTCTGGACCAGAGTATCGGACTCGGTTCTCCCCTGGCTTCCATAAAATGCTAAAAACGCTCCCGTCTTGGGCTCAACAGCAACAAACATTCCATACGGCACCCTGTTTCGAATCACAAATCTTGCAACATCCCGCTGCAAGGATGGACGGACAGTCCAAGTAATGACATATCCTTCGTCTGTCCTCGTTTCAAAATGATTCCCTACAGGGGTATGAAACGACGGGAGAAAATCGGGGTCAAGAACAGGAAGATCCGAAACAAATCGAATAGCAGGCCGCCCCTGAACATTCAGAACATCAGGATGGCCGGACATCACGGATTGAACAATCCCTGATCCTGCAGGAACTGATGCGCCAACGGAGCCGGCAAGCAACGGAGGAAGCTGCGACTTGGGCAGGCTGACCGATGCATTTGCAACAGAGGTCTGAACCCGGGAAACACCGCCATGGGTTGGCAATGTCCAGAAAGAAACAAGAATAAAAAGAGAGAAGATACGCTTTCCCAAAGTCCAGGAAATGGGATTATGGACGATGCTGAGCAAGTGGACCACTCGACGGATCAATGGACAATACCCCCCAAGCTACCTGCGCAAATCACACCATAAATCACCACGCAGGCGAAACATCAACTAACAAGCGACCAAATGACTCGCTAAAACGATCTATGCAAATGAATGCGGGGAGATATTAGTCCATCACTCTGGATTTAGCAAGAACCTTAAAGCATTTTGAGAACCAACGAATCGCTGGATAGAGCTCTTGGCAAAAGACTCTAATGAGCATGTCCGCTGGACTTCAGCACAATATCGTCTCCGTTGAGACCCAGAATCTCAAGAGATCCTATCCCCGGAGGCAGAAAAAAAGACCCGTCATGAATAAACTTTCCCTTGTCGAAAATCTCTCCCGTCATTGAGCGAATCAACAGAAAAAGAGAAGCAACAGACCATGTCTGGGGAGAGCAGGACGTGGGATAGAGGACAGGCCCCGAAGATTCCTCACGGTCAAAACCACAGATCAATTCCGGCAACCGATAATCCCGAAACATCGAGACCCCATCAAGATAGGCTTTGGAAAGTTTGCCTAACTCCATCAGAAATCCCGACCGGGAGAGCCCCGCCAAGATCAGCCCGTTATCATGAGGCCAAATAGAACCGTTGTGATAGGAAACAGGGTTATATCGGGCCTCTTTTTTTCCGACAGTCCGGATTCCCCAGCCACTGAACATGTCCGGGCCCAACAAAGTCACTGCCAGTTTTCTCGCCAGCTCTTCAGGCAGGAGTCCGGTCAACAGCAAATGCCCCGGATTAGATGATGCTATCGCACAGGGTTTTCCGTCTCCATCAATGGCCATGGCAAAAATATTTTGTTCGTCGAGCCAGAACTTTTTGATGATATTGTCTTTCAGCTCCCCTGCCCTTGTCTTCAGAATGATCCCGAGAGAAGGGTCCCCGAATCGCTCTGCAAGCGGTGCAAGCATCGACCAGGCCCAATAGAGATATCCCTGGACCTCAATCAATGCTATCGGATGCCTGGCGATGCTCCCGTCTGCATGAAAAACCGAGTCCGCAGAATCTTTCCACCCCTGATTGACAAGTCCCCCTTCAGGATCTCGTTGATAAACCAGAAAACGGGAATCAGGGTGAAGGCCATATTGATCGATCCAGGCCAAAGCCTTCAGGATGGAGGGCCAAAGTGATCGCATGACATGATCGTCACCTGTACGCTGATAGTACTCACACGCAAGAACAATGTATAAAGGGGTAGAGTCAATCGACCCGTAATACTGGCCAAAAGGAACCTCTCCAAGATTGGAAAGTTCTCCAGACCTTTCCTCATGCAGAATCTTTCCGGGCTGGGCTGCCCTGAAAGGAGTGATATCCGTTGCCTGCCGTTTTTCAAGATACCTCAAAACATTAAGAGCGATATCAGGACGGGCCCACAACATCGAATACGCCGTAATAATTGCATCCCTGCCGAAAAAGGTCGAAAACCATGGCAAACCGGCATAAGGGACTTTCCCTCCGGGAGGACCGGTAAAGAGCATGTCAAGATCCTGGCACGCCCTGTCGTAGGCATCAGAAAGCACCGGGTGGTCGGTTTTTAAAACGGGCCACTTCTTTTGATCGTCCTGGTTTTGATTGCGCATTTCTTTTAATACGGACGGAAAGGATGCCAGAGATGAATGATGGACATTTAACAGAGGAGAAGCCCCGGAAACAGATTCGGACAGTGCCACGACAGGCTCAATAAAACACTCTTCTCCCGGAGGAAGATCTATCGACCAATGCAGCTCTTTTCCTGACTTGGAAATATTGGATGGAGTCATCCCCGCAAAAGATATGACTGATTCCCGCAGCAAGTCATCCTCCCCCATGCAGGAAATTCTCAGAACACCATCACAAAAAACTCTTTTGACCTTCCGATGCGGGGCAACCGAACTGACAAACCCCCTGACTTCAAACATGTCGGCAAAGTCAGCATCAATAAACAACACCAAATTAAAGGCTCGCCGAACCCTTCCAAAATTGCTCACGGAAAATCGTTCTCTCATTCCATCCGGAAACAGAACTCTTTCCAGATAAAAGGAAACTGCCCCTTCCGCCTCTTCTCCGGAAGAAGATGCAAAAGGAATGTACTGGCGAAAAAAGGAAACACCGTTTTCCGGCTTCCCCAAAGGCTCAAGATTCATGGGGTAGAGACTTGGCGTTATCCATTTCCATCTCGAGACAAAGCGCATCCCATGCCAAAATATCCCGTAAAATGGTTTGACCTTGGCATCAATGGATCCGAAGACATCCCAGACACCCAAAAGGTCTTCTTTTTTAAGCAGACGATCCTCTGGACCAATCGCTCTCGAAGAGATATGTGTCCGCTTGCCCCGCGCCTTCAAAAGATCCTCCTTGCTGCAAAAAGAGTTTTCCAACCCGCAAGCATTATTGAAGAAGGGTCGAGCACTAGCCCACCTTCCTGCCCAAAAAGACTTTCCATTTTAAAAAAAACACTCTAGAATGACCTCATCATGTGGTCATCAAAAGGTCTCGTCATTTCATGCAGATGTTCGCTCGGTATGCTCCTTAGCATGGAGCATATAGGAAGATCATCCCGGGAACAATCAATAACAATCGGCGGTGAACCTCCGGCGGCTCACTTTCTGGTCGTTTTCATAAGCAAATAGCCCTTCAATAAAATTACACTGATAAGGAATACAGATGTCCGTCTCCAGAGGGTTACTCAGCATGACAGGCTTCGGAGAGGCCTCAACCCCGTATCCGCTCGACAAGTACAGGCTTTCGGCAAAATCTCTTAATCATAAAAACCTTGAAGTGATCCTGAACTTTCCGAAGGAGTGGGAACATCTGGAGGTTGCTACCAGACGAATGGCAGCATCTTTCCTGACAAGAGGAAGGGTCGAGATCACCGTTTCCCGGTCACCCCAGCAGCAAATGACTTCGACTCCCATCTCTGCCGAAAAAGCGACAGCAATTTATATCGAGCTCTCCCAGATTAAAGACGCCCTGGGCCTCAGGGAGCCCGTCACATTGACGCATATCCTCACCGTAATGACCCGGGATGGAAACATTCCCCCTCCTCCTGTCGATCCAGAAGTGGCGATGGGAACAATAGGCGAACTCTTGCGGAAACTGAAGGCTTCACGGGAAGATGAAGGACAGGCTCTTACAAAAGTTATAGATGGGCTACTTCTTGAAATCAATGAATATCTTCGTCTGATCGGATTAACCAGACCCAAGGCTATCGAAGAAACAAAAGCGGCATTTGCCAAAAAAATTTCCAGTCTTCTCCAACAGACAACAATTCTTGATGCTGGAAAAAAGGTTGAAGAAGAGGCGCTTCTCTACTTGTCGAAAAAAGACAATGAGGAAGAGTGGCAACGATTCAACATTCACATGCAACGTTTTCGCCAGGATATGGACTCGGGCGGAGCAATTGGAAGGTCACTCGACTTTCTTGCTCAGGAAATGCAAAGGGAGATATCAACTTTTATCACCAAGGAAGCCAATCCCCTTGTCTTCCAGCCTGCAATGGCAATCAGGACGATCCTCACCAAACTGAAAGAACAGATACAGAATGTCGAGTAGAACACAGGCGTTTGTCAATATTGGACTTGGAAATGTTGTCGCCATGGGACACATTATCAGCATCGTGGGTGTCAACTCCGCGCCTGTCAGGCGCATGAGAGAAGCTGCCCAGGAAAAAAACCTCCTCATTGATGCATCTGAAGGTCGCAGAACCAGATCAGTCATTATCATGGACAGCGGTCATATTATTCTGTCGGCACTTCAGCCTGAAACATTGGGGAACCGGATGAATGGCCGGGAAGAAGAATCTGACGGTGGCGATTCTGAATAGGGAGAGATTCCCATACATCAAAGATAAGCCGAAGGAGTTATCGTGCTGTCAGACGGACTAAACCAGATAATCTACGGAAAATCAGTCTTCAAACCGATTCTCTTTGTTGTCTCGGCACCTTCCGGAGCCGGAAAAACATCGCTTTGCAAGGAAATCGCCAAGAGGACTGACCGGATTCATTATTCTGTCTCTTATACAACCCGGGCCCCAAGACCGGGAGAAGTCAATGGAATCGATTACTACTTTGTCTCCAGAGAAAAATTCCTTGAGATGAAAGAGCAGAACCTCTTCATCGAATCCGCCGAGGTTTACGGTAATCTCTACGGAACATCAAAAAAGACTATTCTGGACTCTTTTCAGTCTGGAAAAGACGTCCTTGTCGATATCGACATACAAGGAGCAGAGCTTATCAGGAAAGATGATTTTGGCAGTGTTTCCATCTATATTTTGCCGCCATCGAGACAAATTCTTGAAGAACGATTGACAAAAAGAGGGCAGGATTCGACGGAAACACTCTCGAAACGTCTGGACAAAGTCCGCCAGGAAGTTCATGCTTTCAGCCTTTACGACTATCTGATATTCAATGTCGATTTTAGGCAGGCAACAGATGATCTTCATGCAATCATTCTCAGCGAGCATCATCGCAGGAGCAGGATGGAAAGCTTTGTAACCAAAGACTTTCTGCCTAAATTTGAACAGGAAAGTCCGCTTTTGACCAAATCGTCGGACGATCAGCTATAATCAAAAGTGTGTTTTTTAATTCCGAGAAGATAAAGGAGTGTACAAAAATGAATGACCTGATCACAAAACCAATCGACTTCACCCCTGGAATCATCGACAGCCGTTACAGGCTTGTGATCGCAGCCGCAAAAAGGGCACGCCAGTTGATGGAAGGATCCAAGGCAAGAATTACCCATCACTATAAAAAAGAAACAACCAATGCGATTGAGGAAATTCTGGCCTCAAAAGTTGAGATTGTCTATGGACAAAAGGCTCTGGAAATCGAACAAAAGCGCAGGGAAGCACTTCGGGAAAAAATGCGCCATGATGAACGGTTCTCCTTCTCGAGAGGTTATGCAACAGAACCATCTGAGGTTCTTCATGCAGACCTCCAGACCTACGCCGAGCCCGAAGGACATGCGGAAATTGAGGCAGAAGAGCCAGAGGATAACGACAGCTCGGAAGACTAGACCTTGGCAGCAAACACTGTTCGGGAAAAAAAACTTGTTATTCTTGGGGTAACTGCCAGCATCGCTGCCCATCGTGCCCTTGACCTTATCAGACTGTTAAAGGCCGGAAACTACGATGTAAAGGTTGTGGCGACCGAGAATGCTCTCCACTTTTTCCCGAAAGAAACGGCTGAAGTTTTTTCAGGCAATACCCTTGAAACCTCCGCCTACGGTCTGGGGCCACGTGTTTCCCATGTTGAATGGGCACAGGGAGCATCGGCAGTATTAATTGCCCCGGCATCGGCTGACTTTATCGCTAAAATGGCCCTTGGGCTTGCAGATGACCTCCTCAGCACGATCTGCCTTGCTTCATCCGCCAGAATCCTTTTCGCTCCCGCCATGGAAGAGCGAATGTACACCCATCCGGCTACCCGGGCACACCTGTCAACATTGAAAAGCTGGAATGTCCAGGAGATCCCACCAGAAACCGGATCGCTTGCATCCGGAAGGTCAGGTATCGGACGCATGGCCGGAGTGGAGACGATTTATGCGGCCCTGCAGAAGTCGATAGAGGCAAGCTCTTCTGATAGCCGGGATCTCCTTGGGAAAAAAGTCCTTATTTCTGCAGGACCAACTTTTGAACCCATTGATCAGGTCAGATTCATAGGGAACCGTTCCTCCGGGAAAATGGGTTACGCGCTGGCGGAAGCGGCCATTCGACGTGGAGCAGCCGTCACAGTCGTGTCCGGCCCTGTCTCCTTGATACCTCCTTCTGGAGCAAACATGATCTGCGTGGAAACCGCCAGGGAAATGCAGGATGCGCTCTCTATCCATTTTCATTCTGCCGATATCCTGATCATGGCAGCAGCCGTCTCGGACTATACGACTGAAAATTCTTTTTCACAAAAAAAGAAAAAAGATGGACAAGACTGGCACCTCCACCTGAAAGAGAACCCGGACATATTGGCTACATTGGCAAAATCCCGTCGGCCTGGTCAGACGATCATGGGCTTTGCTGCCGAGACATCACTTGTCAAAAAGGATCTTCAGGATAAACTCCTCAGAAAAGGGGTTGATCTGTTGGCAGCAAACAATATTTCAGAAGCAGGATCAGGATTCGGATCGGACAACAATACCATAAGCCTGATTGACCATGATGATTCCCTGTCTGAGGAAAAAAGCGGGAAAAAGAAAGACCTTGCAGACTGGCTCATCGATAAGATTCTGCTCCATCGAGCCCGATCGCTCACACAGTAAGACAACCGGGCCGTTTTTTCTCTTTTCCGTCACCAGGAGAAAAACAGTCAGAAAGCATTACAAACCCATTATTCATCCGCAAGTTCGTACCTTGCCAAAAAGATGGTGGATTGGTAGGATGCCCCACATAGGGTTCATACATCTGGACAGGTTTTTGTCCGCCGGACAATCCCCGCCACTAACCGGTAAAGACCAGCAGATCAAATGAGAGGCACATGACACCTGAAGAAATTTCCGCACTTGAGGAGCGCATTGAGTCCAATCCCAAAAGCAGGTCATTCCTTCAGCTGGCGGAGGCCTATATTGAACTTGGGAAAACCGATCAGGCAGAGGCCCTCCTTTCAAAAGGGGTAGAATACTATCCCTATTATCTTGCCGCCAGAATAACACTTGGTCAGGTCCAGATGGAAAAGGGACTGATCCCCGAGGCTATCGCAAATTTCGAATTTGTCTCGAGGACCATCCCTGACAATCTTATTGCCCAGAAAAGCCTGGCGCAGCTCTATTACGAAAACAATGAGCTTGAAAAGGCGAAAGAGGCCGTTACTGTTGCCGCATCTCTTTCACCTGATGATCCTGAGATTATTTCACTCGCCAATCAAATCAATGAGCGCAAGACACCAGAACCCCCTTTAGAAGAGAGTCTGCCCTCCAGCTATCTCCAGGAGCCCACTTCGCCTCCAGCAACAATGGAATCTGCTGCCGATGAGCCAGCGCCAGAGGAACCGCGTCTTGAATCTCCAGTTCCCCGGCAAATGGAAGAGGACTTTCTTCCAGAACAGGAAGAAACCCATTTTCAAACACCTCAAAATGACCTGATTCCCGAAAATGACATGGATATGCTCAGTCTTCTGCCAAAAACAGAAACAATGGGCGACCTGTTCATGGAACAAAAACGTTACCCCCAGGCAGAACATATTTATTCCGAGGTTTTGAAGACAAATCCGAACAACCTTCTGGTCGCCCAAAAACTTGCCTTGGCAAAAGCCCACTTCCCCCTCTCTGCATTGATCACGGAAAACAAGGCAGAATACCTCATTGAAGAGGATATACAGGATGAAGAGCCTTCAGAGGAGCCTGGGAGTATTCCAGAGCCAACAGTCGTTGTGCCCGAAGAACTGAAGGCTGCCGAGATTCCGCCGCCCTCACCCGAACCGCTCCTCCCGGAAACCGAGAAGGCTCCGGAACCAGCTCCCGTTTTTGTGGACAGACACATTGAAAAATCCACAGAGCCTGCCGCCAGCCTTCACGCCACCACCACTGTCACGGAAGATCCGGAGGATCTTGTCAACCGTATTCGTCAACGACTTCACAGAGATGTCATTGATGTTATATGGGCAAGCTCCGACGGCCTTGCCATTACGGGCAGCGAGAAGAATGACTCGGTCGAGACAGATCAGATTTTTGCTGGAGAAGGGGTAGAGTTCCTGCGCCAGATTACAGAACTTGGGTCAGCCCTTGGAAAAGGACATGTTCAAGACGGATTTATCTGGATGGATGAAGGGATTCTCTATTTTCATGATCAGGGAGACAACGGAGCACTCTTTATCTGGCTCCACCCCAACGCCAATGTCGGACGATGCCGATACATCATCGGGCAGGAGATGGGAACCTTGCCAGGATCCCACCACAAACAATGAACCACTCTATTCTTGTCCTCAATGGCCCAAACCTGAACATGCTTGGATCGAGAGAGCCCTCCATTTACGGAAAGGAAAGCCTGGCCGACATGGAGGCAAATTTGCTTGCCCTCTCCCGGGAACACGGACTTGGAGTCACCTTTTTTCAGTCCAACCACGAAGGGGCCATCATTGACCGGATCCAGGAGTCCAGGGACAATATCAGCGGAATCATTGCCAATCTTGGAGGGTTTACCCATACAAGCATTGCCATTCGCGATGCGTTTCTCACTTCCGGCCTTCCGGTTCTGGAGGTTCATGTCTCCAATGTTGCCAAGCGGGAAGATTTCCGCCAGGTCAATTATTTATCGGACATCGCGATAGGATCAATCTCCGGATTTGGCATTTTGGGATACCAACTCGCTTTTATGGCTTTTTTGAAGCTGTTACCAACTCCTCCTCCGTAACTGATTTATCGGAGGAGGGCAATCAACCCTTATAAGATCTTTGATCCAGGAGCCTGACTCATGGGAGTTATTGTAACAAACGAATTTCGAAACGGTTCACGTCTAGAGCTCGACAATGAGCCATACATCATCGTTGAATTTCAGCATGTCAAGCCGGGAAAAGGCGGTTCTTTCGTCAGGACAAAACTTAAAAGCCTGAAGTCCGGAGCTGTCATCGAAAGAACATTCCGAACCGGGGAAAAATTCGACGAGCCGGATATTGAAGAAAAAAACATGCAATTTCTATATACACAAGACAGTGACTACATCTTCATGGACACTGAAAACTATGAACAGATCTCACTATCAAAGGCAGAGCTCGGAGACCGGATCCTGTTCCTGAAAGAACAGATGATCGCGACGATTTTATTTTATCGCGGGAAAGCCATCACTGTAGATCTCCCTCTTTTTGTGGAGCTTGCCATTGCTGAAACAGATCCCGGCCGAAAAGGCGATACCGCTTCAGGAGGCTCAAAGCCGGCCAAACTTGAAAGTGGCGCTGTAGTCAAGGTTCCCTTCCATCTTCAGGAAGGTGATGTAGTCAAGGTCGACACCAGAACCGGAGATTATATTGAACGCGTCAAAACAGCTTCCTAATGTTTCTCATGAAAAAATCGAAAAACCTCCCCTGCATCCAGAGGGAAGAAAATGACAAATCCTGAAATATCGGAGCTTTTGGCTCTTCTGCAGGGAACAAATATTACCGTTTTTGAGATGGAGCGGGAGGGTCTTCGAATTCGCATCGAAAAACCTGCCTACCAGGCTTCCGCCGGAATGAAGTTGGTCGCAAGAGAGCCTCTTGCAGACCACCATTCATCAGAGGGGTTCAGGCAACAGGCACCGGTACCACCGGACAAAGAGTCCTCAAGAAACGTAACATCCCCGATTGTCGGGACATTTTATCGGTCCCCATCTCCGGATGCGGGGCCGTATGTTGAAATTGGAGCCACAGTCCGAAAAGGACAGGTTCTATGCATCATCGAAGCCATGAAGCTGATGAATGAGATTGAGTCCGAGTTCGACGGTATCGTGAAAGCAATTCTGGTGGAAGATGGGCGGGCAGTTGAATTTGGAACACCGCTTATTGAAATTGCGATCACACCGGAGAACGGATGAGCCGCCAAACACCTCCTTTCCAGAAAATCCTGATTGCAAACCGCGGAGAAATTGCAGTTCGAGTTATCAGGGCCTGCAGGGAGCTCGGGGTTCGAACCGTTGCCATCTTTTCCACCGCCGACCGGAACGCATTGCATGTCCAAATGGCAGATGAAGCCATTTGTGTCGGTCCACCCGAAACAAATTCCAGTTACAGAAACATCCCCAATATCATCAGTGCAGCCGAGGTCACTCAGTCAGAAGCCATCCACCCTGGATATGGATTTCTGTCAGAAAACGCCCACTTTGCTGAGATTTGTCATTCTGCGGGGGTGGTTTTCATTGGGCCGTCGCCTGAAAGCATTTCCCTTATGGGAGATAAAGCGCGGGCAAAAGCTCTCATGAGGGAAACGGGCGTTCCTGTTGTGCCGGGTTCGATCGGGGCCGTTTTGTCTGAAGAAGAAGGCCTTGAAATAGCCAATGAAATTGGCTTTCCTCTTATTATCAAGGCTTCCGCTGGTGGAGGGGGGCGGGGAATGAGGATCGTTCATGAAAAGGACGGCTTCTCAAATGCGTTTCAATCTGCCCAAACCGAAGCCTACCAAGCGTTTGGCTCCAGGGATGTCTACATCGAAAAGTACTTTATTGGTCCACACCATGTTGAGATTCAGATACTCTCTGACCATAGTGGCAACGTCATCGCTATGGGAGAGCGTGACTGTTCTGTCCAGAGGCGCCATCAAAAACTCCTTGAGGAAACACCTTCACCCCTTCTGACTGCAGGAGTCCGGGCAAAAATGTCCGAAACAGCGGTTATGGCAGCCAAAGCCTGTGGATATGTCAATGCAGGAACAATCGAATTTCTCGTTGACGATAAAAAAAATTTCTATTTTATAGAAATGAATACCCGCATCCAGGTTGAACATCCCATTACAGAACAGGCATTCAACTATGATCTCGTGAAAGCCCAGATTCTGATTGCGGCGGGAAGACCCGTCCCTGAAGTGAAAAAAAGTACCGGACATACCATCGAGTGCCGGATCAATGCGGAAGATCCGTGGACCTTTACCCCTTCCCCCGGAACAATCACCCGGATGATCCAGCCGGGCGGCCCAGGCGTCAGGGTTGACTCCTGGGTTACAACCGGCTCGGTGATCTCACCGCACTATGACAGCCTTCTTGCAAAAGTCATCGTGACAGGGAAAGACAGGGATGAAGCAATGGCCAGAATGAAAAGGGCTCTCTCCGAATATCTGATTGAGGGAATCAAGACAACAATTCCCCTCCACCTGACAATCCTCGATGATCCGGATTTTATCAAGGGAAAATATGACACTTCCTTTATTGATCAGATCATGACAAAGCGGGAGAAAAGAATCGCCGAGGAAACCCCACCATTCATCCAGGGCTAACCTCCATGAATTTTCCCAAGCTTCTCTATATCGCCGGCAGCCAGGACTTCACCGACAAACCATCATTTTTTTCATGCCTTGAGCACCTTCTCTCCGAAGGGCTTTCCTGGTTTCAATTCAGGGACAAGGCTCTTTCGGAAAGCGAACTTTTTTCGTGGGCTTCCGAGATACGCGACCTCACCTCCAGATACAGCGCCCTTCTCACGATCAATGACAGACCGGATATTGCCGCCCTCACAGACGCAGACGGAAGTCATCTGGGACAGGATGATATCTCTTCGATCATCTCCGATTTGCCACACAGACCCAAACCAAGCTTTCACATCGGCATTTCAACACATAATCTTTATGAAGTAAAAAGAGCGATCATCTTAGCTCCGGACTACCTCGGCGTTGGCCCGATCAACCCTACCGAAACAAAGACACTCGAACATGCGCCCAGGGGAATCGAGGGGATCATTGAGACCAGAAAAGTTACAAAACTTCCCCTGGTAGCGATTGGAGGAATTACCCCAAGTCAGGCGGGAGAGATTTTTAAAGCTGGAGCACAAACAGTTGCCGTGTCGGGGGCGATTACGAAATCCTCTGACCCTGCCAGAACAATGAAAGATTTTCTCTCACAATCCCGATAATCACCATACACAAATCCCCCAAACTCATCCTTCTGGACTATCCCTCCGGCTTAAAACGTGAGAAAAAATGTCAACCCGTTCTCCGAAAAACATCCTTCAAAGGCACGGCTCTATTGAACAGAGACAGTCTAAAGGCGATAATACAAAAATTGAGCTGCTGCAGGGGAATTTTCTCCAAATGGGCTTTATATATTGCACATCAAAAATTCATCGTACTCCAATCCACTCAAACCCGTTCCCACCCCGACAGTCATGAGGGAGCAACATCAGGAGAAATGTTTCATGCCTAGCAATCAAAAGTCCGCACCGTTCTCAAGCCGTTGGCCACTTATCCTGATTCTTCTGATTGTAGGGACGTTTCTCGTCTATATCGTACAGCACAAAAAAGCTTCCCGGCTGAGCGAGGAGTCTCCTGCTGCCCAACCGACTCCCCCAACCGCGACAGCCAAGGCTCCGGCGGTCAATACAACGGATCCGGACCTGGGCGTCTTTTATCCTTCCCAGGGACATGATCACTGGGAAATGTCTCAACTGAGAGGGTTCCATTACAACAGCTCGCCACCGACATCAGGTCCCCATCGTGAGGAGTTTATTGGATCCTACTTTCCTGATTCGCCAATGCCTGACTACATCCAGGTTCATCTGCTCGAACACGGAAACATCCTGATCCAATACAACTGCACTTGCCCTGACACCGTTTCAAAGCTTCAATCGATTGCCCGCTCTTTCGACACTTATTCTCCATCGATTGGCCTGGAAGAAGGAAAAGGGGTTGTTGTGGCAAAAAACCCGACAATCCCCTCACTCATTACCGTGACCGCATGGACAAGACTACTCACCCTGAACAAGGCTGACAGCGACAAGATCAGGAAATTCATCACAAAATGGCTTGGCAACAGTCAAAACAGCCGTCAATAATAACTTTGGAAGCGATCAACACAATTTCGCTTAAAAAGCTGGAGATGGTTTAGTGTTTCTGGTTCGACTGGCGCTGAAGCGTCCCTATACAATATTCGTGATATGCGCACTGATTACGATCATGGGTGTCATCGCCTCACAGAAGATGATTCTCGATATTTTTCCTGCCATCGATATCCCTGTGGTCAAAGTTGTCTGGAATTATCCAGGACTCTCCCCAACAGACATGGAAGAGAGAATGGTTCTCATATCGGAAAGAGCCTACTCGACCACCGTCAATGGAATCAGCAGGATAGAGTCTGAATCGATCTCCGGAACAGGATTGATCAAGATCTATTTTCACCAGGGTGAAAGCATCGCTGCAGCGATTGCCCAGATCAGTGCCGTTTCCGAAACTCTTCTGAGAATCTTCCCTCCGGGAACAATGCCCCCCAACATCATCAGCTATAATGCGGCCAATGTTCCGATCGTACAGCTTGAAATCCAGGGGAAGCGCTATTCCGAACAGCAGCTTTATGACTATGGACTGAATTTTATCAGAGTTTACCTGTTTACAATCCCCGGACTCTCAACACCCGCCCCATTCGGTGGCAAAATGCGCCAGGTGATGGTCGACATCAACCCGCAAAAGCTACTTGGCTATGGCCTTTCTCCAAACGACATCGTCAATACGCTGACCCGCTCGAACATCATCGTTCCTGCCGGAACCGCCCGGATTGGCACCAAGGAACTCAATATCGAGATCAATGGAAGCCCGTCCAAACTGGCAGGATTGGGGAATCTGCCGGTCAAGGCAATCGGATCAACGGTCGTCAGACTCAAGGATGTGGCCATTGTCCATGATGGATTTGCCCCACAGGAAAACGTCGTCAGGGTCAACGGGATGCGATCCACCTACCTCACCATTTTCAAACATGTTGGAGCATCAACGCTGACAGTCGTCTCCGACGTCAAGAAGCTGATCCCGCACATCGAGTCCCTTCTTCCGCCGGGAATCCACCTGAAGCCGTTTTTCGACCAGTCCGTCTTTGTCAAGCAGGCACTCGTCGATGTCATCATGGAAGGAGTGATCGGAACTCTTCTTGTTTCCCTAATGATCTATCTGTTCCTCGGAGATCTGAGATCAACAGTTATTATCCTGCTGTCTATTCCATTATCCATTCTTGCCGCCCTTTTCTTTTTGAAAATCTCCGGAGAATCACTGAACCTGATGACCCTCGGAGGCTTGGCTCTGGCTATTGGAATGTTGGTCGATGATGCCACCGTTGCCATTGAAAACATCGAACGAAACCTGTCTCTCACAGAAGATCCCCTGCTTGCGGTCTATGATGGCGCCAATCAGGTTGCCCTCCCGGCATTCGTTGGAACCCTTTCAATCCTTATCGTCTTCTTCCCGGTTATTCTTCTTCAGGGAGTTTCTCGATTCCTCTTCACTCCTCTCGCTCTTGCTGTCGTGTTTTCCATGCTGGCGAGCTATTTTCTCTCAAGGACCCTGGTCGTCACCCTTTCAAAGATCATTCACCAAAAGAAATCGGGCGACAAAAAACATTCAACAGACACCGGATCTCCCCTTCAATACGGAAAAGAAACCAGGCGTTCAGGTATTTCAGGAATTTTTCTTCATTTTTTTGAAAACCTGAGAGTTCGATATCATTCTTTGCTGGGAAAAGCTCTCCTAAAACCGGGGATGGTCATCGGGATTGCCCTCCTTCTCGCAGGAGGAGGGATTCTCTTGCTGACAAGAACTGGATTTGACTTTTTCCCGAATGTCGATGCGGGACTTCTCGCCCTTCACATGAGGGCACCCGATGGAACCAGGGTCGAGGTTTCAGAACAATATGCGGCAAAAGTTGAAGAAGCCCTGAAAAAAATCATTCCGCCTTCTGAGCTGAAATCGGTTGACGTCAACATTGGTCTGCCTGTCTTCTACAATCTTGCATTTTATGAAACAGACAGTATTGGACCTATGGATGCAGATTTTCTCATTTCCCTCAAGGGACACCACCGGTCAGTCTTCAACTATCAAAAGAAGATACGGACTGAATTGGCAAAACAGTTCCCTGATCTCTCATTCTGGTTCAAACCGGCCGATATTATCAGTCAGGTTCTGGACTTTGGATTATCAGCACCAATCGATATCCAGGTTGAAGGGAGAAATCTCGAGTCCTCTTATCATCTTGCAAAACAAATCAGGCAAATCGTCAGACAAGTCCCTGGAGCGGCGGATGTCTCCATTCCCCAGGTCATGCATTACCCCACCATCTTCATCCACACTCATCGCGCAAACGCCCTCGAGGTGGGACTGACAGAAAACGATGTGGCATCAAACCTCCTGGTTTCTCTGGCCTCAAGCTCTCTGGTCGCCCCGAACTACTGGGTCAACCCATTAAACGGGGTCAACTATCTTGTGGCGGTCCAAACGCCTATTCCTGAAATCAACTCGATTTCAGATCTTAAATCAATTCCCATCAGAGGAACGACACCTTTATCCGGAACCGTTTTGAATACCCAATACCTTTCGAACCTGGCGGATGTGAGAGAAGGAGTCTCGCCGGGATCCATCTCCCATTACACAGTCCAGCGGGTCGTCGATGTTCTGGTCAATGCCCAGGATCGGGACTTGGGATCACTGACCATGGCGATCAAGAACCAGATCAAAAAGCTTGCCCTTCCTCCAGGCACAACGATCCGGTACCGGGGACAAAGTGAAGCAATGCTTGAATCCTTCACACATTTTGGATTAGGACTCATCCTGGCACTTCTTCTGGTTTACCTGCTTCTGGTATTGAACTTCCAGTCATTTCTTGATCCGTTCATCATCCTCGTCTCCATCCCAATGGGACTTCTTGGAGTCGCCATCGCCCTTTTCCTGACGCATACGACCCTGAATGTCGAATCAGCCATGGGCGCCATCATGGTCATTGGTGTCGCCACTGCCAACAGCATTCTGCTCGTGACATTTGCAAATGACGAGCGGGGGCGGGGCCTCTCGGCAATGGAGGCCGCACAAAGCGCAGGATCCACGAGACTCCGCCCCATCCTCATGACAGCAACAGCAATGATTCTCGGGATGTTGCCGATGGCATTCGGAAGCGGTAGTGGAGGAGAGCAGAACGCTCCCCTCGGAAGAGCCGTTATCGGCGGGCTTGCCGTCGCAACAATTTCAACACTGTTCCTTGTTCCCGTAGTCTACAAGGTGTTGCGACAGGAAATTCCCAACAGGTTCCGTTACGATGAAGAGTTTAACCGGTCGATCCACTCCTCAACCAGAGAGGATTCACCATAAACGATCCCCACTTCTCCGGAGAAGCTCAGGCACAACAACCGAAAAAACGGGAAGAAAAAGGTGGAAACGCCCCCTTACCCCAATCGTCCCCGAGGACTCACAAGGGGAAGGGGAACAGCAGTTCAGTTTCCATCCTGAAAAATTTTCCGGATGATCTCGTTTCCGTCGACCGATTCTCCTGCAAGAGCCATAGCGAGAAGCTGTCCACCGATGAGATCTGACGACAGAATCATATCAGGATGGACTCGCCTGACCCTTGCCAGCTTCTCCCTGTCTCTGACGGAAACAACTGTTTTAGCAACAGCCCCTGTTTCCCGGGCCGCAAGAACAACAAAAGCGTTGTCAGCGTCATCTTCGAGAAGCGCCAGTACCGCCAACGCATCGAGGATACCCGATTTCTTCAGTGTTTCCGGATCCATGGGATCGCCCTCAACCTGATCTATTTTCTCCCATTCGGCATCAACTCTCCTCGCGGGAACAATAAATGTAACAGGAAATCCCCTCCGGACAAGTTCCTCATAGGTGTTCATTGCCAGTGCACTCGTTCCGACCATGATGTAATGGTTTTTTCGGATCATTCCTTTTTTTTCTCCCATCAGAAGATGTTGGACCCGATCATTCATCAGGGGAAGAATGACCGTAGAAAGCGATGCCGTAAAAACGCTGATCCCCAAAATAATAATTGAAACGGTAAAAATCCGGGCATCGTCTGTAACCGGCACAATATCACCATACCCAACAGTAGACATTGTCACAACAGCATAATAAAAAGAGGTCAAAAGATTCTTGATCGGAGGATTAAATCCCATACCCAGCAAAAATGACCCAAAGACTGCATAAGAAAACAGGAGAATGATGCTGATCAGGGAAAACATCGTCCCCGTTGCAACGTTTGAGCGGTAGAATTGCCGGCGAAAAACAAGGAGCCCGGCAAACAAAACGAGGTCTCCCATAGACGGTAAAACGAGGTGACCGTGATTTTGACGGAATAAAATCAGAAAAGAGGCAGAAGAAAGAACAATTCCTGCCGCCCATGCAAATCGGGAACGAAAAACAAGCCCGATCCCCATTAAAATCTGCAAGAGACCGATGAGGCTTCTGACGCTTCCCATCCAGTGCTGGAAGAATGCGGGAAGATGGCTGAAGTCCTCTACCGGTCCATAACGAATAATCCCTTCACTTAAAAGCCTGATCTGATCAAGAAGCGGCAAGATATTTCTGACACCAAGGAGGACCAGGATCAGGGCAAGAACACCATGGGGAAACCAGAATTGAGGATGAAATTTCCCCATGGTGCCGGTGGGCCATTTCGCAACAAACAAGCGGACAACCCCTCTTGCCTCATTCCACTTGGAAGTCCATTGACTTAAAAAATCTTTCAGCATCTAAGAACCTGCTTCCAAATAGGACAAAAACACCACTGCAATGTTCCTGGGCTCCCAATATCTGTCCGCTCAACAGACCAGCGGGGATCCTTTAACGGACAGGGAAGGATTCTTCAGAATTTGTGAAGAAATATCAAGATGTTCCAGCAGGTGCTCCAGCATGTTTTTGCTCACCTGTTCCCTGACAACCACCCTGAGAACAGAAAGACCCTGTGCATCGGGGGGGAGAGTATAGGCCGGAACAATCCACCCAAACTTTCTGAGCTCGGATGAAATCTCCATTTCCCTTCCCGCATGCGGGGCGCGCAGAGAAAAAGCAACAATCGGGAGAGAAGGAGATGGATCGATCGGAGTAAAAAAAGAAGACTCTGAAAGCTTTCCTGCAAAGAAGCGGGCGTTTTCACGGCAGTTTTCAAGAATTTGTTTGTATCCCTTCTTCCCCAGTCTGAGCAAATTATAATACTGGGCAATGACGAATGCCGCATTTGAGGAAAAGTTAAGAGTGTACGTTTCCTCCTCCGCCCCCAGATAGTTCACCCGAAAGACCAGGTCATCCGGCAGATCGGATCTGTCCCGAAACAGGAGCCATCCTATTCCTGGGTAAACCAGACCAAATTTATGTCCAGAGACATTAATCGATCTGACATGGCTCAGACGGAAGTCCCATACAAGCTCCGGTTCAAGAAAGGGCAACAGAAATCCTCCGCTCGCCCCGTCCACATGGATCGGCACAAAGTAGCCCTTATCCCGGAAAAGCTTTTCAAGGGCATCGTTTAACTCCACAACAGGATCCACCTGACCGGTGAATGTTGTACCCAGGACAGCTCCAACCGCGATGGTGTTTTCATCCACCAGGGAAAGTGCCCCGGCAACATCGAGTACAAAACGGTCCGAAGTCAGCGGAACCGTCCTGAGCTCCACATCAAAGTATCGACAGAACTTTTCCCAGACAACATGAACATCTCCACCAACAACCAGATTGGGAGAGTCCGAGGGAAGCCCCTTCTTTTTCCGGTTGTTTTGCCATTTTTTTTTATGGGCTAGGAGCCCGAGAAGAATGGCCTCCGATGAGCCAATCGTCGATGTTCCCGTCACATCCTGATCCTGTGGTGCATGAAACAGGGATGCCAGCATGTGAATGACCCTGTGCTGGATCAACCCTGTCTGGGGGTATTCACTTTGATCCACAAGATTTTTTTGAAGATTTTCCATAATGAGCTTCTGAGCTTCCGGCTCCATCCAGGTTGTAACAAATGAGGCCAGGTTCAGGGAAGGATTTCCATCAAGTTCCAGTTCATCATGAATAATCTGATAGGCGCTTTGTGGCGTCATCCCATTTCCGGGCATGCGAAAAGCCGCCAGATCATTCGCAAAAAACCGGGTTCCGTATGTTGGAGCCAGAAATTCTCCAGATTCACTCGCATGATGTCGTCTTGTCAGCATTTTCTCTCCTTTTTGGATTTTAAGGCCTGAAAGACCGATTCATTCAATGATGTCGCTCCCGATGGAGAAAACAGAAAGAGGCAGTTACTTTATTTTATCGCTTCATCGTCGTCCTCCTTATCGTTGATTTGTCATTTCCCCGGTCATCCGGCAAAGCTCCCGAAGGGAGCTCCTCAAACAATATGCCGGGAGACCGAGAGTGACAGCTCTCCACGATGCTTCATCCGGAATTGGAATGAACCCGGAAAAGGACTATCCTTTTCCTGCCGGACTTGCGTTGGCGGCATCGTCTGATTTCCTAAACTCCGCCAGGAAAGGAGATTGCGATGAGAGTACTGGTCACAAGCGCGCGCCCCTATGACAAAACCTTTCTCGATTGCGCCAATCAGGGAGTGCACAAGTTACAGTATCTCGAAAGCATCCTTGACCGGAATACCGCTCCACTCGCAGCGGGGTTCCCTGCGATCTCCTGTTTTGTCGACGATATTCTCGATGGACCGGTTCTTTCAATTCTTGCAAAAGGCGGAACACGCCTTCTGGCCCTTCGGAGCACAGGATTTAATCACGTCGATCTCGATTCAGCCGCAAATCTCGGGATTACGGTCATGCGGGTTCAGGATTACTCTCCCTATTCAGTCGCTGAATTTGCCCTGGGATTGATTCTCGCACTGAACAGACATCTCCACAAAGCCTATAACAGAGTCAGGGAAGAGAATTTTCTCCTTGATGGGCTGATGGGCTTTGACATGCACGGGAAAACCGTCGGAATAATTGGAACAGGAAAAATCGGACTGGCCCTTGCCAGGATTCTCAACGGCATGGGCTGCTCGCTTCTTGGACACGATCTTTGGGAAAATCCTCAATGCCTGGAACTTGGAATGAAGTATGTCGAACTCGATACACTTCTCTCTCAATCGTTAATCACAAGCCTGCATATTCCCCTGACTTCCCAGACCTACCATCTGATCAATGCCGACAGACTCCAAAAGATGCCGGATTGTGCCATTCTTATCAACACCAGCCGGGGTGCACTGATCGATACAAAAGCTCTCGTCGATGCTCTCAAGGCAAAACGCCTCGGAGGGGCCGGACTTGATGTCTATGAGGAAGAAACAGCCCTTTATTTCAGAAATTTTTCTGATGAGATCATCACTGATGACCTATTTTCCCGGCTTCTGACCTTTCCCAATGTCATCGTCACCGGACATCAGGCTTTTTTCACCAGAGAGGCCATGAAAACAATTGCCGAAACAACCATCGAAAATCTTTCCGACTTCGAAGCTGGCAGGGCGAACAAAAACATTGTTGGACCAGTCTCTCCCTGATCACTCTTCCCGGGAACCGGAAACAAGGGAGAATCTTTTATTTTCCCATACAAAAACATCAATTTCTGGAAAAATCCTGCAAAAAGTCCCCGGATTCAGCAGAGAAGCAAGAGGATTCGGATCAGGGATCGGCCTTGGCACAAGAACCAGGGAAAGAGTTCCGGTAAGACGGGATCTCAGGTATTGAACAGCCAGAAGAGTCTGAGACAGGGTTCCGATATGAGGATGAGAAACAAGAATGGTATGAAAGGGCCATTTGACTTCCTTGATGACAGACAAGAGCCCCTCTCCATCAGGAAAAAATGGAGAACAGACCCCCCCCGCCCCTTCAATGACAGTCATATCCGCTTCCCTGTACAACGAATGAAACTTTTGAAGAAGATCGGTCCTGGATATGAGGGCCCCCACCCTTTCCGCTGCAGTCATGGGATCAATCGGATCCGGGAAACAGTATCCGGTCATGGCTCGAAAGTGATGTGGCCGATTTTGAGACAATACCAGACCTGCATCACCAGCTGGGTCATCCGGAGAGGAAACACCCGTCTGGGCGGGCTTGAAATAGGAAACAGCCATTCCCATGCCCAGACAAATGCCCACAATAGAAGAAGAAACGAGAGTCTTCCCCACATTGGTATCTGTTCCCAGGACAAATACAGCCTTTGGCGGAGGAGAAGGAATCGGAAGAAGCGACGATTCAGGATCTTTTCCGGATACCATCAATGACCGCCGAAAGGACTGCGTTCTGCTCAGAGTCTGTCAACTCCGGAAAGACAGGTAGCGACAGAACCTCTGATGACAACATGTCGGTAACAGGAAGGTTTTGGCCCGGAAGACAGGAAAAGGCCTCCTGACGATGCTGCGGAAGAGGATAATAGATCTCCGAACCTATTTGCCTGCTGGCAAGGAAGTCTTTCAGTTTGTCCCTGTTTCCCGCTCCTGTGACGCGGACCGTATACTGATGATAAACATGCTTGGCCCCTGAAGCCACGACCGGAAGCAGAAGCCCTGGAGTGGATTTGAGATTTTCATTGTATGTCCGGGCGATCGTCTCCCTTCTCCTGTTCCAGGAATGAAGGTGCCCGAGCTTGACTCCCAGGATGGCCGCCTGAATAGCATCGAGACGGGAGTTGTAGCCAAGCTCATCATGGTAGTAACGGCGAAGGCTCCCGTGGACGCGAAGAGATCGCAAATGTGCATCGACATCCCCACGCATTGTCGCAATCATGCCTCCGTCTCCCCCACCCCCAAGATTTTTTGTAGGGAAAAAAGAATAAGCGGCCGCAACAGAATAAGTGCCGGGAGGCTTTCCATGATCTTCGGCGCCAATAGCCTGGCATGCGTCCTCAACAATCCAGAGACCTTCAGAACTGGCAAAGGAGGAGAGAGACTGCATGTCCGCCATCTGACCATATAAATGGACGACCACGATACCGGAAATTCTCGATCCTGTTGACTTGTCAAACCAGAGACCATTCCGGCGCTCTCCCCGGAGGGCGAGCATCTCCCCCAGTTCTTTTGTCGTAACATTGAACGTATCGGGATTGACCTCCGTGAAGAGGGGCCGACCACCTGCCAAGAAGATTGAGGATGCCGATGCGTAAAAAGTGAAGGATGGCACAAGAACAGTTTCTCCTGCTTTGAGTCCTGCGGCTCTCAGGGAAAGGATCAGCGCATCCGTTCCTGAGGCGACACCTACCGCATGGGGTAGTCCCCACCAGGAAGCCATCTTTTCCTCAAAACGACGAACGCTCTCTCCCAAAATAAACTGTTGGGTTGAAAGAACAGAGGAAACGACAGGGAGGATCTCATCCTGAATTTGGGCGTATTGCCTCGTCAGGTCGAAAAAGGGAACGGGGTTGTGCGCATCTTTCTCAGTCGACATGTCCATTTCCTTTCGATCCTGATGAAAAGATCGGTGACTTTTCTCCCAGGGAAGAATCCTGACGCGCTCCAATCGCCGTTGGAGATGAGGGTATCTTGAGAATAAGCCCCCATGGAAGCTTGTTGGGATTTGTTACCGTTTGGGCATTAGCCTTCAGGAGCGTACGCCAGTACCGGGGGTCTCCATAAATGATGCCCTTTGCGGCAACGGTCTCAAGGGTGTCACCGGTTTTCACCCTGTATATCGTGGGGCGGCCCTTACCCGGGTGGAGAAGATGCCATTGCCTTTTGGCTTTTGCAAAATCCTTCGGGAAAGCCGGGTCTTCCTTTGCAAAATATTTTTTATAAAGGGCCACTCTCTTTGCTTTCATCGGATGGCGCATGATCGATGCCCTCAGATGGTATCGGGCATCTTCCCGAAGTCTTTTAACAGCAAAATCTTTTGAAAAGCTTTTCTGGGACAGGGAGGCCATTGCCGCCGACTGGGCTATAATCGCCTGTCTCCGTGGAGTCAGGGAATTCGAGGAAAGTCCCTTTGCCACCGCCATCTCAATTCGTGAAAGATGGGCCAGGACGGTTGCATCGTGCGGCATCAGTTCATAGGCTGTCGACTCTTCGCGAAGAGCCTTGTAGATCTGTCCCATGTGAAAATAGCACCATCCGATACTATCCCTGAAAGAACCGTTTTTCGGATCTACCGTCAGTGCCCTCAAAATAAGATACCTTGCCGCAGTCAAACTTCCATGATCCACAACCCAGGTGTATCCCAGATAGTTAAGTGCATCAGCCATCTTCGGATCCAGGGCAATCGCCCGTTCCAGATCCCTCTGGGACTGTTTCTGGTATTTCTTGTGGTTCCACTGGTCAAAAAGAACACCCCGATTGAAGTACAGCACAGCGCTGTCAGGATGAATCGACATCGCCCGGGCGAGATACTTCCGTGCTTCAGGAAAACGCTTGAGGTCCATCTCCGCAAGAGATATGGAAAAAGGAATCTCCCATTTACCAGGAGCCAGTTTCTGCGCTTTAAGAAAATTCCTGATTGCAGCCTTGGGATTTTCCAGTCGGCGGAACAGGTCTCCCAGAAGGAAATAGCCCAGATCACTGTGGGGAAAGCGCTTGATCATCAGCCTGTAAGTATCAACCGCCTCTGGCAGATGAAGGGATCGCTCATAGACAGATCCGAGAAATGACAGGAGCTTTTCATCTCCTGGATTGTCACGGATAATTGACTGAACCTCCCCGATTGCCCGATCGAGCTGATTGTCCTCCAGAAGCAGGGATGTCAGGATAAGCCCGAAGCGCTCATCGTCCGGATGCTCCTTGATGACTTGTCCCAGGAAAGAAATGGCTTCGCGGGTCTTCCCCTCCGAAAGCAGATCCTTAAGCAGCTTGCCTTCCACCTGAGGATCTCCTGGATGTATCCGGTCCAGGATGACGCGATAGTACTTGTCTGCTTCAGGATAGTTTCCAAGGGTGGCGTCAAGGTCCCCCAAAGACTCCCATCCGGGCTCAAAACCGGAGTTTCTTTTAACCGAAAGAGCGAAGGCCTTTCTTGCCCCGTTAAAATCTTTCTCCCTTGCCAGCTGGAATCCCAGGTAGAATGGCAGATAGCTCGATGCCGGATTCTTCCCGACACCTTCTTTGAGTACCTCAATGCCTTTCTCTCGTTGGCCGGTACGATTGTACAGATCATCAATGGCAACATAAACTTCTTCCTTCAATGGATCCAGGGGAAGAACGTGTTGACGGTAGAGAGTGATGATGTCCTCAAAACGCATATTTCTGAGAGTAGGATCCTGAATTCCAAGGGCCTGGATACGTTCTATCCGGGCTAGGTCAAGCCAGGGAGAGATCCTTTTCGGGTAATCTTCTGTCAGATTTTTCAGCGTTTGAATTGCCCCCTTCTCATCTCCGATTTTTTCCTGCAGATGAGCTTTTCTAAGGCGCATCGACAATGACTTGGGGCGATAACGAAGGACCTTTTCGGTCTCATCCAGCGCAAGGAACGGATTACCGAGATCCTGATTGATGTAAGACTGAAGCTCATGATAATAGGACTGCCATGGTCTTGGAGGATCGACAGGCAAAGGTTTCGTCCGGGCAATCCGGGTCTCCCCGTATCCCGCAGAAGCTGGTCCGGCCCCTGACTCCATATGACAGCCCGCCAGAACGGTTCCGAGCAGTAAGGGCGCAATTGCTGCAGATATCCACGACAGGGCAGACCTGAAGCCCAATCCGGAATCAAAGCTTTTTCTACGTGCAACAATCATGGGCTCATCCCCAAAAGCTTCCGACACATCACCTCCATATATCTCAATGAGTTTTAAATCTTAAGGACCACAAGTACGAAAGGGGCAAGATCGTGACCGTCCGGGAAAAGACTTGCCTGAGGGGACAGAAAAACAGGCCCCTGGCTTTTGAAAGAAAAAAAATCAGCACCGCAGACAGGGTCAATCACCTTCTTTCTCGACCTGAACCAAAAAGATATCCTCCTGCGTCAAAAGTGGCAAAACAGATTCCTGGCTCCTGCCTTCCGGAGACGGACAGCCTGACATTGCCTCTGTATCCAAAACAGGCAACAGGCCTCTCTCGACAATCTGGTCGGTCTGAATCGATGACGATCGATAGCCCATGGCAGCAACCCGCCAACCTGAGTCGAGCGTTTTCTGTATGGCCGCCGACCAGTTTCCCTTGACCGAGAGCAGGGAAAGCATGGCTCCGGCATCCTGTCGAAAGTAAACAACTCCGTGGCGAACATCCATGAAACTGAAGGTCTTCCGCATCGGAAGGGTTGCCCTTACCCTCGCTTCAACTGAACCACCTCGCGGGAAAAAAGTTCCATCTCCTTCAAATATCCAGCCCTCTGAAGGAAGGATCTCACGAATGGCCAAAGTTCCCCTCAGCTCAGCCGATGCCTCAAGGAACCCCCTAACCCCATCACACTCGTAATAACCGGACAAAAAAGAGAGCTTTCCCCGACGAAATCCGGTCATCGTGATATGGATACCTCCAAGGGTGCGATAAGGAAAAAAAGAGACAGGTTTGAGCACCCGGCTTCCGCAGGACACCATACCGGAAGGAAGAGGTAGAGCGTACAGGAACAAAAAAGAATCGAGCCCTTTATACCCCCTTGGCCCCATAACCATTCCTTTCCGCTCGAAAATGAGTCCATTGAAGCGCCAATAGCCAACCACTCAATTATTCAAGTGTATCTGAGGGGGGAAGCAAATTCAAACCAAATTTGGATTAACCTGGAAAAATCATTGATATTTCAGGATTCCGGGCTGATCGGAAAAAATGCACCCATCGCCAAAACAGGTCGACCGCTTTTATTTTTGGAAATTCAATATGACTCTGATAGGATTTGGCAGGAGATCCGGGCGGAACAAATATCCAGATCATAAAGGCCAAATGGGGAGGGTCCCCTGCAAAAAGACGCTGAGTGCCGTGAGAACTGGCCCGATCATTGGAGAAAAAAATTGAAGATACTTGTCACTGGCGGAGCGGGCTATATCGGATCCCACATGGTCCTTTTACTGAAAAAATCCGGCCACGAAGTTGTTGTCCTCGATAACCTCTCAAACGGCCACAGAGAATCCATACTCGACACGACTTTTGTTCCCGGTGATATTGGTGACCGTCCGCTTCTTGACCGGCTCATGTCTGAAAACAGATTTGACGCCGTCATGCATTTTGCCTCCTTTATCCAGGTCGGAGAATCCGTTACCTCTCCGACCAAGTACTACAACAACAATGTTTCAAGAACACTTGTCCTCCTTGATGCCATGATTGATGCCGGAGTCAAAAAATTCATCTTTTCTTCCACTGCCGCCATTTTTGGTATCCCCTCGAGAACTCCTATTGATGAATCCCACCCCAAATATCCCGTCAACCCTTACGGTCGGACCAAACTGTTTGTCGAGGAGATCCTCGCCGATTACGGACAGGCTTATGGCCTGAAAAGTGTGGCTCTTCGATACTTCAATGCGGCGGGGGCAGACCCGGACGGAAGAACCGGAGAAAGACACCACCCCGAAACCCACCTGATCCCCCTGATTCTGAAAGCGGCCTCCGGGGAACGGGACTTTATCACCGTTTATGGCAGAGACTACGATACACCCGACGGCACATGCATCCGGGACTACATCCATGTCATCGATCTTTGCGAAGCTCACCTGCTCGCCCTCATGCACCTTGAGTCCGGGGGGGATTCCATCTCCTACAATCTTGGAAATGGACAGGGATTTTCCGTTCTTGAAGTAATCGCTGCGGCAGAAAGGGTTACGCAGAAATCCATCAGGGTAGAAACCGGAGAAAGGAGAGCGGGAGATCCACCCCGCCTGGTCGCTGACAGCCGAATGATCAAGAGAGATCTGGGGTGGGCACCATGTTATCCTGATATCGACACGATCATCAGACACGCATGGCAATTCGAGTCAAAAATGTTCCCCGGACGATAACCGGTCCACCCTTCGAACGCGGTCGGGTCAGAGATAATTCCAGACTGTGACGTCAAAGGTGTCTTGTCAGGAATCAACCGATGGCCCCTGCATCGAATGCCATGCAATAGTCCCTGTAGTACTCGTGAAAAAGACGAGCCCGATCAAATGCAATATCCAGTATTTCCGATGGCCATCTGTCATCCCCTGCAAATTCGGCGATCTCCCCTGAAGATGCAGCACCCCTGTATGATGCGCCCCGGATCTGCCCCCAGGCAGAAAGTGCCCCCATGGATCCCAGTACCAACATTTTTTCCGGAATGTGTCCGGTCCAGCTGTCGAGATTGACACGGTGTGCGCTCGGTTGAAGTTCCTTCAGTATGAATGGGCGACCATCCAGAGTGAAAGTGGTTAGAAGAGCGGGCGATATGGCCTGACAACGCTTCTGGATGCTCACAACCCTCTCTGCATCACTTTCCCAGTGGGGCTGCATTGCAGAAAGAAGACCACCCAGTGATGAAGGTCTTGCTTCTTTCAGGTCCAGCAAAAAATTTCCCGAGAGGGTCCCTCGTCCTTCAACCAGCAGTACATAGCGGGAAACGCCAAGACTGCCCAAACCAGAAATGCGGTCTCCGATACCGAGCACCTTGTAAAAGTCCGGATCTTTTTGCGTGGTGGAGAAGCTCTCCATGAGAGAGCGTATTTTTTCCTTATCCTTTTTCATTGTTGGAAAAGCCTTTATTCCATCAGTCAGAAGCTTTCTCTTTTTTCCATCAACCCTGGTCCGGCTATCCAAAAACGTCCTTCTGTCCATTGATTTAACAGCCTTGAAAAGCTTTTTTATCAGACCTTTTGAAAGGGATCGTTCAATCCACCGGGGTTTTTCACTCATAGCCTCAGAGCGGTACGCATCCATAAATGACCCGCATAAATCGGCCTGAACACGTGTCCCCAGGCCAACACCGTCGGAAGCGATCAGAATACTTGTCAAGACACGCAATATTTCGAGAGTGCATGGAGCAAGACACGCTTCATCAAAGTCATTCAAATCAAAATAGGCAAGACGGTTATCTCCCTTATAACTTCCAAAGTTTTCAAGGTGGAGGTCTCCTGATACCCATACCCTGGGTGGCTTCGCAAGAACAGATTCCTGAGGGAGATCTTGATAAAAGAGATGGCAGGTTGCCCGAAAAAAAGCGAAGGGACCTTCCCTCATCCGGGCAAATTTGAGTTTTAGCCTTCTGGGGTCCAGGCCATGATTGAAACGGATGATTTCCGGTATGACATCTCTCTTTTCCATCACTTGCCCTCAACAGGGAACAAGCTCTCTCCAGAGAGGGTCCCCATGGCTTTCTTCCTGAGGAGAAACAGATGGAATCGGTTGGAAAGTCTCACTCTCCCTGTATTTTCCCGATAAGGGATAAAATGCTCTCTGGTCAGCTCCGTCAAGAGCTCCTTCCATTCAGAATGATCTTTTAAAAGGAGCGCAAAACGACCGGTGTGAACAAGAGAATCAGCCGCTTCGGCCAGGCCCGGAAAATCAAAGACCAGATCACCTGACTCGACCTTCAACAATTCAAGGCCGGCCTCAGTAGCAGCATTTTTGATCCACCCACTTTCACCAAAAGAAAATGGGGAATCGAGGGAAGGCACTGCTTCAGCGATCAGGTGAGGCCACTTTCTGGTGACTTCGTCCGAAACTCTTCTCAAGGCACAATCCTTTTTTTCTCCCCATGCGGAAAAAGCCAGGAACCCTCCGTTCATCAGAAGGCGCGAAATCATCTTCAACTGCGCAGCATGATCAGAAGAGAAAATGGTTCCCATTGACGAAACAACCGCTCCGAGGGAAGCACTCCGAAACGGAAGGCAATCCTGGTCAGCAACAACCGCCCTTGAGCCGGGATTTCTCTCCCTGGCAAGCTTTCCCATCTCGAAGGAGAAATCACACCCGATCCCTTTTATGTCTCCGCATTTTTCCGACAAGTAGAACAATACCGTCCCCGGACCGCAAGCGAGATCGACAACCGGGCCGGCAAGGCTCTCCGGCAACAGCTTTGCAACGCCAACCGCAATCGGGCGCAGCTGAAATCCAAGACCATCCCTGTAGCCCCTCGAGGCATTATCCCAACCTTCCCTGATCATTGTTTTCTGCAAAAAACGATTCCCCCTCTCAAATCAGGACTCCATTGAGCCTGAGAAAAACAGGACAGCCCCATCCCGCTCACGGAAAGCAAAAAAGGACGCTTATCATACCTGACACAAGATATCCATCATGTGGACCCGTCATCCGTTCCTTGTTACAATGCCTAGGTTGAAACCAAAAAAGAAATGACTTCCAATACAGAGGACCCCAGATGACTCCAGACAGACTCAAAAGAATAAAGGATGCTTCCCTGATCATGCTTTTTATGTTGATTCTGTTTTCCGGACTTGCTCTGTCCGGTTGCGCAAGCCAGGGGGACACCGAACAACTGACGGTTTTTGTGGCTCAAAAAACGCCTGACGACCTGCATGCCATTCTATCAACCACTCCCCTCCCGATTGGACGAATCACGGTCCTCGGGGGACAGATCATTCGAAGGACAGATTCGCCTGTCGGAGCAATTTTCCTGATCCGGGCTCTTCCACTGACCGAAGACTCCTTTCCCAAACAGATGTCAGAAAAAGAAAAATCAAAAAAAATCACCAGCAAGGATACATTCATCCTGTTTGTCCCTTCGCTCAAAATGATTGGACAGGCAAAACCCAAGATCAATCCTGAAAGAAGTGGGTTGATTGTTTTTGGAAACAACCAGAACCAGACCCCTTATATTGGAACGGGAAACCTGATCACGGCGGTCGGGGAAATCAAGGGAATGGAGAGATTTCCAGGGGAGCTTCCTGTGTCGATGGCAGGCAAGCATCTCCTCATGGTCAGCCATTATGTCATGCTCTGGTCATCTGCAAGCAAGAAGTTCTACCCACCCCTTTTAAAACGTTAGCCCGCAAAAGGATTGGCAAGGAAAGCCATGCAGCGCCGGGCCGGATTCCTCCCCCCCCGGCGTTAAAG
>JAKBPM010000034.1 GCA_021829515.1 Nitrospirota bacterium | reverse complement strand
ATTCTTGAGGGAAGAGGGGTATATATTGCGCTGTTGGATGATGATGACAAAATGTATCCAGATAGGCTGTTTAAGCAAATATTAGCGTTTGAGAGCAACCCTGATATAGTATTAGTTTATGGGGCATTAGATTTTGTTGAGTTTGACGGTCAAACCGTTGTGGAAAAAAATAAGGCAGATTCCCCCAGTTATTGGTCAAAAATTTTATTAGGAGATCAGACTAGATACTTAAGTGATCCATTAGCAGAACCAATGCCATCGGTTATGCTATTTAAGAAAGAGCATGCAGTCAAGATTGGCCTGTTTGATGAACGGTTTAATCCAATATGGTTAGAGGATACAGAATTTCTTCTCAGAATGTGGGAGTCTGGTCCTTTTTTCTTTATACCTGAATCTTTGGGTGCATATCGCCTTCCTTCTCGAGATTTCCTTAGGAAAAAACGAGCTGGAATTTCAAGCGGAATTCAACGATTCTTTAATCAGGATCTCTTTTTTTCAATCCTGGTTGAAAAGTATTATCGTAATAAGGATTATGGGAACATAATTAAATTTAAAAAGATTAAGTCTCAATGGCTTCGTGAGCTTTCCTTTGAAGTATTTAAATATCGGGACGGCAAACAAATTGGGAGGGCTCTGCTTCAAAGAGCCATGAAAAGTTGCCCAACAGACCTAAAGAACTGGAAATGGTACCTTCGATCATATTTGCCAAATACAAGTTTCCTTAGATCTCTTAAATGCCAAGAATATTCCCCTGAGCTCCTGTCAGATATTGCAGACCCTGAAATTTTTAAAGGATTTTTTTGTCTTCCTGAAGATTGATGAACAATTCCTGGAGATTTGCACCCATGAAACCATTTTCGCTGAATGCGACGGATTATGCCAAATGACTTACCCCAAGATTTCCGTTGTTATCCCTATGACCCGCTACGACAAGGAACTTGATGAAGCTTTAACGTCCGTTTTTCTCCAGAGTTTTCAAGATTTCGAAGTGGTTCTCGTCGATAATCATGCGACAGAGTCGACCTTGAATGTCGCAAAGGAATGGAAGAACAAAAATCCTGAACGCATTCGAATTGTCAAGGAGGAAAACAAAGGAGCTGTTTCTGCAAGAAATCGTGGGATCAATGAAAGCCGCGGAGAATATATAGCACTCCTTGACAGTGACGATCGAATGAGACCTGATCGGCTTAAGATGCAAATTTCCATGATTGAAAACAACAACGATGTCTCATTTGTTGGAGCTTGGTTCGATGAGATCTCTTCCGATGGAAGAACTGTTGTCGGGAGAAACAATAAACCGTCTGTTCCCCGATGGGGAAAGATTTTATTTGATAAAACTCCACGTTGGATATCGGATCCATTTTATGAGCCCTTGACTTCAACATTCTTTTTTCGGGCATCAGATGCCAAAAAAATCGGGCTGTTTGATAAAAAGTTTGATCCTATTTGGCAAGAAGATACGGATTTTGCCTTTAGAATGTATGAAATGGGGAAGGTTGCAATTGTTCCTCAGCCATTAGTCGAGTATAGAGTTCATACTCCTGCAGATGGAATACGACGTATCTTTGATATTGGAGTGATTGTCAACCATGATGTTCTTTTCTCCAAGCTCAAAGAAAAATATTATCAAAGAGGAAACAAGGATTCCCGCTCTCGTTTTGAGAAACTTAAGTCGAGATGGCTGAGGGAGTCAGGGATAAAGCTCCTAACCTACAAGGATGGAGAAGCAGTTGGAAAATTTCTGATTGGGAAATCATTTGAATCGAATCTCCTCGATTTCCAAAACTGGGAATCTATCATCCGGGTGAATCTCTTTCGTCCTTTCTATCCGAGAGCTTTTGGAATCAAGGGCCCAATCGATGCGACGCTTCCTTCGTTTGTATCAGTCGAGTGGGCGAGGAATCTTTTTTCTCTCGAATGAAACTAGAAGGCTTTGACCGATCTTGATCATGACCATTCCTTGCTTTATTTGGATTCACTCGATCTCTAAGGAAGGTCCCGATGAAAGCGCCTTGTTGCTCCATGAGTTTTTATCTCATTTACCTTGTTCGTCTTCATCCTGATAGAAGAGACGAAGCCATACCCCTGAATAGGTGCCAAATTTTTTTAAATCAACTAATGAGAAACAGGTCAAAGATCCGGGGAAGTTTTGAAATCTGAAAGGATTGATCGGATCATTATAAGAATCCCCAACTGGATAGGGGATGCAATTGTTTCCCTATCCTCTATCCAGGCGATACGATCACGCTATCAGAGTATTCAAATCTCTGTAATGGGTCCGGAACCCATTACAGCTCTCTTGTCCGAATTCTCGGATGTGGTGTCCTATAACCCCACCAATATTTCATCGAAGATTCCTTTTGATTTGGGGTTTTGTTTTCCCCTTTCGTTTCGCTCCGCCTATGAACTCTGGCGAATTCCCTGCAAGGAGAGAATCGGCTACGCCCATGAGGGGAGATCTTTTTTTCTCAGCCGCCGGCTGAATTATCCTGCATGGGCCAACCATCATTTCCATCAGGTTACTTACTATCAGGAGATGGTGCAGTCTGTTTTTCACGACCTCTCCTTTAACCCTCCGAAGCTTGTTGTCCCGGATTCCCGCAGAAGGGATGCGATGGCTCGCCATTTGGGAGCTCTTGATGGTCGAGAGATTCTTCTTGCGGTCAATCCCGGTGCTTTTTTTGGAAGCGCCAAGACCTGGCCATCCTCCTATTTCATCTCCCTTCTTTCCCGTTTGCTGATCGATTATCCCAGTATTCGGATCATCCTTTTTTCCGGGGGGAAGGATCGTGAAAAAGCGGATGTGCTCGAACAGGCGCTTCCGAAAGAGAAGGTCGTGGCTCTTCAGGGAAAAACCGCTCTTTCAGATAGTCTTGCGATCCTATCCGGATGCGATTATCTTTTGACAAACGATTCGGGAATGATGCATATGGGTGCGGCTCTTGGTCTACCCGGGACGGTATTTTTTGGTCCCACCGACCCTGTAGCGACAGGGCCATTGGGTGGAAAAATACGAGTTCTGAGCCATCATGTGACTTGTGCTCCGTGCCTTCTCCGGGAATGTCCCATCGATCACAGGTGCATGACCGGTCTGACTTGGGAAATTGCACATGGTCCCATTTTTGAGGATCTGCGGAGAATCCGGATGCAAAAAGAACAGGGAGTGACAGCATCAGAATTGGAGAGTTCAGGAAGTGAGGTCATGAACACTTGAAAAAAAGGCCCATCGTTCTTGCCGACAGGGATGGCACCCTGATCCGGCATATTCCATACTTGTCAAAACTGTCCGATGTTGAATTTCTTCCGGGGGTTCTTTCATCCATCAGAAGGCTCAATTCCTTGAAGATTCCGGTTGTGGTGGTCACCAATCAGTCCGGAGTGGCCAGAGGATATTTTGGAGAGGATTTTGTCCGGGAAACACACTCTTATATGAACGGAATCCTCAAAAAAGAAGGAGCTCATCTCGATGGATTCTTCTATTGCCCCCATTTCAGGGAGGCTTCCGTGGATCGTTACCGGGTTTCTTGTGGTTGCAGGAAGCCTCTTCCGGGAATGCTGGAAGAGGCTTTGGAAGTTTTTCATGGGGATCCCGGATCTTCGATGATGGTGGGGGATTCAGAAGGGGATGTTCTTGCGGGGAAGTCTTTGGGATGTCATAATTTCTGGATACTTCCCCAAGAAGCAGGAAAGAGGGATGATCTCGCCTTTCGAGTATCCTCCTTCGAGGAGGCGGTCAACCTCTTTCTGTCAGATACCGAATTGCTGGAGTAGGTTTTTAGACTTGCCCAAATGTGAAAATTGGGGCGACAGAAATTCACTCTTGTTTGAAGTCGAAAGGAACATCATGGCTCTTGATCCGTTTTTAAAGTCCATTCTCGTCTGCCCCAAGTGCAAGGGGGATTTGATTGAGGAAACCTCTCCGCCCGGGCTTGTCTGCGAGAGTTGCCAGCTGGTCTATCCGATCAGGGAAGATATTCCCATCATGCTGATTGAAGAAGCTCATGCGAAGGGTGACCATTCTTCTCCGTGATCACCCCCCCTTTGCTGAGCAGGTTGGAGAATACCAAAAAAAAGAACGTTCTGTTGGTCGGCTTGCGGGCATTTGGTGATATGGTCCTGACACAGCCGGCCATTTCCGCTGTCAGGGACTCCTGTCCCGATGCTCGCATCGACTATGTCATGGAAGCGGCGTATTCTTCGCTCTTCGATGAAGAGCCGGATTTGACCCGGGTGCTTTCTCTCCCCAGGCGCAATCAAGAGAAAAATGAATCGTCTTTTGACTATTACCAGCGATACGGATCTTTTCTTCGGGAGATCCGGAGCGCATCGTACGATGTGGCTGTTGACCTTTTCTCCCGTGGGCCCCGTTCGAGATCCTTGGTGTTCGCAAGCGGAGCGGGAAGAAGGGTTGGTACGGCCGACCACAAAAATCTCTTGATCGACCACGTTGTCTATACGGATCAGATTGTCGTTCCCAATCAATTGACCCATCTGACGGATCAGATCCTTCATGTCATGAGTCGTCTCGGTTTTAAAACCCAGCGCAATCTCCCCAGATTTGTCGTGACCCCGGAGAATGATTTGTCTGCCCGGAGTCTTCTTGGAAGCTTTGGAGAAAAATACGCTGGAGAATTCATGATCCTTTTCCCGGGATCGGGATCCCCCACAAAAAACTGGCCGGCAGACCGATATGTCGAATTGGGCTTCGAGCTTTTGCGAAAGGGGTTTCCCTTGCTGGTTCTGGGTGGAAAGAATGATTCCGATGCTGTGGGATCCGTCGTTCGGGGACTGGAGGCTTTGCCTGGAGTTTATCTTTCCCGATTCAGGGGAATCGTTCAGAATGACCTGAATACCTTAAAGGGAATCATTTCCTTGTCGACCGGTGCGATCGGCAATGATTCCGGCCCTCTTCACCTGACCCAGTCCATCGGAAAAAAGGCGCTTGTCCTTTTTGGACCCGGAGATCATGTGAGTTATCGACCATTCTCCGGGGGAATGGTCCGGAAAGGTTTGGCCTGCAGTCCGTGCCAGAGCTTTTCATCGCTCTGTCCCGACAATCAGTGCATGAAATCCATAGACGTAAACTCTGTTCTTTGTGCATGGGACGAATTGGAAAATCCACTCTGATGGACAGCATGGTGATCCTGAGGATGCGTTATCTGGGGGATAGCCTTCTTCTCGTTCCGACGTTAAGAAAACTTCTTCTTGCCTATCCGGGAATTTTCCTGACGGTCGTTGTCAATCGAGGGACGGAGTATCCCCTCAAGAACCTTTCCGGGATCAGGGTGGTTGTCTTTGACAACCGATCTTTTTGGGGGAAACTGAAAAGCTCTTATGACATGGTCAGACTTGCCCGCGAACGGAAATGGGATTTGTGGGTTGACTGGACCGTCTCTGATAGAAGCCGACTCTTTTCAAGGCTGGCAGATGCCTCTCGAAAGCTTTCTTGTGGCTGGAAAACGGATGAAAGGCCTTCTTCCCAAAACTCCATTTATGTTCCAGTCGACTTCAACCATGGTCCCGATCCGGTCATGAATCAGTATGAGTCCTCTCTTCGAAAGATCGGAGTCCATCTTTCAGCCACGTCCGACCCTCTTGTCTCTTCCTCCGCGTCTTCCCGTATGGAAATAGAGACTTGGAGAAAAGAAAACAGGCTGGATCAGGAGACTCCCATTTTGCTGATCCATCCCGGAGGGCGCGAGTGGTACAAAAGGTGGCCTCCAGACAGATTGGCCCAGGTCGGAAACTGGTGGAGCAAGGTTCATAAAGGCGTCGTTGTCATTATCGGTACAAGGGAAGATCAAACGTTGATTCTCTCCGTTACCAGCGGCTTTCAGCCGGAAACCCGATTCCTGATCGTTCAGGAATCGATTCCTTTTATACACGCACTGATGGAATCATCGACACTGTTTCTGGGAAACGACAGCGGTCCGCTTCATCTGGCGGATGCAGCAGGTCTGTATGGAGTCGGACTGTTTGGCTCAACGACTCCCGCAGTGTGGGGGCCTGTGTCAACGGGGCGACTTCTGACCCTTTACGATCCTCCCGCGTGTTCTCCCTGCAGCCATGAAGGTTGTTCCCAGGGGGTGGATAACTGCCTTCGCCGGATTGAAGTCAATCAGGTGATCGAAGGGCTTTCAAGGCAACTGAAGCTTCGGGAAAAACATTTGAAAGAGGTTTCGCTATCTTGAAAACGGAAGAAGGGAAGTTTGTTCCTCCGATTCTTTACTATCACCGGGTTGATCCGGACCTCTCTCCTCACGCTGGAGTGACGCCGGATCAATTTCGAAGCCAGCTTTCCATTTTGAAACAGGCTGGATTTCAGGGAACGACGCTTGATTTTGCAATGAAAAATGGCCATACGGATCCGGTCACTGGCAAAAAGATCGTCGCAATCACCTTTGACGATGGATACCAGGACAACTACCGATATGCGATGCCGATTCTCCAGGAGTTTGGTTTTCTGGCAACCATTTTTTGTCTCTCCGGAAAGATCGGCGGGATTTCCGACTGGACCGAGGATCCCATATGGAAAGGACATCCTCTTTTGGATGCGCCTCAAATGAGGGAGCTTTCCTCCTTGGGCTTGGAAATCGGCAGTCACACCAGAACCCATGTCGATCTTTCCCGGCTCTCATCAACGGATGCCCGGGATGAGATCGTCCACTCCAAGAGCGACCTTGAAGAGCTTCTGGGAGTTCCTGTCCGCTCCTTTTGCTATCCTTTTGGGGCCTACAGGGAGGAAACGCCCACCCTTGTGAGAAGTGCAGGGTATTCCTGGGGGAGATCCGTCACAAGACGTTCGCTTGCCCCGGTGGTCTCCTCGATGCTTCTGCCTTGCAGGCCTGTTTCAGGAAGGATGTCTCTTCCCCGTTTCCTTTCATGGACCCTTCTGACACGGATTACCGGATGAATGTATCGTACAGCGAACCGACAGCGGCACCTTTGAATATACTCCATCTCGACTGCACCACCGGTTATGGAGGGCAGGAGAGGGATCATATCGCAGAAGCCAAAGGGATGAACTCCCGAGGCCACCGTTATGTGATCGGTGCCCGACCCGGAACGCCTTTTTTTGAGGAGGCCAGATCTCGGACCGAGACGGTCGGGTTTTCGATGAAAAGCAACTTTGATCTCGAGTCGTTCTCCAATCTTCGCCAATACCTGATTCGTGAAAAAATCGATGTTCTCGTGACGACAAGCTATATCGATTCTTTTCTGGGGTATGTCAGTGCGGCATCGCTTGGAAATAATCGTCCCCTTGTCATTCGTCAGAGACATCTTTTGAATGTGCCCAAAAGCATGATCCCCTTTCGCCAGTTTTGTGATCGTCTGGTTGTGGTCAGCGAGGCCCTGAGGATTTTTTTTCTGGAAAAGAATCTTCCTTTCTGGCATGTTGTGACCATTCCACGGGGAATCGCCATCAAGGAAAAAAAGGAAGCGAAAGAAATCACGGTTTTGGGCCATAATCTCGATTTGGCCCAGAAACTTGTCGGGAAAAAGATTCTCCTGCAGATCGGCATTTTCCAAAGGGATAAAGGCCATCATCTGATGCTGGATGCGCTGGTCATTCTTTTTCGTCGATTCCCGGAGCTTCATATGGTTTTTTTGGGTATAGGGCCGCTTTTCGAAGAGGTCCGGGATCGGGCCCGTCGGCTATTGGGCGAGTCCGGTTTTGCAAGACTTCATTTTATGGGTTCGCAGGATCCCGGACCCTATCTGGCCATTGCCGATCTGGTTCTCCTTCCATCTGTGAGGGATTCCTTTCCGCTGGTGGTGCTTGAGGCGATTTCGGCAAAAAAGGAAGTGGTTGCTTTCCGGGTCGGGGGATTGCCGGAGATGGGAAATGTTTTGCCCGGGATTCATCTGGTGACTCCAAAAGATCCTGTCTCTCTTGCTCAAAAGGTGTCATCACTGTTGTCTGTTTCCGGTCGCCAGGTATTCAAGAAAGAGGATCCATGCAATTATGTGGAGAGAGCGTTTTCCATCGAAGCCTGCAATATCCGGACCGAAATGATTTACCGAAATGCCATCTTGTTGTTAAAAGAGGGAAAGATTGCTCAAAACCCCTATGCTTCCAAGGGTGGGCTGGCCGATCCCTTTCTCTCATGACATCCAATGTAGGGTGTCTTTAGGCCGGTGTCTGGATAAACGATGTTTTATCTTGAAGGAGATTGGATATGGCGAAACAAATACGGATGAACCCGAGAATCGCCCGGGGACTCCCCTGCATCGCCGGGACACAAATTCCCGTTACGGTTTTTCTGGAGCTTTTTAAAAAAGGATATACCCCTGAGCGTATAACGACGGAGTGTTACCCTGATCTGACAGAGGAGGATCTGACAGCAGCGATTGATTTTATGATCGATTGGGTAAGACGCGCTCCGATGTATCTTCCCGACATGATGGAAAATCCAAAGTAAGATTCATGGTGGTTGGACCTTGCCGTGATGTTATGAGGAAGCCGTTTTGGGATGGATCGAAAAAAGGACAGACCGGTCAGAGACGGTGATGAGAGCCGGTAGGGAGATCTCCTCACCGTCGGCCTGACTTCTCCCTGTCCCCCTGATTCCGACCGAACGTGCTTTTTCGAATAGGATGCGCCTGGAGGGGATTTTCCCGGCGAGGATCCCCGTCAAGGCGATCCAGAGATCCATTTTCGATCGTCCTCGAATCAATGTCACCGATAGATTCTTTTGCCAGGGATTCCAGCCCGGATTGATGGTAAAAGGAGGAAAGTAAGAAGGGGATTTCGCCACAATGGCCCAGAGTGCGGTTTCTCGATGGAAAACTCCTTCCGTGTCTTCATATTCAACGGATAGTTCGGGTACCGGAGTGTTCAGAAGAGACAAAAACATCTCCAGTGGGTAGGACAATTTTCCCAGCCAATACTTTCCCCGCCTTGACTGATGATGAATGGCTTCACCGTCAAGTCCCGTTCCCACCATCAATACAAAGGGACGCCCATCTGAAATCCCCGGCGCGAAGGATCTGGTCGGGTACTTTTCCGGATTCTTCAGCAAGTCGGTCGGGTTTTTGATTCCGAGAACATACCTGGAAAAAAGATTGCCTGTTCCAATGGGCAGGATTCCGACCGGAAGGTTTGCATCCAGAAGATCCGGCAAAAGCCGGTTGAGGGTTCCATCTCCTCCTCCCACGTATAGATAGTCGCATCCCGATGAAATACCTGCACGAAAACCTTTTTGCCATTCCATGGAGGTTGTTGGATCAATGGGAATATGGATCCCTTTTGGGAAGAGATTCCGGAAGAGATTGGCCATTCTGGGATGTCGCCATCTGAAAAGGGCGGGACCGGAAGTTATGTTATGAAGAAAAATCGGGCGGATTGGCTTCCGCCCAACTTTTTCGTTGGTCAATGAGGTCCGGGTCCTGCAGGAAGGAAGACCCTTTTAAGTCCATCTGGCAGGTCGAACTGGCTGGTGTTTTCTGCTTCGACCTTGATATTGGAAATTCTGGAGTCCTCCACTTCGGTCGCCGGAACCTTGGAGAGATCGTACAGACCGATAGCATTGAGCATTCTTGAAATGAAGCCCGCCTTATAGGCGGTCTCTTTGTGGACGAGAAGGGAAATGGTTGTTGCCTCATCTTTCCGGACGGTTTTTGGATCGATTTTCCGGTCGAGCAAGACGAGGTTTTTCTGGAAAGCTTTCAGAAGATCGATTCCAGGAATGCTCTCAGTCCGGCAGATCTCAATGGTTTGATCGCCATTGATCATCCCGACGACAACGCCCCTGAATTTGTGCAGGAGTTTTTCATCGGTGCAGGCGACTCCTGAGACTGTCTCTGTGTGGGGTTTTTCCAGAACCTTGTCTCCCGGATTCTTTCCGGAGTGTTTTCCGAGAAGATCGGACATCGTCTGATAGGACAGGACATGATCGAGAGTATCCTGATGATAGGTCTTTTTGGCCGTGTCGATCGCATAGACCAGTCCGGCATCGGTTCTCCAGATGAAAATCTGGGATCCGGAGGCGGTTGACTGGTCGATCCTCATCATGGTTGGGGTGATGTGATAGGTGATGGTCTGGATAACCGGTTTTCCATTTCCCTTTTGATCGGAAATATTGAGCGTCCATGAAAGTGTCTGGGCATCCGGTGATGCATACGCTTTTTTCAGGGGAAGAAAGGCTCCGAAAGAAAAGAGGGCTCCCAAGGCGATGATTCGTGAAAAACGGATGGTCCGAGGGATGAGTCCTTGTGTTTTAAAAGCCGTTTGCGGAAATATTGGTTTCAATGAAAATCCTTTCAATGCTGGTGTTTTGTTTGACATGTCACGATGGATTCTCCAAGAATCCGGCACATTGTCATCCATTCCTCCATGGAGACCGAGAGGGGAGGAAAGAGGTATGCAATATTTCCCAATGGGCGAATGATCATCCCCTGTTCATGGCAAAGTTGCCTGAGTGCATCCATCTTATCAGATGAGGTGGGTATCTCCCCATCATAAAGGTCGACTGCGATGATCAGACCGATGGATCGATAGTTTTTGACTCCCGGAAGGCCGACGAGAAGATCGTTTAAAATCGTCCTGGCAATCGCGTTTTTTTCATGAACTTGATCGATGAGCCGGTTGTCTTTGAGAAGGGAAAGTGTGGCTCTGGCGGCGGCAGCTCCAAGGGGATTGGCCGTGAAACTGTGTCCGTGAAAAAAAGCCCCTGGGGCCTCCCGGACCCTTTGGTAGACCTCTTCGGTCATCAGCGTTGCGGCAAGGGGCAGATATCCCCCGGTCAACCCTTTCCCCAAGCATAAAAAATCCGGAGAAACATCTTCAAGATCCGAGGCAAACATGGCTCCCGTTCTCCCGAACCCGGTCGCCACTTCATCAAGAATCAAGGGGATGCCAAGCTCTTGGGTAAGGGCTCGGATCTTTGAGAGATACCCATGGGGCCAGACAATCATTCCCCCGGCGGCCTGAAGCGCAGGTTCGCAAATTACGGCGCACGTCTCGTCTTTATGTGTTGTGAGGGATGCTTTGAAAAGATCAAAGCATTCCTGATGGCAGGATTCTTTCCGGAGACCCACCGGACATCGAAAGCAATCCGGAGCGGGGACTTTGATCGATGGTGTGAGAAGTGGTCCGAACTCCTGATGAAAAAGGTCGATGCCACCAACGCCCACGGCTCCTAATGTATCTCCGTGGTATCCTCGGGAAAAGGAGAGAAATCGCGATGGGGTAGAGCTTCCATTTTTTGGGGATCGGGAGAGGTAGGAAAGTTTCAGGGCGGCTTCCACCGCTGTGGAGCCATTGTCTGAAAAGAAGACTCTTGTCAACCCCTTGGGAGCGATATCGACAAGCTCCTGAGCCA
>JAKBPM010000033.1 GCA_021829515.1 Nitrospirota bacterium | reverse complement strand
AGCCACAGGCGAGGAATGGTGGTGGGGAGATATTCTGGAAGGCCTTGGAAAAAGGAACCTTCCTTACCCGACCGTCGAACCGAAAAGGACCGATGCCCAGCAGAAACTGGCGGACGAGGTTTTTTGATGAAAACAGGGAATCCCGGGCATCCGGAGGCCTCCATCATAGTGACGGATGCCGGGCCTCTGGTAACTCTTGCGGTAGCGGGAGCACTCGATACGCTGCTTTTGCCGGGATTGCGCGTGGTCATCCCGGATATGGTGAGATTCGAAGTGACCCGTCATCTCGACAAGCCTGGCGCACAGGAAATTCTGGACTGGGTTCGCAAAAACGAACCCGAGAAGGTTTATGTCGGGACGACGGAAACCTTCGACGAATTTGAAATTCTCCTCAATGCAAACCCCAGGGCACGAAGCCGGTCGCGTGGTGAGGAATCCGCCTCCGAAATCCTCTCCCGTGAACTGGCAAAGTCAAACGACAGGATAGGAATCCTTCTCTTTGAAGACGCGGATGTGACAAAAACGAACTTTTTGGTCAGACTCCCGGATCGGGTTGTCGTCTATTCGACCGCATCCTTTCTTAAAAGGCTGGAAACAAAACACCTGATAGACAATGCGAGGGATATCCTCGAAAAGGCCTTGTCTGTCCGTGGGGATCGCATTCTTTCCGAACAGGAAAACTATATGGAGGGTGTCGATATTTCATTTGACCCCTTTTAAAGCCTGAGAGCGATTCTTTGGTTTCAAAAACAATCCATTCCTCAACTCAGATTTCTGATTGAAACCCCTCTAAACAAGAGGATTTTATGCCCGAATCCCTTCCTCCAATTCCCGTCGAATCCATCACATCCCGGATTTTTCTCATTCGTGGACAAAAAGTTATCATAGATTCCGATTTGGCCGAACTATACGGTGTCACAACTAAAGTCTTCAACCAAGCTGTCAAAAGAAATAAAGAAAAATTCCCCCCAGACTTTGTTTTTCAATTGACCGAAAAGGAAAAAAATGAGGTGTCACAAATTGTGACCACCTTTCATATCTCAAATTTTCTCCTGCCCTGCCAAATGTTTTTACTGAGTTTGGGGCTATTATGGCCGCAACGATTCTCAATTCTCCCCGTGCGGTGGAAATGAGTGTCTTTGTGGTCCGAAACATCAAGCACCACGGCCATCCATCTTTCAAAAATCTTAACTTTTCCAAAGCAGAACTAGCCTTAAATGGGATTTGTCCATATTTCACCATGTTTCCATTGGAATTTCCCTTAAAACATCTACAGAACGTCCATGATGCCGATTGGATTTACGATCCGTTCTGTGGTCGGGGAACCACAAACTTTGCGGCCAGGATATTAAATCTCCAATCGGTTGGCATGGATGTTAATCCCGTTGCTGTGGCTATTTCCAATGCGAAACTTTCAGATGCAAATTCCAGTGCTATCGTTGATCTGGCCTCACGAATTCTTAAGACAGTCGATCCGGATCCGATACCAGCCGGTAAATTTTGGTCCCTGGCCTATCATTCATCCACTCTTGAGAAGATCCTTCGGATTAGATCTGGGCTTCGAATGAAACAAGGACCTATTGCCAATGCTCTTACGGGCATTGTTCTTGGTTCATTACACGGCCCGAGGCCTTTGCGGAAAGACAGCTATTTCTCCAATCAGATGCAGAGGACATTTGCTCCAAAGCCGGATTATGCCGTCCGATATTGGGAAACTCATGGGCTTATGCCACGAAAGGTCGACATTCTCGAAATCATTGAAGAAAGGGCAGAGCGGTATTTTTCCAATGCTATTCCGGGGCCGAAAAGCGAAGTTTTGCTTGGTGATGCCAGGAATCCTCCAATCAAAGATAAACGCTTTTCTGCAACGATCACTTCCCCACCTTATTTCGGAATGGATACCTATGTATCGGATCAGTGGTTGAGAAACTGGTTTTTAGGGGGTCCGGATAAACCTGTTTACAACAGTACCCCCCAATTATCTCAAGGGACAGTCGAGGATTTTACTGTTTCCCTTTCAAAGGTTTGGAGATCGGTCGCCGCTCGTTCCAAGCCTAACGCCAAACTTGTCATACGTTTTGGGGCGATAAGAAGCAGAAAAAGCGATCCGGAGACCATCATTCGAAATTCTCTGAGAATAAGCGGAGCGGATTGGGATATTCAATCGGTTTCGAGTGCCGGTGATTCCGATATTGGTCTAAGGCAAGCCAAGCAGATGGGGACACGAGTGAAATCGACAAATGCGGTTGAAGAGATTGATGTCGTATGTCTTCTCGGAGGAAAATCAAAATGAACATAGCCAACCAAATTATGGCAAGCACCAATCCTCTGATCGGCTTGCTTGGAGATTACAAGCAGAACCTTGTTGGCTATGTCTATTCGATGAATTTTAACGAAGCCTTGATTCTGACAAACGATGCCTGGAAAGCCAAAGTTGGCGGCATTCCACATTACAGTTTTTTAGTGGCGTCTGCGTTTGATCCAGAGAGGTTTGCCGATTCAGACGAAATCGATAGGGAAGTGATTCTGTTACGCGTTCTGGGCCAAACAAACCTTCCACAGGACGCTGACCTTCTGCGGACTCGCATCGAACACAACCAACGCAGAACCCCTGAAGAAATCTTCACTCAAGACGCTCACGATGGAATGGACCCCATCACCCACTCCGAACTGCAATATGGTGGCTTGAAATGCCGGATTCTTGGAACATTTTACATGGAAAACGGGAACCCCAGATTGGGAAGCGACATCGAGAATTTCATGTCCTCAACCCGACTGAGGGTTTTTAAACCCCGTGGCGCTGCATTGGGCCAGATCGTGAATCACATCAACCCGGAAATATTGAACAAGGCCCGGGAAGAAGCGGAGAAGTCAGGCTTCAAAGGGCTTCCCGGTTCCATAAGGATCGGAACGGTGCGTTATACGTCGACTGCCAGGATGCACCGAGGACTTGGAGAAACCCTCGTCCCGGTCATGATTCAGCCATCGGATTTTCTGTCACGGCGCACTGCTGTTTTTGGAATGACCCGGACAGGAAAGTCCAATACAGTCAAAACCACCGTAGCGTCTGTCCACATGGCAGCCATGAAGGACAGCATCAAGGTCGGTCAAATCATTTTCGATCTCAACGGCGAATATGCAAACGCCAATCATCAGGACGACGGCAGTTCGATTGCTGAGGTGTTTGGAACCGAGTGTGTGCGTTATCGAGCCATTGATACCCCCGGTTTTGAGGATCTCCGTACCAATTTTTATACAGAAAGTGCGGAAGCCTTGAACTTGATATCAAAACTGTCCCGAGATGATCCGTATAGGAACCAGACAGACCTCGAACACTTTCTGGATAGCAGTCTTGAGGAGCCCGACTCGACAGACCAATCCGCGCACAAAAGATGGGAAGTCAGAAAAGTGATCTTTCAGTGCATCCTTCACGAAGCTGGTTACAAGCCTCCATCCGGATTCGGGGTTCGCTTCCCTGTCAATCAAGGTGTATTAGATGCCGTGGCCAATCCTTCTATTCCCACTCCTAAGCCAGCCGGAAAAGGTTATGTCTCCATGTCACTAGATGAAGCAAGGGAGTGGTTTGTAGCTGCAAGAAATTTGAATTACGAGATGAAAAATCTACAGAAAGACCGCCGGCAACCTATTATTGGACTTTCAACAACAAACGGAAATCCATGGATTGATTCAGTGACAGAGGCTTACCTGAACGTGTTGGCTAGGGCAAACACTACCGGAACTTCGATTCGTGGATATCGAGCGATCGTTCCATTTGTTCCTTATCATTCTCCAAAAAGATCCTCCGATGTTGTTGTGGAGGTTCTTGGTCATCTTCTCTCCGGGAAAATCGTTATTCTCGATCTTTTCGCCGGGCCTGTGGCGGTCAAGACCGTTTTGGCGGAAAGGATCGCAAGACATATCTTCGATTTCGCCTTTACTGAAATGAATGCGGGAAAGACTCCGCAGAATATCGTTATGTATGTAGAGGAGGCACATAACCTGATAGGCAAAAAGGAAGATCTGATCGCAACCTGGCCACGTATTGCCAAGGAAGGTGCCAAGGCGAGAATCGCATTTGTGTATGCGACACAGGAGCCTTCATCCATTCATCCGAACATCATGGCCAATACTGAAAACTGGTTCGTGACACATCTAAATAACGATGATGAATTACGGGCTTTGGGCAAGTTTTATGATTTTGCAGATTTTCATGATTCCCTAAAAAACTCTCAGGATGTTGGATTCGCAAGGATTAAAACCCTTTCATCACCATTTATAGTCCCACCCAAATAGACCGTTTTACCCCTGCTTCGCTCATCGATGAAATAAAACGGATTCAGGCTAAAAGAGAAGAGTGACAGATGCCCTACTCGAACCAGAAAGCAGGAAAAGGTGGTCACATCGATCTGGTCAAAAATCCAGATGTTGGGAATTTTTTGTCATCCTGCGACTACATCCATGAACCAACCGAGGAAGAAGGAGAAAGCATTGCTGCCACTTTTCATGACGCTCCTCTTGGCGGACTTCCACCCGAGAAGATTGTCGCTTCAGATGCCAGTCAGTACATGGAGCCAATCAATGGAAAATTTCCAAGCACCCAGATAGGCTATATCAAGTTGAGTCTGATGCTTGTCAACATGGCTGATTACGACGGCTTGATCAAGCCAGGGATCCGCTTTGTCGACCCATTCAAGGTCGCCTCTCTGCACCGAAATGCCGATGCGATTGCATTCACCCTTCCAGGAAGCAACATTCGGTATAAGGGAGCATCGACCGTCAAGGATGGATTCAGGCTGGCTGTATGGGAGCAGTTATCGGATGCGAGGACAAACTTTTCTAAGTCTGGACCCTATTGCGTGGCAGACACATTGTTCGCCATATCGAATGGGCTTTTGACCGTCAAAAAATGTCCGGGGTGCGATTTTCAACCTGAAGACGAGTTTCAGTTTCGTCAAAATAATCCGGTACAAAATTGCCCAAGATGCGGGATTTCAGTTTACGCAACGGATAGTCTTAGACTTTTCGAAGAGATAAGCGATTTTGGAAGCAATGCGTCACCAATAACAAGATTTATGAATGCCATTGAGCATCTGACCATGGCAAGTCTGATCAGGATGCTCTTGGAACAACAGCCGAACGCACTCTCGAAAATGGCATTTTTTATTGATGGTCCATTGGCCATTTTTGGTCAGCCAGCTTGGATCTCAAAAAGATTAATGAGTTTTTACCATAGGATCAGCCAAGATCTGATTTCCATGGGGTTAAGGGTCCCGATCATCATTGGTTTGCAAAAGGAAGGAATGGCTATGGACCATTCAAGATCGATCAATCGATTTGTCGGAAGCGGAAGGTATAGGGTGATCGATGACGAATATCGTAAGCAATATATCAGTGCAAGCGCGTCGAAAACCCCAAACTTTGGAGACGAGACTTATTATGGACAGGATTTCATCTTTAAAACCGAAAAGGGTCAAATTTTTGTGGTAGGCGTTCCTTACCCCTTTCCCAACAAACAGAATAAAGAGCAATTCGCTAAGGACAAGGTCGATGTTTCCAATTATCCAGACCTTGGACGCACCTTTGATCTTATCAGACATTTTGAATTCGACCTGTATCAGAGTGCCATTGTTCCGGTCGCGTTGGCTCACAGACATGCGTCCATTAGCCTCGTGCCGGGAGGCAAGGTACTAGATCTGATATCGAGACACGGATTAGGCTTGCATTAACCTCATTTATGCATAAAAGTTGAAAACATTGGACATCCTGAATCTTCCCTCCTACCGCGTCCTCCAGGTCGAGGATGCCGAAGGGGACTACCAGATCAAGGCCGAGACAGTCTCTCCTACCGACCGGTGCGTTCATTGCGGATCCGGTCCCCTGGTCGGCTTCGGACGACGGGAGCAATGGATTAGGGACCTCCCCATCCACGGGAAACGGGTCGGGATCGCCGTCGATACCCGTCGCTTTCGGTGCAAGTCCTGCGGGCGGACGTTCTATGAGCCCCTTCCCGCCGTGGACGACAAGCGGCTCATGACGACCCGGCTCAAGACATGGCTTGAGAAAAAATCCCTCCGCCACCCCTTCAGCCAGTTGTCCGAAGAGACGGGAGTCGGGGCCATCACCATCCGGAAGGTCTTCGACGACTACGCACAGGGTCTCAAGGACTCCTTCCGGTTCGAGACTCCGGAGGTCCTGGGGATCGACGAGGTGCATCTGATCCGGAGGTCCCGGGCGGTCTTCACGAACATCCCCGCCTGCTTCGTAGTCGAGATGCTTCCCGATAGGAACAAGGCGACGGTGGCGCGATTCCTGTCCAATCTCCCGAGTAAGGGACGGCGCTCCTAACGGTGCGCCGGGTAAAGACTATAGAATGGCCCCCCCCATGAAACTCAAAGTAGGCGCACGCGTCGCTTGTAGTCTCGATTACGCATACACTACGGAGGACGGCAAAACGGGCCCGCCCCCGATAATTGGAGTTGTGCTAGAGATACGCGGTATGTACGTGAAGATGCAAGACACGAATGGAGACTGCCTATGGACGATGAAAGAGTCACTGACGCCGCTGTAAACCGTTGCGGCCATTTTAAGAAAGAGATCCCTGCCGAACGCAGATATTGTAGCCGTGAGCGTAGCGCTGAAGGCGCTAAGAAGGGCTGAGCACCGCTGTATGGATCGAAGGCACGACCGAAAAAATGGATCCTTGATCGTTTTCGCATCGTAGGCAGCATCGGCAAAGGCGTAAAGGAATGTCGTCCGTTCACACACTCTCTTCAAGAGATACGGAGCGGACTGACTCGCATAAACCGAGTCTCCTTTCAGCACACAGGCCAGAGGAATTTTCCCATCGGCAGAAAGACCTATGGAGCATGAACCTTTTCCATGTTTCCCCCTTCCCTTGGCTGTTCTTTTTGCGTTCACTGTCGCAATTAATTAATACTATCCGATATTCTCTCGGGTAACTTTTTCAAGAGGCTCAATTTTTTGGGGTGTTACTACCCTGTGTTTGTTTCTGGGGGTGTCCGATCATGGGATTCGGGATGTCACCTTTGGGCTAGGTTCTCTCTGATGGCATCAACTTGTCTGTCGTGGTGGCGGAATTCCTGTAATTTTACATGAAGTCCTTGTTATTGAATGGAAATCATTCGTGATACTCTGAGTATCACGTTCCTTTTTCGGGAGGCGTTTGTCAGGGTTGCTCCTGTGGACGCCTTTTCTCAAATCTCGCAGAAGTCATCTTCCTGTCTAGCTATTTTCTACTATATACTCAAAGTTTTGCGTTCTGTTTTCTCTAGGACGACTTTTCTGTATTTTGGTTTTTTGCGTGTTTTTGAGTTTTCTCGTTTTTCTGACAGAACCCTCATTTTTTCATTTTAATGGCCCCGTATTCGATAAGGTGACTTTCTTCCGTTTTCTTTAGGGAATACCGTTTTCTCGTTTTTTGTAGTTTCCCTCGTGAAATTAAGAAGCAAGGTATGTTTCGGTATTTTCGGAATACCGTTCCATAATGTTTTGGTATTCCGCCTTTGTCAGTATTTCATCTTTTCCTTTATTCATCACTCTTTCCAGTTTTCATCCCTTCCGTCCTTGCCCCTTGATTCCTTTTGTGTTTCACTAAACTAAACTTCCAAAAGAAAAAACAGAAAAAAGTACGACAGAGAGGACTTTTCTGTCATTTTTTTGCTTGCAGATTCTGACTACGCTTCCTCAGATATTCTGAGAGACTCCAAGCAATTCCAGGGCTTTCTGTTGAAGCGGCGTGGGATTGGTCATCATGGTGAAGCGTGTCGCTACGTCTTTCCCCGCCTGCATAACGTTCTTGACAAGTGTTCCCAGGTCTTCCATGAGTCCTCCGAACGTCTGGACAGGAAGATCCTCCTCCGTGCGATGCGTCAACGCCTTCTTCGCAGTCTTTTTCGAGGGAACGGACGGACTCACAATGTCTTTACGCCGTTCGTTGGCCTCCTCCCGATCCTCTTCGGCAAAAAGAATCGGTGCCAGCTTCTGTTTCATCTGCCATTCGACATAATAGGCCAGCATGCACACGAAGACATGGCTCTTCACGCGATCCGAGATCCGATGATAGATCGGCCGGATCTCGAGATCCACGGTCTTGAGACTTCGAAAGGCGCGCTCCACATGAGACAGCGACTTGTACGAGGCCACGGTCTTTTCCGGCGCCATCTCTTTTTGGGGCAGTGAGGTCTGGATCACATAAAGGCCGTCGAGTGCGGCCTCTTCCCGGATCTTGTCCTCTTTTCGCTCCCAAACAAAGCTGTTGTCTTCGAAGGTCAGGGTGAAATGCTTGCCCACATGGTGTCGGTCGAGAATCTTGCCGACTCTCAAGGCGATCTTGTCCTTGCCCCGCAAGGGCGTCTTTGGGCGTTGCACGGCCTCTTCGATTTTTTTGAGGTCTTTTTCTGTGGCGCAAAGGAGCTCTTCCCGTTTTCTGGCGCGTCGCTCCGCCAGGAGCGGGTTTCGACAGACGATCAAACGCTCTCCCGGAAAGTCGGGAGCGGTGATCTCGGCCAGGTTTTTCTCGTCGAAGAGCTGGGGCTGGATCGCTCCCTGTTCGCGGAGCTTGGCAATCGCAGGAGACCGAAGCGCGGTGATCCAGTCGAATCCGGGGATCTCCCGGACCTTGTCGATCTGGACCTGGGTGAGGATCCCCCGGTCGGTCACGAGAACGACCCGTGACAAACCAAAGCGCTCCCTGAGCTTCTGAATCTGCGAGGAAAGCGTCGTAGGATCGGCCGTATTCCCCTCGAAGACCTCGATGGCGACGGGACACCCCTCCGAGGTGCACAAAAGCCCGTAGACGATCTGGGGAAAGCGTTTCTTGCCGTCTCGATTATGCCCGTACCGGACCAGCTCGCAGTGTTCTCCCGTGTAATAGCTCGACGACACATCGTAAAGGACCAGGGTGCCATCTTGGAGGTGTTTTTGGGCCAGAGCCTTCTCGAGGGTCTTCTGACGTCCCAGAAGGGCATCCATGGCCCCATACAATTCGTCCTCGGTGGCTCCCGGGATCTCCAGGACCTCTCCGAGCGTTGAGGTGGCCGTCTCGGGCGAGAGCGCCCGGGACAGGCCGAGCTTTGAGCTGGGAGCAATCAGGCGGTGGGCAATCAGGGCCTCCATGAGGTCCCTCTGTCGGGTGCGCCGTGAGCCCAGAAGTGTCGTCAAGCCGGATGAACGCATGGTTCCCAGGACCGCGGCCACATGTCCATGGGGGAGAGAGCGCACGCACGTGAGATCGTCTCCCAACACGCCCACGGGTTTTCCTGACAGGCCGGCCTTCACGACCTCGAGGATAGGAGCGGGAAGATGGGAAAGGTTCGCCAGGGTCTCGTTCTTGACCTTCCCTCCTTCCCGATAGGTCCGGCGCAGAAGGGTGGTCGTGTAGACCTTGTCTCCAACGATTCTTCTGGTTGTGACCACGTGACATGGTCCGTTTCTCTTAGGCATGACAAGAAAATATCATGTTATCTCATGAATGTCAATACGATTAGTGACTACATTTGCATGAGGATGAGTTCAATCAATGAATTGTGGATGCAAGAAAAAATCACATTTTAGGAGGGATTTTTTTAAGGAACTTTAGCTTAACCTGAACTTTTATTCGGGGAGACAATGTTCCCAAAGGATCTCGGTAGGCAATAAGGTCAATTCCACCATCTTTTCCCTTCGGGGCGTTGAAGGGAACATAGTAGCCCATTCCAACCAAAAGAAATTCTGTCAGATCCTGCATTTCATAAGGGTTCTTCTTTAATATATGAGACACTATTTCGGTGCGGGCTTTTTCGATTGCTTCCTGGTAATTCACCTCCCGAATAACAACATCTGGGTCATTTTCAACCGAATCGATGGGGTGAAGGGGCGCATCTCTTTTGTTTTTCCACTCCTTATAACCCGCTTGAACCGTTTTCATGAGCTGATCGGGCGGAAGACTGATCGCTTTCTCACCTTCATCGGTTAACGTCCATATGCCTTGTGAACGTTTAATAAGCCCGCTCTTTGTCAAGTCGATGGCGTAGTAACGTATAAATGTCTGCCAGCGTTTATGACCTGTCTTTTCATAAACCTCATTTTCATAGGGAGTAAGATCTAGACGCTTCTCCAATCGCTCCAAAAGGTCTTTAGGGCGCGAACTTCCTCCGAGCGATTGAAGTTCTTTGAGCGTGTTTGCAAGAAGATAACCAACCCGGACAGTCTCACCTTCCATAATGCCTCCAATGTTCGATCAGTCAACTTTCATAAAGTCCTACATTCAACTCTTTGGGTGGCTGTCAAAAATTATTTCCCGTTCCACCACAAAGCACAAGCCACCATTTTCTCTGAAGAGATTGGGTTACGGGTCAACCCTTTCGAAGTGAACCGGCATTTCATGGAAGCTCTCCCTCACCTTTTTCTCATAGCAGTATCCACAGCTAGAAAAGAGTCGAACGACATCAAAGGATCCGAGATCGAAGTCCCGGACCTGACGCATGAGGGCCGAGATGGAAATCGGAGGCTCGGAGGAGTCACTCCGGGGGTGAAATGTCACATCGTAGGGACCTGGAATGATAAAGTCCGGGTCCATGAAGCCATACTTGGCTGAGAGTATGATCCAGCGGATCGTGAGGGCTTCAACATTTTCGAGGTCTGCAAGAAACTTCTTCCCCTGATAGACATCTTTTGCCGGCATCGGCCCAAGAGTGGGAGACCTACCCCAAATCTTGGTCATTGTGCATCCGAGAATGCCAAGGATCTTGAGTCCGGCCCGAGGGCCCGTTGGATGATCAATCATGTCAAGATGCCTCCATTTGTTGTATGCACCACCACACGATCCTTCATCACGGAAATGCGTCCTTCCGCACATCCGGGATGGGCTGGGCAAGAGGGTTTCGATGGCCCGCCCTGTCTTTTTTGGCAATGTGCCCGACCGAGCGACCAGAGGGCATCATCTAAATCGAGGGGGACAAGAGGGCGACAATTGGGCCCCTCCCCAGTGTGCTGATTTTTCACCGCCATCCTCCAGACCCCCGCCACCCTTTCCTTGAGCGGATCGAGAGGCCCTTCATAGTCTCCTATCATGACCCCCAGGCACAAAGTCGCCCGAAGAACATGAACATCCACGGGAATGGGAACCTCTTCAAGATTTTTGAGTAAGAGGCCCGCATTGTCCCGAAGCATCCGAAGCCAAAGGGCTCCGATCTTCTGCCCTTTGAGGAAGGGAAAGTCGCTCGGGTGGTGGCGAAGACAGTCGAGAATCCTGGGCCCCTCCATGTTGCACTCCAAAAGAAGGTTCAGGGGATCTCCCTTGAATCGCTCGAGAAACGTCCGGGAAAGGGTGATCCATGTCCCGAGATCGTGGGGTCCCAAGAGAAGACCGGACTGACGCAAATCCTGTTCGATGACCTGTGGCGTTCTCCGAAGAAGATCCTCGGGATGAAACAGATATCGTGTTTCGGGACTCTCCTGGGCACGCCGAGCCGTCGCCCAAAGCTTGTCGGCATCTCTTCCATAGTCGATCGCCACGACAAGCGTGAGAAATAGACGGTATTCCGGAGAGTCTCTGATGAGACCCTGGGGAAGCTCATCCTCCGGCATGGGGGGATCGGGGTAGGCCCGTTTCAAAACTCCAACGAGTCGGCGCGCCCACTTGTCACGGATCGCCCTAATGGCGCCACCCATGATCGGGTTAATGGCGCCTGTGGGAGGTGCGTTTTTAGCTCTTGAACCAGGAGTAAAAAAGGGAGGATTTCTGTCCCTTTTTTTCGTCGTTTTTT
>JAKBPM010000032.1 GCA_021829515.1 Nitrospirota bacterium | reverse complement strand
ATCGTTGTCCGTGCTGTGGAATGGAAAAGGATCGGGACCACAACGCCTCCCTGAATATTTTGAGACTCGGGCTGGAGTCTCGGGGTTAGCCCCTGGAAGCCCCCACGACAACCATTTCTCAGGTTTAGTGGCGGGAGCAGTCACAGTTTTTAATCAAGCAGGGAAGTACTTCTTGGCGTCGCATTGCCTGACGCTCAGCTGTCGCAATGCTGCTTTCACTGTTTTAACTTTCAGACTGTTGTGGATGGATAGATTTTGAAAAAAATCCTGATTTCTGTTGTGATCCCTATAACTCGCTATGAATTTGAGCTTTCGGAAGCGTTAGAATCCGTTTTTAACCAAACGGAAAAAGATTTTGAGGTTATCCTTGTCGATAATTTGGCTACAGCAGGAACCAGAGCTGTGGCTCAATCATGGAAAAGCAAATTTCCTGATGTTGTCAGAATTGTTCAGGAGGGTATCCCAGGTGCTGTTTCTGCCAGAAACAGAGGAATCCTTGAGAGCGTGGGGGAGTATATTGCTTTTTTGGACAGTGATGACCGGATGAAGCCCGACCGCTTAAAAATGCAGCTCGATGCCATTAACAAAGATTCTGGCATTCGGTTGGTAGGGGCATGGAAGGATGAGATCTCTCCCGATGGAAAGACCGTTGTTGTAAAAGATTCAAAACCGGAAATTCCCCGTTGGGGGAATATCTTGTTTGGGAAAACAGATCGATGGAAATCGGAGCCATTTTTTGAACCGCAAACATCGACCTTTTTTTTCAGAAAATCAACGGTGCAAGAAACAGGAATGTTTGATTTAAGATTTAATCCATTTTGGCTCGAGGATACAGACTTTGCCTTCAGAATGTATGAAAAGGGAAAAGTTTTTATTGTTGGAAAGGCATTGATTGAATATCGCCAACATTCATCAAGTGATAGTCTTCGAAGAATTTTTGATATCGGCTTGATCGAAAAGCACAACCTCTTTTTTTCTGTCCTGAAAGAGAAATATTATTTACCCGGAAACAGGAATTCTGAGAGATCCTTTAGAAAACTTAAATCTCGCTGGCTTAGAGAAACGGGGATCAAGGTGCTCGCTTTTCAAAATGGAGAAGCTCTTGGAAAAGAGCTGATAAAAAAATCGTTCATGCTGAATTTTTTGGATGTAAAGAGCATGGAAACCTTTTTCAGAACCCTTTTACCTTCAAGTTTTTATCCAAGAGCTTTTGGCGTTAAAGCCCGGGTAGCGTCTACACTCCCCGATTATGTTAATGAGGAGTGGGGTTCGCGTCTTTTCCAGCTGTAAAGGATGGTCTCGCTCAAGAGATGAACCTGTGGAATTATGTTTTTGATATCATGACAGTTGTTCCGGAGGTGTTTTGAGCGAAAATTCTGGTCGGCGGATCATTGTCCGAATTCCCAACTGGATCGGCGATGCTGTTATTTCATTATCGGCGCTTCAGGGAATCGCAAAAAGCCTTTCTGCATGTGAGATCTCGTTAATGGGACCTGAATCCATCACATCTCTCTTCTCCGAGTTTTCGGATTTCATCCCTTATCAACCAGAAAAATCGTCTAAAAAGACTTCTTTTGATCTGGGATTCTGTTTCCCTCTCTCATTTCGCTCGGCTTATGAACTATGGAGAGTTCCGTGTCAAAAAAGAATCGGTTATGCCAATGAAGGGCGATCTCTTTTCCTGAACCGCCGACTCGACTACAACGCATGGCAAAGCCGCCATCTTCACCAGGTCACCTATTATCAGGAGATGGTCCAGTCTGTTTTTCATGACTTGACCTTTCTCCCCCCCAAACTTTCCGTTTCAGAATCCCGAAGACATGAAGCCATGATGCGGTATCTGGGAGATCTTGCCGGTGATGAGATGTTGATTGCCGTGAATCCGGGGGCCTTTTTTGGCAGTGCCAAAACCTGGCCCTCTTCCTATTTTGTTTCCCTGCTTTCAAGCTTGCTGGAGGATCATGCGGGCATCCGGATCATCCTGTTTTCTGGAGGAAAAGATCGGGAAAAAGCTGATGTGCTGGAGCAGGCTCTCCCCAAAGAGAAGATATTTCCTCTCCAGGGCAAAACCTCTCTTCCGGACAGTCTTGCGATCCTTTCCGGATGCGACTATCTTTTGACAAACGATTCGGGAATGATGCATATGGGAGCGGCGCTCGGGATTCCCGGAACGGTGTTCTTTGGTCCCACAGATCCTGTCGCAACGGGACCGCTAGGGGGAACGATACGCGTTCAGAGCCATCATGTCACCTGTGCTCCATGTCTGCTCCGCGAGTGTCCGATCGATCACCGGTGCATGACCGGACTCGCATGGGAGACGGTTCATGGCCCGATCGTTGACGATTTGCGTAAAATCCAGATGCAGAAAAATCCGGAACTTCTAAAAAAGAGATAGTATAAAAGGGGACCGTCAGGCTTTGGAAAAGAGACCGATCGTTCTTGCAGACAGGGATGGGACACTGATCGCACATGTGCCCTATCTCTCAAAACTTTCCGATGTGGAGTTCCTCCCTGGAGTACTCCCTGCGATCCGGCGCCTGAACCAGCTGTGTATTCCGATTGTGGTTGTGACAAACCAGTCGGGTGTCGCCCGGGGGTATTTTGATGAAGACTTCGTTCGGAAGACGCATGATTACATGAATGGGCTCCTTCAGAAAGAAGGCGCCCATATTGATGGATTTTTCTATTGTCCTCATCTGGAAGAGGCTTCCCTGGATACTTATCGTAAGGTCTGCGGCTGCCGGAAGCCCCTTCCCGGAATGCTTGAAGAGGCCTTGAAGGCTTTTCATGGAGACCCTGCCTCTTCAATGATGGTCGGGGACTCCCAGGGGGATGTTCTTGCCGGGAAGTCTTTGGGATGTCATAATTTCTGGATTACTTCCGATGAAACAGGCAAACAGGATGACCTTGTATTTCGGGTCTCTTCCTTTGAAGAGGCTGTCAGCCGGTTTTTATCCGTTTCAGAAAACGGCTGATCGTTTTCTGAAACGATACTCATGAACGCAAAACTTCATTCTCGAATGAACGGGAAAGGAAAATCATGGCACTTGACCCATTTTTGAAATCCATTCTGGTCTGTCCAAAGTGCAAGGGAGACCTGACTGAAGAAATGTCCCCTCCAGGCCTTTTTTGTGCGAACTGTCAGCTGGTCTATCCGATTCGTGAGGATATTCCCATTATGCTGATCGAAGAAGCCCAAACGAAAGGTGCGCATTCATCGCCGTGAGCGACACCCATTCGTTTTCGACTTTGGAAATGACGAAAAAAAAGAAGGTTCTCCTGGTCGGATTGCGGGCTTTTGGCGATATGGTTCTTACGCAGCCGGCCATTTCCTCTATCAGGGATTCCTGTCCCGATGCCGAGATCGATTATGTAATGGAAGCGCCATATGTTCCCCTTTTTCTTGATGAGCCCGATCTGACGAGGGTTATTCCCCTTCCAAGGAGAAAAAAAGCGGATGGCGAGTCTTCATGGTCTCACTACAGGTCTTATGCGTCCTTTCTCTCAAATATTCGAAAAGCCTCTTATGATGTTGCCGTCGATCTTTTTTCCCGGGGACCGCGATCACGCTCATTGATCCTGGCAAGCGGCGCAGAACGAAGGGTCGGGACATCCGATCACCGGAACCCTGTTGTCGATCATCTTGTTTACACAGATCAGGTCGTCGTTCCCAATCACCTGACCCATCTTTCCGATCAGATTCTTCATGTCATGAGTCGGCTGGGTTTCAAAAACAAAAGAACGATGCCCCGGTTTACCGTAACCAACGAGAACGAGGCGGCGGCACGGCAGATTCTGGGTGCATTCGGCGATCATTTTTGGGGCTCCTATCTTATTCTTTTTCCCGGATCGGGGGCTCTTGAAAAAAATTGGCCGGCCGATCGGTACGTCGCTCTCTCCCTCGAGCTTCTGAAGAATGGCACGCCTCTGCTTGTTCTGGGAGGAGAAAAGGATGCAGCCGCGGTCAGAGCTGTCGTCAGCGGCGTTGAGAGTTCCGGGGCAGTGGACCGCTCCCGATTTATGGGTATTATCCAGAATGACCTGAAGGCGCTCAAGGGAATCATCTCTCATTCAGCCGGCGCCATCGGAAATGATTCGGGGCCGCTCCACCTGACTCAGGCCATCGGAAAGAGGGCCCTTGTCCTGTTCGGACCGGGAGATCATGTTTCGTACCGGCCTTTTTGGGGCGGAATGGTCAGACAGGGTCTGACCTGCAGTCCTTGCCAGAGCTTTTCCTCCTCTTGCCCCGACAACCAGTGCATGAAATCTATTGATGTCAAGACAGTTCTTCTTGCATGGGATGAGCTGGGTATTATCCTTCGATGAAAAACGCTGTCATTTTGAAGATGCGATATCTGGGAGATGTCCTTCTTCTTGTCCCAGTCATCAGGAAGCTTCGTCTGGCTTTCCCCGGCATTCAAATCGCGGTTGTTGCCAATGTTGGAACGGAATATCCGCTGACGCTGATGGAAGGTGTCAGAGTTGTTGTCTTTGACAACAGGTCCATGATGGGTAAACTCCGGGGATCCATCGAGATGTTCAGGCTTTCAAAAGAAAGAACCTGGGATCTCTGGATCGACTGGACTGTTTCAGACAGAAGCCGTTTTTTGACAAGATTTGCAAATGCCACGAGAAAAGTGATCTCCGGATGGAAAACGGATCGCTCTTCCATCACCGGAAACGCACTCTATTTCCCTGTCGACTTTAATCACGGTCCCGACCCTGTAATGGTCCAGTATGAACACTCCCTTGCCCAGTCCGGAATCGTTCTCCCTGAACACTCGGATCCTGTCCTTTCTGCTTTGCCGGCTTCAAGAAAAGATGTGCAGTCATGGAAGAGCAAAAATGGGATAGGAGAAGGGGAAAAGCTTTTGGTCATGCACCCTGGTGGCCGTCAGTGGTACAAAAGATGGCCACCGGACCGATTCTCGCGGGTGGGAAACTGGTGGACCGAGGTTCACAATGGCATTGTTGCCGTTTCCGGCTCAAAAGATGACCAGACGCTGATCGAGTCGGTTGTCAGCGGGTTTAAAAAAGAGACCAGATTCTTGGTCGTCCAGGAGTCCATTCCGTTTTTGCATGCCCTGATGGAGTCGTCAGCGCTTTTTTTGGGAAATGACAGTGGCCCGTTTCATCTTGCGGATGCATCGGGTCTGTATGGTGTTGTCCTGTTTGGCTCGACAACTCCCGCGGTATGGGGACCGATATCGAAAGGGAGGATCATTCCCCTCTATGATCCTCCGCCTTGCTCGCCATGCACCCATGAGGGGTGTGGCCAGGGCATAGACAATTGTCTTCGAAGGATCGATGTCGACTCTGTCATCAGGACCCTTTCCCGACAACTCGACCTGCGGTCAGGCGAAAAGACACAGGGGGTTCCATCTTGAAGACCAAAGAGGGGGTCCGGGTTCCCCCCATTCTCTACTATCACCGGGTCGACCCGTCTGTATCGCCTCATGCCGGGGTGACGCCCGAGCGATTCCGCCGGCAGATGTCGATTCTTGAAAAAGCAGGATTTCAGGGAACGACCCTTGATTTTGCCATGAGTCATGGGCACCTTCATCCGGTTTCAGGGAAGAAAAATGTGGCGATTACTTTTGATGATGGATATTTGGACAACTATCGATACGCGATGCCGATTCTTCAGGGGTTTGGATTTCATGCCACGATTTTCTGTATTTCAGGAAAAAAGGGTGGGGTTTCGGACTGGACAGACGATCCTGTCTGGAGGGGGCATCCTCTCATGGGAAAAGAAGAGATGGGCGAGATGATATCGATGGGCTTTGAGATCGGGAGCCATACCCGAACCCATGCCGACCTTTCGCGGATCTCTTCCGATGAAGCCAGGGATGAAATCTTCGGGTCAAAGTGCGACCTTGAAGATCTCCTGGGAACTCCCGTTCGCTCGTTCTGCTATCCTTTCGGTGCCTATCGGGACGAAACGCCTTCCATTGTCCGCTCGGCAGGGTATGCCTGGGGACGATCGGTAAGGCGAAGGAACATCCTGGAGCAGGAAGTCTCTTCCATGCTTTTGCCCTGCAGGCCAATTTCGGGGAGAATGTCGATTCCCCGATTTGTCTCTTGGACTCTTTTTGCCCGGATAGCCCAATGACGAACTCTCCTCTTGAGATCCACGACTGTCCATTGAACATTCTTCATCTTGACTGCACCACCGGGTATGGAGGGCAGGAGCGGGACCATATTGCCGAGGCAAAGGGGATGAATTCCCGCGGCCACAGATATATTCTGGGTGCCCGGCCGGGAACTCCCTTCTTTGAGGAGGCACGCGCCAGGACCGAAACGGTCGCTTTTTCGATGAAGAGCAACTTTGACCAGGCGTGCTTTTCAAAACTTCGACAGTTTATCCTGGAAGAACGGATCGATGTACTGGTAACGACGAGCTATATCGATTCTTTCCTGGGCTATGTCAGTGCGATCTCTCTTGGGGAAAGACGTCCGCTGGTTATTCGTCAAAGACATCTCCTGAATGTTCCACGAAGCATGATTCCCTTTCGAAGCTTTTGTGACCGGCTTGTTGTCGTGAGCGAATCCCTGCGTATTTTTTTCATGGAAAAAAATATTCCATTCTGGCATGTCGTGACGATCCCGCGGGGGATTGCCATGAAGGACAAGGAAGAAGACCGGGAATTTGTATCCATGGGGCAAGAACTTTCTATCGCAAAAGGTCTCTCGGGAAAAAAAGTTCTGTTGCAGATCGGGATTTTTCAGCGTGACAAGGGCCACCATCTGATGCTTGATGCGCTGGTGCTCCTGTTGGAAGAGTTTCCGGATCTTCACATGATTTTTTTGGGTACCGGTCCGTTATATGATGAAGTGCAGGGTCGTGCCAGACGTCTTTTGGGAGAGGCCGGATTTTCAAGGCTTCACTTTATGGGTTCGCAAAATCCCGGACCTTACCTGTCCATCGCGGATCTGGTCGTTCTTCCTTCGGTCCGGGACTCTTTTCCGCTGGTGGTCCTTGAAGCGATCGCGGCAAAAAAGGAAGTAGTCGCTTTCAGGGTGGGAGGAATTCCCGAAATGGCCAATATCCTTCCGGGGCTGCACCTTGTGGCACCCAAGGATCCCGCCGCATTTGCCAGAAAGGTATCCTCTCTTTTGTCGATGGGTGGAAGTTTCTTTCAGGGGAAGGACTATATTCGGGAAAGAATGGATCAAGCTTTTTCCATCGAAACCTGCAATATGAGGACAGAAGCGGTGTATCGAAATGCACTGGAGCTTTTGAGGCAAGGCAGGATCAACCGGAACCCCTACCTTGAAAAAGGAGGGCTTGCTGATCCGTGCCTTCCATGGACGTAGGGGAGGGGATCCGCTCCATCTCCGGAATAATAATGATTTTTTCTTCTTGAACATTTGCCCGCTCATTCCCCTTCTTAGCCCGCAGGACAAGATGGGGGCAAGCGGGCGGTCTATTTTTTTCCTGCCAAACATGAGAAAATGTTTCCACTAGGGCAGGAACGGTCCGAAGTCAAAGCCTCCGGAGAGGACGTGGGACCCGTACCATCGGGCATCCTCAGCGAAAGAGGAAATGAAAGTCGTGAGACCAGAAACCCCTTCTACAGCGCAAAGCGCTTAGATGTGGGAGAGTCCATGGAGGCAGTCAATGGCAAAACAGATCAGTATGAACCCGCGGGTTGCCAGGGGGCTTCCCTGTATTGCCGGGACGCAGATTCCGGTTACCGTCTTTCTTGAGCTGTTCAAAAAAGGATATACGCCCGAGAGGATTACAACCGAGTGTTATCCGGAGCTGTCTCAGGAAGACTTGACTGCGGCGATTGATTTCATGATCGACTGGGTGAGAAGGGCGCCGATGTATCTTCCGGACATGATGGAAAATCCGAAGTAACCTCCGTTTAGCTCGATCTGTTTTGATCAATCTCGGAAAACATCATGGGTTTACGCCAGGTTGCTCCCGGATTTATCCGGGAGAGTTGTTGGCCTGAACCACCAGGGAAAATTCAATTGCTGTATGGTCAGATTGATTATCCGCCTGACTACGCATTACCCTCAGACTGCCCAGTTTTCCACCTGCAACCCAACAACCCGCGCGAACTCTCGTTCGTTATTGGTCACCAGTATCCAGCCCTCTGCTCTGGCATGCGCTACCAGCCAAAGATCGTTGTTGCCGATCATGAAGCCCGCCTGTTGCAGAGCGGCGCGTATCTGGCCGTAATGTTCGACGACTGGCTCAGTGAGTGGCGCGATTTGCATGGTCGATGCAAGTTGCGAGATGACGGCAAGTGCGCGTTCGCGCGATTGGCTTTTTTCCTCGCCGAAACGCAACTCTCCCAGTGTCACCACTGACATGACCAGCTCATCCGCCGTATGCCAGGCAAACCGTTCTCGCACGGCGGGCGGATTGTGCCTGGCGATATAGATGCAGATATTCGTGTCCAGCAGGTAACGTCCCGCCATCAGAAGGACTCTCTTTCCTGCGGGTGAGACTCCGCCCGTCCCTGCGACATAAAATCTTTAGGCAACTGACCAAAAACATCGAAAATGGCGAGCGCACTGCTTGGGTATTCGCGCAGGATAACCTCATCCCCCCGCCTGAAGATTTCGACTTGATCGGTGGAAAAACGGAATTCTTTCGGCAAACGTACGGCTTGGCTATTGCCGGATTGAAATACGCGCGCATAGGTCATGGCAAACCTCCATGGTGGGTGGATATACGTACAGTATATCCATCTTGAAAGCAGCTAGAAATTGACTGTGCAGTGCGCAGGTCAACCTTTCAAATTTTGGCTGGCGGACTAAATTATCATTTAGTGGAAAAAAAAATCGTTTTTTCTGAGACACTTGTCCACTCTGGAAGAGGGATCTCTTCCCCATCGGCCTGTGTTCGGGCAACTCCCCTGATTTGAACCGATCGTGTCTTTTCAAACGTGATCCGCTTCGAAGGGATTTTGCCCATCAAAATCTCTATTAAGGAAATCCAGATATCTTTTTTCGATCTTCCGTGAATCAATGTCACCGATAAGGCTTTTTGCCATGGATCCCAATCTGGGTTGACTGTAAAGAGGGGAAAGTAGGAAGGGGATCTTGCAACGATGGCCCATAGAGCGGTTTTTTCTTGAACGATTCCTTCTGTGTCTTCATAGCGTATGAAAAGTTCCGGCATCTTGTCGCGTATGAGCGCAAAAAACATCTCCAACGGGTATGAAAATTTCCCCAGCCAATATTTTCCCCGGTTCGATTGATGATGGATGGCCTCTCCATCAAGTCCTGTTCCGACCATTAAAACAAAAGGACGATTGTCGGAAAGTCCGGGATAGAAGGCTTTGGTTGTATAGTGTTCCGGGGTTTTCAAGAGGTCGGAAGAGCTTTGTATTCCAAGTACATACCTTGCGAAAAGATTTCCTGTACCGATGGGCAAGACGCCAACGGGGAGTTTTGCATCTAACAGATCCGGCAAGAGCCGGTTGAGCGTACCGTCCCCTCCGCCCACATAAATATAGTCACCGCCCGATAAGATTGCTTTCTGAAATTGATGTTGGCATTGGTCGGCGTTCGTTGGATCGATTGATACATAAAACCCTTCAGGGTAGAGAGCCCGAAAGAGATTGGCCATTTTCAGGTGTCGCCATTTGAGGAAAGCTGGTCCTGATCCCTGATTGTGAAGAAAAATCGGGCGGGTTGGTCTCCGCCCAGATTCTTCCTTGGTCAATGAGGACCAGGTCCTGCGGGAAGGAAGACTCTTTTGAGTCCATCGGGGAGGTTGAACTGGCTGGTGCTTTCCGGCTCAACCTTGACATTTGAGATCCTTGAATCCTCGACTTCTGTGGCAGGAACCTTTGAGAGGTCATAAAGTCCGATGGCGTTTAGCATTCGGGAAATGAAGCCGGCTTTGTAGGCCGTTTCCTTGTGGACAAGGAGAGAGATGGTTGTCGACTCGTCTTGACGGATCTCTTTTTTATCGATTTTCCGATCGAGCAATACGAGGTTTTTCTGAAAGGATTTCAGGATCTCGATTCCTGGAATGGTTTGGGTTCGGCAGATTTCAATGGTCTGGTCACCATTGATCATGCCAACGACGACGCCCCTGAATTTGTGAAGGAGCTTTTCATCGGTGCAGGCAATTCCCGAGACCATTTCCGTGTGTGGTTTTTCCAGGATCTTGTCTCCGGGATTCTTTCCCGAGTGTTTCCCGAGAAGGTCCGACATCGACTGATAGGACAGGACATGGTCGAGAGTATCCTGGTGATAGGTCTTCTTTTCCGGATCAATGGCATAAACCAGACCTGCATCGGTTCTCCAGATAAAGATCTGGGATCCGGAAGCGGTCGTCTGGTCGATGCGCATCATATTTGGGGTAATATGGTAGGTGATGGTTTGTGTGACGGGCTTGTCTTTTCCCTTCTGGTCGGATATGGCAAGGGTCCAGGAAAGGGTTTGGGTATCGGGTGAGGCCATCGCTACCTTGAAGGGCGTGAACATTGCCAGCGAGACGACTGTTCCGACAGCGAAGGCTCTGGTATGGCCGGATATCAGTCTGGACAGTCCATGCGGCATTGAAGGGGCGTTCTGGAAGATTGATTTCAAGGAAAAATCCTTTCCGATTCTATTGTTTGGTGTAACAGGCCATGATGGATTCCCCAAGGATCCGGCACATCCCGGTCCATTCTGCCATGGATACGGACAGTGGGGGGAACAGGTAGGCAATATGCCCCAATGGACGGATGATCAGCCCTCGTTCATGGCAATGCTGTCTGAGCGCCTCCATCTTATCAGATGAGAAGGGTGTCTCCCCAGCATAAAGGTCCATGGCAACGATGAGGCCGAGCGACCGAAAATTTCTGACCCCGGGATATCGGGTTGCCAGTTCGGTGAAAACCTTTGTCGCAACAGCATTTTTTTCCCGAACGTCCCTGACTGCCTGCAAGTCTTTCAGTTGGGAGAGCGTTGCTCTTGCGGCAGCGGCTCCGAGCGGGTTGGCCGTAAAGCTGTGACCATGAAAAAAGGCTCCGGGAGATTGTTTGACGGATTCATAAACCCGATCTGTCATGAGGGTTGCTGCCAGCGGGAGGTAGCCTCCGGTCAAGCCTTTCCCCAGGCAGAGAAAGTCGGGGGAGACCTGTTCGAGGTCGCATGCAAACATGGCTCCTGCTCTTCCGAACCCGGTTGCAACTTCATCGGCAATCAGGGGAATGTCGAGTTCAAGGGTCAATTCTCGAATCTTTTTGAGATATCCCGGCGGCCAGACGATCATGCCGCCTGCAGCCTGAAGCAGGGGCTCGCAGATCACGGCGCAGGTTTCGTCACGATGAGCTGTCAGTATGGTTTTGAAAAGATCGAAACATTCCATATGGCAGGACTCTTTTTTAAGACCTGATGGGCAATGGAAACAGTCCGGGGCGGGAACTTTGATGGAGGGGACGAGAATCGGTCCGAATTCCTGGTGGAATCGGTCGATTCCTCCCACACCGACGGCTCCGAGTGTGTCTCCATGGTAGGCTTGAGAGAAGGACAGGAAGCGGGATGGACGTCTGCTTTCTTCTCCTCTTGGTGTCGAGAGATAGGCAAGTTTCAGTGCGGCCTCCACCGCCGTGGAGCCATTGTCGGAGAAAAAAACCTTTGTCAGACCGTTGGGAGCGATGTCGAGCAGTTCTTTTGCCAGGAGGATGCCGGGTTCATGGGAAAGTCCCAGAAATGTAGAGTGGGCCCATTGTTCAAGCTGGTTTCTAATGGCCTGATCGATCGCCGAGTTTTTGTGGCCAAGGAGGTTGACCCAGAGGGATGCTGTCCCGTCAAGAAAGCGGTTGCCTTTTTCATCGATGAGATAGC
>JAKBPM010000031.1 GCA_021829515.1 Nitrospirota bacterium | reverse complement strand
TTGAAAAAGTGGAGCGATTTCTTCTCCGTCCTGTAGCTGCCGGAGACCCTGGCAATGGCCCGGACGATCATCTGGGAGGTGAGGGCGGGAAACATCTCCTTCGCTTCAAAATAGACCAGATGGTGGAGTTTCATCTGGTACGGTGTTCCGGCCTCGAAGGACTTTCTGGAAATCCAGTTGCAGGCCTCGTTGAAGCTCTCGACCGTCTCCAGAAGAGACTTGGCCTGTTCTTTGGTCGGGGTCAGTTTGACCTTCAATATTTTTTCATAGACCCATCACAGGAAACATTGTTTCCTGTCTCAATTTCTAACAGATGATAAGGAGAAGCGCATTCCTCCCGTCTCCTGATGAAACGACTATCCCGGAGAGGGTATCCTGCGCGAAATACTGATGAAAAGATCAAAGAACAGAAAAAAATATCAGGGAAAACAATGATATCCCAAACCCTTTACCGGGCGAGAGTGCCAATCCTGATTCTTGTTTTTGCCGGACTATGGAAAATCAACATGTTGCACCCCTATCCAGTGATCTTCCTCCTTCTCAACAAGCTGGGACTCGCCTCCACATCTGCCATCCGGCTTTCGTATACCTTGTTGATGGGCTTTTATATAGCAGGACTCTGGCTTAGGATCTCCGGATCCTCCATTCTGGGATCTGAGACCGTCTGGGGGGGAATGCCCAGAGCCCGCGCACTCGAAACAAGAGGAATATATGGATCGATCAGACACCCCATTCATCTGGGCTCAATGCTCATACTGCTTTCACTGGCCCCGATGAACTCTCCCGTTTCTGCCGGGATCATCCTTTTTTTTGCCATTCCTTTTATCTTTTTTCTGGCGAACCATGAGGACCAATTTCTCCTGAAACACTTCCCGGAGTTCGAGAAATACCGAAAAAACGTTCCCGGGTTCATTCCCAACAGCCATCCTTTAAGGACATTTCTGCATCCCTTTGACGAAAATGAGGGAGCAAACCTATCATCAGGAATCCGCTCCGAATTTCTCAACATCTCCTTTCTTGGAGGATTCTCCGGATTCATCCTGAAAGGAAACACCCAGGCTTTCTGGGAAGGGTTTGCCTCCGGTATCATACTGACAACTTTTATGTACTTTCTTTTCAAGAGGCGATTATCAGTGAGGAACCATTGAAGCCGATCATTACATTGTCGACGGATTTTGGAACAAAGGATCCCTATGTAGGAGCCATAAAAGGAGTTCTCCTCTCAGCCATCCCGGATGCCTCCATAATTGACCTGACTCATGAGCTCGATGTTTTCAAACCATGTAATGCCCTCCCTTTTTTAAAAGACACCATTACCTGGTTTCCTGAGGATAGTTTTCATCTGGTTATTGTGGATCCCGGAGTTGGATCAGACAGGATTCCCCTTCAGATACACTCCCCCTTCGGCTGGATTTTCCTGCCCGACAATGGGCTACCGGCATTGATGAATGAATGGTTCCCCAATCTCTCGTTTAGAAGGATCCCTTATCTGGAGGGACAACCTGAAAAAGAAAGATCTCCAACCTTTCAGGGAAGGGATCTTTTTGCCCGGGCACTGATCCAGCAGGCAAAAGCCAAAAAAGGGACCCATCTCGGAACACCTTTATATCCTGATGCGTTAACAAGATCATTTGATCCAACTCCAAGCGGAATGTGCCGGATCTGGAACGTGGACCACTTCGGAAACATTCTTCTCGGATGCCATGTCAGTTCCCCACCCGAAAGGATTCTCCTGCCTGATGCTCCGATGATTATTCCATATGTCCGTTTTTACCAGGATGTACCGGTTGGTAATTTGGGGATTCTTATCAATAGCTCAGGCTGGCTTGAAATCTTTCAACGGGAGGGCTCCGCCCAAAAACTCTGGAACCTCCAAAAAGGAGATAGGATCAGGATCCTTCTGGAAGGGGGCGAATACAAAAGCTTGTAACCACTCTTTCATCAGCGGCACTTATTTGACAAAATTCAGCACCAAAAGATAGAATCGAATTCAATAATCACTCTCAATCAGATCAAAAACACCCTAACAATAAAGATGTTCCAAACTGTGTCCCAATTTTTTCCATGGATAAACAGACTGAGCCGGAGCCATCTATGACCCGTTTTTTTCGCATTCCATTTCTCTTTTTTATCCCAATCTCCATTATTCTCATGCATCAGACTGCCACTCCGGAAGAAACGGTCACACTTCTGGGAAGCACGCTCCTTGAACAATCCGGCCCAGTGATTATTCGCCCCATAACCAACTCAAAAAACAAAAAAATCGCCTCAGAAGAAATCCGGGGAAAACTGGATGGGAAAGGACAATTCTCAATACAGCTCCCCCGGTCCATTTTTCCTGCCAGGGTCATTCTTCCATTAAGAGTCCCTTCCGACTGCTCTCAACGACCAAAACACCATCAGCCGTTTCTTTCTGCAATGATCGAGAAACCAGGAGAAAAAAGACAAATCGGAGTTCTTTCAACGCTCAAGGATCTCCATGAACAAGAACAGCACTCAGGTCTTCTGATCACCCTCAAAACCCTGCAGAAACAGAATAAGGCGGAGTCTCTGATTGACCTTGCCATATCAAAGATCTCCATCGCTGAAACACCATCAAGCCTGCTTGCCTGGGCAATTGTCGAAGACCTCTCTGACGGGGAAGCCGATGGCTTGAAGTGGGGCAAAAAGATCCCCCTATGCAGACAATGGTCTCCGGCTATCCTTGCGACCTCCTATCTTTCCCGTGGATTGCTCAAGGCAACAGACGCGCCCGATCAAAAGAGATCTCGAATGATGGCAAAAAAAATCATCATGGACTTTGCCCGTTATGCCCCTCCCCTTGGGACACAAAGAATCTCTGGTCCTCCGCTTATGGTTCCAAGAGACTCCGGCGCCCTCGTAACGCTTTCGGATGGTCGAGTTGTCTCCATCGGAGGAGAGGCCGCTGCTGGAATCGTCCCGACAGTCGAAGTCTTTAGCCCCTTAAAAAACAAATGGGAAAAAACCATTCCGGACTATCCGTTGTCTGTTTCCTATACAGCCGCGGCATCCATGCCTGGGAACAGGATTTTTGTCTCCGGCGGGTTCAACAGTACGGGCATTCTCAGGGAAGCCTTTATCTACACACCAAAAACAGGAACCTGGAACAAAATCTTACCGGATCCTGTCTCGAGAATGGGGGCTGTTGCCATTTCATTGCCCAATGGAAATGTTCTCGTGGTTGGTGGCCAGTCTGAATCCGGATTCCTCTCATTGGCAGAGGAATACTCCATCCGATCAGGAAAATGGAAAACCCTTCCATCCGCACCCACAAGCAGAATGGGAGGCACAGGAGTTCTTCTGAACAACGGGTTGGTTCTTTTTATGGGAGGATTTGAAGGAGAAAACGGAATCTCAGGAACAGGAAATCTTTACAATCCCAAGACTCGAGTGTGGGGAAAATCCATTCGACCTTCACCAACCCCCAGACTCTACGCAACATCATTGCTCCTTCCGGACGGAAAAGTTCTCATGGCCGACGGATTCAACAGAAATGGCGTTCTCGACAAGCTCGACATCTACGATCCGATGACAAATCAGTGGAACAGCAATGTTCATCCTGACATCACAAAAAGGAAAGAGCTCGGTGCAGCGCTTCTGCCTGATGGAAGGATCATGCTTGTCGGAGGGGAAGACGCTGGAGGAAACTCTATTGGATCCGTTACTTTTTTAAAATAACCCATGAAAAGTCATAGATTCCATTCCAACGGGAACCTGTGACTTTTCATCAGATGGGGGGAGGTAGAATCGCGGACTCCGTCTTGGCTCTTTCCATTCCACCCAAATGGGAATAAAAAAGAAAACCATTTGGGGCGACTCAAGATTACCGAACCGATCTGATCAGGACAGATCTTGCGAAGAACCGGAGAAACCCCTCTACGGAGCGCCGATATATCCCGGAAGGAGCGGAGAGTTAGACGGCCGGATGGAGGGAGTTTGATCAAATCCATTTGATCTGGCCTCAAAAGGCAATCGGGAGAGCAACTCCCGGGAAACATCGCTCCACTTCGGATCAGGCAGATACCTTCTGACCGCTTCAAGAAAGATCTCCGTAAACAATCCATGGTGCGCGACAGGGTCAACATGACTTTCCTGGTTTCTTTGCGATGCATCAAACTCCAGAAGATCAATCGGGTCAGAGGACTGGCGACGAACCGATATCAACGGTCTGGTTCCTTTGGGAAAGAAGAATCTTTTTCCTCCGGAAAAGCAGGCATCAACCATCAGATACTTCTTTTGTGCAGCAGACTGGCTGATCCAGTTTTTCAATGTTTTTAATGGAATGGCCCCTTCCCCTGTCGGAAGGATATCGGAAGGGGCCAAACCAGGACTCCCCGAAGAAGACAGTGTGCCATGTCCGGAAAAATAGACCAGGAAACGATGGAGAGGATATCCTTTCCAGACCAGAATCCTGTTTTTGACTGCAAAATAGCTTGCATCCCCGTTTTCAAGCAAAATCGTCGACCAACCCATCTTTTTTAGGAAAGCGGCCATAGATCGCGCATCGTTATCCGCAAACTCTGCGGAAGGAACGCCCTTGAGAAGATAGTGGTCAACACCAATAATGACAGCGACCCAGCTCTTGTGAGCCTTGACCTGTTGCGCTGGATCAAGATTCTGTATCCAGGACTCTATTGGGGTCCTATTGATGCCATCGGGAGTCACGATCGACGGCTTTGGATCATAGGGAGGAGATCTGCGGGGCCTCAAGAAGTCAATATTCTTTTTTGCTTCCAAAAGACCATGATCCGCTGCCTTTTGAAACCAGAAACGAGCTTTTTCCCGGTCGACAGGGACACCATCCCCTCTCATATAAACAAGGCCCAAATTATTCATCGCGTCAGCATCTCCTCCTTTTGCCGACAGAAGAAAATAGCGGGCGGCTTCCCGTTTATCATGACTCCCCCCTTTTTCTTCAAGGAGAAGAGCCAGATTATTATAGGCTGCGGGATTTTTTAACCGGGCAGAACGAGAAAACCATTCAATGGCCTGACGATTGCTTTTTCGGACTCCCAACCCATGGCTGTATAAAACACCAAGGTTATTCATCGCTTCCCTGTTTCCGTGAGATGCCGCTTTTTCATACCAGAAGACAGCCTTCTTCTGATTGACAGATGTTCCCAGCCCGTACTCCCTGAGGTATCCCTGAATAAACTCGGACTCAGGGTCCCCGTTCAGTGCATTTTTTCTGGATAATAAAAACAGGGCTGAATACTTTTTATGGAAGAGCAGGGAGCGCATTTCGGTGTGATGGGAAGCCGCCGATGGGGTTGTACAGGATGAAAACAAAAGAAGTGCGATAACAAAAGGAAACGTTTTCCCTATGAGACAACAGAGGGAATCCGACACTCTACCGGATAACATCAAAAAGAAGATCCGGTAAGAAAAAGAAATGCAATCAATATCCATACCACCTCCATGGGAGGGGATTTTTTCTTTCGACAGGATTATCGGTCCTTTTTTAACTGAGAGGGAAAGTTGTCATAGTAATATTCAGGAGGAACGCTTCTTAAGAGATCCGGAAGATCCATCTCCTCACAAGTCATCCATGGACCTTCCAACCCATTTGAAGAAAACCAGTGTCCCTTGAATGATTGAAAATATTGCCCATCAGAAAAATACAGGGGGCGGTCAGAATTTAAAAAGATATAAAGATTGGTCGTAGGAATCAGTGTCGGAACGGGATCTCCGTCAAAGCGAAGGATGGTGGGAGTAATCTTTGAAACCTTAATGGGAGCTGTGCTTTCCGTTGAACATCCCAGAACGGAAAAAAAAATCAGCATGGACAAAACACCAGATAGGGAAACAGCTCGAAATCCTAACAGTTTTTTTCGCTTGACTCCCATACCAAAACCCCATAGAATCCTGATCATGTCGACCCCTAGAAAACCTCTTAAAAATAGTGCGCTCATGATTATTGGCCTTGTCATACTCCTGATTTTTGGACTATATCTGGGCTCAATGGAATTGCCTCACTTTACCGCCATGGGCCCTTGATCGGCCAGAATGTTCTTCCGGATTTTCTTCAGAAACCTTTTTACAAACCCCACAGATTCCCTCTATTTCAATCCGGTGATACCCTTCCGAGTAACCTGCCTGCCGCATAATTTCGTGAATTCCCTCTTCAAAGGGGCAAGAGTCAATGTCACGAATCTCACCACAAACACGACATATCAAATGATGATGGTGGCCAACAGATCCCACAAGATAGACATCATCTCCCGATTCCCTGTGGATTTTTTCAAGGATCCCCATCTCTAAAAAAAGGTCAATGGCACGAAAGATCGTCGCACGTCCCAATGCCGGATCAGAGACCATCAAAAGCTTTTCAAGATCCATGGGCGAAAAGGTAAGAGGAAAAGAGAGGATTGCTTTCAAAATAATATCTCGCTGCTCTGTCAGACGGCAACCTTTTTCTGCCAGCAATGCTGTCATATCCTCATATGAAAAACGCTTTTCCCTTCCATCAACCCCCATAAAAGCCCCTTCTCAAAAAGTTGAACCTATTTTGACAATCTGACAAAAGAAAACGCTTTCAGCGGATTCTGCGGGTACAGGACTTTCTCGATAAAGTCACCAAGAAAATTGAACTCGTTGACAACCCCTGGATAGGTATCGACTGTCACGATCAAAAGGGGATCCGTACACCCGTTCAAATAGTTCCCCATTCCAAAACCTTTTGCCGAATTAACCGGAACAGGTGACAGAACATGCAGAAACTTGTCAATATCCTGATGAAAAAAATACCTCCGGGTCACATGCCCCTCCCAGTCCGTCCACTTGAACTCAACAGCCTGAATATATCCATTGCTTCTGCCAATAAAACGGATCACGACAGACTTGTACTGATCCGGAACCTTGACAACGCGATTATGCTCACAGTGGACAACAAAAGGATGGGATGGATCGAGTGCAATCGTGTAAGGAAATTCGTAGGGAATCACTTTAGGATTGAAAAACCGATTGATAACCCTGACGATAACACCGTTTGGTGCTGCGTCCGGAGTTAAACCAAGAGAGGACAGGGTTGTCGTTTTTTTCACCGTCTGACATCCGGACAGGAAGAGTATCCCGGCAAAAAAAGCAACAGAAAAAAAACTCCATTTCACACTTCCCGGACGAAATCGCATTCAAACACCCTCCACCAAGGCAATCAATAATCTGTTTAGTCCTTCACTTCATTTTTTTGAGAAAAAACATTCCAACGGGCAAAAAAGTCATAAGCAACAGGAACGATAAACAATGTCAGCAACATGGAAGAGATCAATCCACCCATAACAACCAGTGCCATTGGAGCACGCAACGGACCACCGGAACCGATACCAAGTGCCATTGGAGACATCCCAGCGACCATGGCAACAGTCGTCATCAATATAGGCCTTAACCTTACAGGACAGGCTGCCAAAAGCGCATCCCTTCGCGAATAGCCTCTTTTTCTCAAAGTATTTGTATAGTCCACCATCAGTATTGCATTTTTTGCCACAAGTCCAAAGAGGATGATCAGCCCCATCGCACTCATGATGTTGAGGGAATTGCCTGTCAGATAAAGAGCCAACGCTGCTCCGGACAAGGAGACAGGAATCGAGAGTGTAATAATGAATGGCTGGACAAAACTTTCAAACTGGGAGGCAAGCACCATAAAGACAGCGATAATGGCCAATCCAATAGCCATCATGAAAGAGCCGATCGCATTGTTCATGACATCTCCCGATCCCCCGAAACGAAGACGGTAATTTCCGGGGAGATGATCTTTTTTCCATTGGGTGATGTCATCCAATGCCGTCTTGAGAGGGATGTTTCCCGAAAGATTGGATTCAAGGGTCACCGATGGCATCCGGTCATCACGAACTCGTCTTTTAAACTGAACAGCTGATTCCACCCTTGCCATATCCCCCAAAAGGATGACTTTTCCGGTGGAGGTCATCATCGGCAAGGACTCCAGATCCGAAGGAGAACTCAGATCCTTGGAAATCATGGATAGATGGACGGGAATGGTCCGGCCATCGACTCTGGCCCATCCGGTATCCATGCCTGCCAAATAAAGATGAAGAGTTCCGCCCAATTCACTTGCACTACTCCCGGCTGGAAGATTTTTCTTGGGGACAACAGCCAAAAGCTTCTGTCGCTCACCTTCCCGCGTCGTGATATCGACAAACCCCTTTGTTTTTTCAAGGTCCATACGGAGGCTCTCAACCAATGATGCCAGCCTCTTTCTGTCCGGTCCCTGAAGAATGATCTGAATTGGGACATCCGTTCCATTACCACCAAGAGGTGAAAGATGATCTATCGAAAAATCAATGGCCGGGTAGGTCAGAAGAAGCTTCCTCAAATGAACGATAGCGTCTTCTTCCGAAGTTTTCCTCATGGACAATGGCTTCATCAATACATAGAAATATCCTCTGTTGGACGAACCACCGTAAGAATTTCCAATCTGGTAAAAAACAGAGTCGATCCCTTTTTGTTGTCGGATTTTTGAAGCAACATCCTTAAAAATTGTTTTGGAAAAGTCGATCGAAGAAGCCTCTCCCGCCGTCATCCTCACGACAAAAGCTCCATCATCTGTCCGTGGGACAAGATCAGCGCCCAACAAATAGAGAATCCCCGCAGCAAGCGCAATCGACAAGAAACCCACCCCGGCAACAGAACCGGGATGATCAAGAGCTTTTATCAAAAGGGCGCGATATTTTGAAATCAGTGCATCCATTTTCCCATCAAGGACTCTTGATGAAACAGATTTCATCCCTGATCCGGAAGAAAAATTCATCATCACAGGAATCAAGGTTAGAGAAACCAGCATGGAAACAAGCACCGCAAAGGAAACGGTCAGACCAAACTCGAAAAAGAACTTTCCGATAATGCCATGCATGAAGGCAACAGGGGCAAAGACAGAAATGATGGAAAAAGTGGTCGCCATGACCGCCATCCCGATTTCCCCGACACCATCTGAAACAGCCTGATCAAAGGGTTTCCCCATCTGCCCATGGCGGTGAATATTCTCAAGGACAACAATCGCATCATCCACCAGGATTCCGACAACCAGGGAGAGTCCCAGCATTGTCATATTATTAAGAGAGAAGTGAGCCATTTTCATCATCAGAAATGTCGCAATCACCGATGATGGGATCGAAATGGAGGCAATCATTGTTGTCTTGAAGCTCCCTAAAAAGATCCAAATTACCAATACGGTTAAAGCACCACCGAAGAGAAGCGTTTCAAGAAGCTCCCGATTGTTTTTCCGAATCATCTCCGAGCGGTCCATGCGAATAACGGGATCAAGGACGATCGATTGTCCATTTACACCAGAAACGGCAGCAACGGCTTTCCGATCCAGTATGATCTTTCGGATCTTGCCGGAAAGGGACAATCCATCAGCACCCTTTTTCTTGAATATCCTCAACCCGATGGCTCGCGTTCCATCGATCCTGAAAATTTCGGTTTCCCTGACCGGACCGATGGAAATGGTCGCAATCCTTGAGAGTGGAATCGTCCTGCCTTTCCCATCCGGAACAGGAAGGGAAGAAAGAGATGCCACAGTCGACTCGGAATCGAGTGTTTCAACCATTATTTCTTCCTTGCCGGAAGTCATTGTTCCTGCCGGAATGGACAGTCCGACCTTTTTCAGGGATTCAAGGACCGATGTCACCGGAACCAGATACTTTGTGAGCTCCTTCCTGTGCAAACTGATATGAAGGACCTCCCTTGCAGGAAAGATCGGCTTCACATCTGCAACCCCCGAAAGCTTTCTGATGGGGGTGACCAGATTCATCATCGCCCAATCCGTTATGACACGAGAATCCATTGAGTCCGGAATCGGGAGGATCACCCATAAAAGTGGCAAGGAGGTCGGATTGACGACCGATATGATTGGTGGAGCCGTTCCAGAAGGGAGGCTTGGTGAAACACTTTCAACCTTTTCCTGAAGTCTTGGGTAAATCAGACGGGGATCGGAATGTTCCGAAAAAATTGCAGTCAGGGAAACCACCCCGGAAAGGCTGACCACATGGAGATGCTTGAGACCCGGAAGACTTGAAAGGGCTTCCTCAACCGGAGGAACCACTGTCTTTTCAAGGACCTTTGAAGAAACACCTGGCAGAAGATACGTCACGGAAAGGATTGGGAAAGACACCCTGGGAAAAAGATTTCGCCCAAGGGAAAAATAGGAGTATAGGCCCGATGAGATCAGCGCAATAAAGATAATCAGGGTTGTAACTGGTCTTTTGATTGCGAATGTTGAAAGAAACATTGGCCCCCGGATACCGTTTCGGATTCACGACCAATCCCGAGATTGGGAAACACGAAAGGAATGATCAAAATCATGGTTGTCTTTAGACTCTTCAGACGGCTCATGGAGAGTCCCTGTTCCCATAAACACTTCCTGAGAAGGCAAGCAAGTTCACCTTCCCCAATCTTGGGAGAATTTGATCTGACTGTTCTGGTGGCCTACTATAGCAGAGAAGGGGGAGATCAGAAAGATTTGATTTTCCGGAAAAGGGTTCCCTTCCCGGCTGTCTTTCCACCGGATCGGGTGACCTGACGTTACAGTGAAAAAGGATGAATCCTGATGAAAAAAATGGGTTTCCTGTTTGTCTGCTTCCTCTTGATCGGAGGGTGCAACTGGTTTCTTTCCTTCCCGAAGGAAGGAACAATGGCCCCCATCAGCCACAATCCCGTGCTCAGGATCGGTGAACGCTACACGGATCTCTGCACGATGAATGTGCCGGACCATCTTCACCGGGAAAGCGTCAGCCATGCTCTGTTCCACCATCGTCCGTTCCTGATTTTTTTTGGAGCCCCGGTCCATTGCACGCCATGCGTCCATGAAGCCCGACTAATTGGTGGATTGATGGATCTCTACAGAAGCCGGATGGCTTTTATCCATATCGATGACTATGAGGATTCGGAACAGCAGACTGTCCACGACTGGCGCGTTCATGGAGAACCATGGGTTGCAATCATCAATCAAAAAGGTGTAATCGCAAAGGTTATTCCCGGTGATGCAAGTTACGGATCCCTGAATAAAATCATTCAGCACACTATCCGCTAGCACCCCCAAGGCTCAGGTCCGGAGCATTTCACTCCGGACCCATTGGAGCGCTTCTTCCCGGGAGGTAATTTTCCCTTCCCTCACGCGTTCATCAACAGATTTGAGCATTTCACCCACCCGCTTCCCGCCAGGGATCCCCATCCGCAGTAAATCCTCTCCGGAAATAAACGAACTCTTGAGAATATTTTCTGAAAAAGAACTTAACCTTGACAAAAGATTCTTCCGATCGTCCATTCGAGATTGGGGCATGAGCCACCCGTACCGGGAGCCCGTTTCAACAACATGTTGGGAAATGACCCTCAAAAACTTGCCCGGGTTCATCTCTTTTCCAGAAAACACGGAAGGCTCCGATATGACATCCTTCAGGATGCTCCCTACCTTTCCCTCCAAACCGAAAAACCGGATTCCAGACTCCAGATCCTCCGAAGGAAGCTCCTTCAGAATGGGCAGATAAAAAAAGGTTTCTCCATGACACCACTCCCTGAGCAAGGACCACTTCAAGGGAAGAAGAGAAGACACGCTCCCCCCAAAAAGCATTTTAACAAGCCAAACAACCTCCAGAAGAGAACCCTCCAGAGTTTGGCTCCAAATGGCTTTTGGAAAAAGGGACCACATCAATCCCGACAGATAAATCCGCTTCAAGACATCAACAGGTTCTTTTTCAAGAAAAATTCTGACAAACTCTTTTCGGATACGAGTTCCTGAAATCGTGAGGACGCTCTTTTGGGAAACACCTTCAGAGAGCAGCGATTGAGTCCCTTCTTCCCACTTAAAGGAAAAACGGGAAAGCAGACGAAAACCCCGAAACATTCGGGTAGGATCATCCCGGAAAGAGTTTCTGTGTAAAACTCTCAATACTCCAGAATGAATATCTTCTCGGCCACCAAACGGGTCTATCAGCCGATCCGGGTAATCTCCAACCTCTTCGAG
>JAKBPM010000006.1 GCA_021829515.1 Nitrospirota bacterium | reverse complement strand
AGGAGGAAGAACCGGTGCTGCTCGCTGTTTTAGTGGAAGTGGATGGCGAGCTGGAGGCAGTCGTCACCGGTGTTGAAGCCGAGGAGGAAGAACCGGTGCTGCTCGCTGTTTTAGTGGAAGTGGATGGTGACGTGGAGGTCGTTGTCACCGGTGTTGATGTCAATTTTTTGAGAGATGCTACGTCCAGTTTATAATCTTTCTCATTCTTCATGATATCTTTGATATCGGCAGACCTTTCGGTAACATCTTTTTTGATCTCCGACTTCATTTTCATCACTGATTGTCGTTCTTTTTTTAAATCAGCCTTGAGCTTTCCGATATCTTTTCTATCAGCAAGGATATCGGCTTTCTGATCATCCCTGTCATCTTTTTTCATGTTGGAGCGAAGATCAGCCTGAAGCCTTCTGAGCATGTCTCGCGTTTTATCCTCTTTGCTCATCATTTTTTGTAATGCAAGCTTGTTCCTGAGAATATCAACTTGCAGGTATGTGGCAACTTTTTTGTCAAGGGTAATATCCTTTTTGTCTTTTGCGATATCTGCTTTTATCGACGAAGCAGAAGGAGTGCTGGGAGACGGCGATACTGATGATGAAGGCGATGCTGATGATGAAGTGGAGGTTGTGCTACCTGTTGTGCTCGCAACTGTTCCACTGGTTCCTGAAGAAGGTGATGCTGTTGAGGATGTTGAGCCAACTGTCGGTATGGCAACACTTGTACCACTGGAAGTTCCGGTTGTTGCGGCATAAGCATTTCCAGAAACAAGAATTCCCACTATAGCTGTTGCCATTCCTGCATTTCCAATGGCGACTGAAATGGATCTTTTTGATTCTTTTTTCATTCTTTCACTCCTTGCTTTAAGGTTGGGAAAGTTTATGGAACAGATAGAGTCATCTCCCCATGGATATGACTCCGTTGTGCTGTTCCTTAGACGCTGTTTCCAGCGTGCTTTCAGAATACAGATTGGGTGGCATGGGGTCTGTGGGATGGATCAAGTATGAAATTGACACGACTCACGGCACTTGTTGACTAGAGTCACATCATTTGAAGGCTTCTGTGCGGATTTTTTGAGATGATATGCGATAAAAACGTTGTTGGTGTGCGATTTTATCATGCTTGGGGCAGAGTATCCCTCCTGGACGGTTTTTCATTAGGAGAGGGATGAATGGTTTAACAGGCACAGAGCAGGTTGTCAGAGAAATTCTTTTGTAAGACGAGGTTCGTAATCTGCTTTGATTTTAGCGGTTTTATGTGGTCTGAGTGTAGAAAAAGAAGAAGATCCTCTTTGAGAGGATAGATGTGGTGCGCCTGACTGGAATCGAACCAGTGACCTACAGCTTAGAAGGCTGTTGCTCTATCCGATTGAGCTACAGGCGCCAGAGAGAGATTAGTGACACATTACAAAGCTGAATGCATGGCGAACAGGATGGACTGCATCATGAACCATTGGAAGAGGTGCGAACAAGAGTAAATAGAGGGTCACGGGTACCCATATCCCGAGTAGGCCAGCGGTCAGAACTTTTACCCAAAGACTGACATCCGATTTTGTTCCTGCTACATGACCTAAAACTACCTGCTGATTTTCCAATCCAATCCCCCTCAAGAAGAGGCCCATCACTTGATGGGCCTCCGTTTTTTATCGATGATCTTTTTTCTATGGTCATTGCAGCTAATCAGCGATTCTTAATGGCTTTCGCATCCTCTATCAAGAGGGGTGTTGTCAGTGGTCTCTACTGCCTTCACAAGATGATTGGCAAGAAGATATGCCTCGACTTCTTCACCGCTTACATCGGCAAGAACCTTACCATTAACTTCCACTGTCGGGGACATGCGCTGGCCGGATTTCCGAACCATTTCCGAGTAGGCCATTGGATCCGCAAGAATGTTGACATCTTCAAATTCAATATCATATTTTCTGAAAACCGCCCTGACACCACCACTCCAGCCACATGTTGGTTTCAGGTAAGCCTTCACCGTCAGTTTTTCCGTTTTTGTTTCCATATCAGAACCCTCCTTAGTTCATTGTATTCTACATCAGTCAGACCCGGTTCTCAAGAGCCGCCATTAAAAGGATCTGGTTGATTCTTATGGGGATCGACCGGGACAAGAGGTATGAGCATCAAGGTTGTTGGCGAGTCTTCTCCGTCAGGATCAAGGTCGGGTATTTGACTCAATATATGCTTCAAGCGGGTAGGGTGATATTTTAAAGACCGTTACCAGGTGGTTTTCTTTCGCAATATTGTCGGACAGGGCCATGCGAATCATCTCTCTGGTCAAAAAAGGGGCTGGAAGAATTTTTTCCTGAAAAAAAGCGGAAATGGAAAGCATTGATGGAGGCTGTGACACAATGAATGCTTTCACTTTTAATGAGGACTTGATTGTTTCCATCAGCTCCCTGTAGGTATAGATCCTTGGTCCGCCGATTTCCAGAATGGTTGGCTTGATGGTTCTGTCTGCGGACAGTGTTGCAAGAGTGGCGGCCAGATCACCGACCCATACTGGGTGGATGAGGTTTTTTCCGCTCCCGATCAGAGGGAGAATATGCAGTCCTCTCGCCAGACCGGCAAACAGGTTGATGAATTTGTCCTGTCTTCCAAAAACAACACTCGGTCGGACAATCGAAACATCAAGTCCTGAAGAAAGAATCTCGTCTTCCATGATCGCTTTGGTTTTATGGTATCGGGAAGCAGCGCTGTGGGATGTGCCAATTGCAGAGACCGCAATAACGGTTTCCACTCCGGCCATCTTGGCTGCCTTCAACATTGCTTTTGTGCCCTGAACGTGTACTTTTTCATAAGTTTGGGATCTGGTCTCTGCAAGAATTCCGGTCAGATGAAAAATGGTGTCGACTCCGGCTAGGGCAGCAGAAAGGTCGGCGGTGGAGGAAATATCACCGGTAAAAGACTCGACCCCAGCAGGCAGGGGAAATGAGGGCTCTTTTCGGGAAAAAAGGCGAATGCGTCCGGTAAATCCGCCAGATCGCAACTGTCCCATCAACGCCCGGCCGATAAATCCTGTTCCACCTGTCAATAGTGCCGCCTGCATCTTAAGCCCTCCTCCGTGCATGTCCCAGATTTTTGGGTGACAGTGCGGTTAGTTCTTCAACAACGGATGGAAATACCTCCTGAAAGCGCCTTATATCCGAAGGTTCTGTGTTCCATGACAGTGAGACAACCACCGATCCCTGTCCCAACAGGGCTGAAATCTCCAATGCTCTGAGGACATGGGAGACTTTCAATGATTGTGAAGAGCATGAGGATCCTGTTCCTGTCTGGATATTTTTGGCATCAAGCTTGGAAACGGCCGCCTGACCATCGATTCCCGGAACAAGCATATTGATAATCCCCGGAATTCGTGGTTCGTCATGCGCTGGTATAACGCCCTGTGGGAACGTATTTTTGAACCATGTGAAAAGATCCCTTGTCAGGCTGTCGATTTTTTCCCTTTCGTCATCAACATGCTCGTTCCAGTGTTGAATGGCTTTTTTCCAGCCTTCGGCGAGAAAAACGGGGATGAGACCTCCACGGCGGCCGTTTTCCTGTGAGCCCCCGAAGATCAGGGGTTTGATCCTGATGCCTTTTCGAACATACAAGGCGGAGATTCCTGGAGGTCCCCCCATTGATGCCGATGAGATCGTCATCATGTCAATGGGCAGTTCCCTGATCTTGATCCGCTCCGTTTTCTGGGCGGTGACAAAGTCAATGTGAAAAACACCCCCCGAGTTGCGGATGCTTTCTCCGATTGTCCGGACCGGACTGATGATGCCGACTTCTGCATCGGCCCATGTAAAAGAGGCGAGTGTGCGTGGGGAGTTTTCCTGACTCATCATCTCAATAGGTCCCTGAGACTTGATCCGTAAAAGTTCAAACGGCAGGTGATCTCGTCTGGCTCTTTCAGCCATGGCATTGATTGCCGATATGTGGTTGGTTTTCCCTCCCACAAGTTTTGCAAAAGAAGCCGTATTTCCAAGGTCTGCCCCGAGGATGGCCCATGTGTTGGCTTCAGATGCGCATGACGTGAAAAAAATTTCAGACGGTTCGGCACCGATCATCTTTGCCACCTCCGCCCGGGAGGATTCAAGTGACTCTGCATAATGTCGTGCGGAGGCATATCGGGCATCAGGGTTTGCCAAGGATAAAAGACTTTCTGCCATGACTTCCCGAACGCCAGGGCGCAGAGGCGTCATGCTGTCTCCGTCAAGGTGGGTCATTGTGGCGCCATGGTGTTTGTATTCAGTCAAGATCGCTCCTCAAGCTTAAAATAAGAGGTGTTGGAAGCTGGACCATTGCCGAGTAGGCCGGATGGTCAGATAAAAGGAAAACCTTTTCGCCTTCACTCAAGTTTTTGAGGAGAGATGCACCCTGATTACCCAATGGAAATCTGATGTAATGCACTGAGCTCATTTTTGAATCATCAGAGCGGTCTGATTCAAAAATGGCACTGATTTTTCCGGAAGGGAAGAGAAGGTGGACAGACGGCTGTCGATCAAGACCACGAAGTCTCTCAAGTGTTTCCTGTATTTTGTCTTCGCTGGTGATTTCGATGAATAACACTGCGCTGAGTTCGCAAGGTCCGGGAATGAGTTCATTGTAGGTGTCAACTTCTTCCTGGATCTTCTTGGGATCGCTGATTCCCTCCACGAGAAGCATTTCCTGGATCTGAAAGAGTACCGTTGCATGATTTTCAAAGACGATTCGCAGTAGGGGACCGAGATTGATTGACCGGTCTTTCTTGATGGAAATAATACTTTTTCTATACTCCGCTCGTTTCTGGCTGTAAAGATCATTAGGAATAATCTCGGCCGGTGATACTTTTTTCATGGATTGTTTTTCCCTTTTTCTATGTTCTTCATGTTGGCGGTTTTTTCGATTCCATCAGGGAGACTGCTGTATTGTATTTGACGGGTTTTCTCCTGCACTGGTCCAGCCGTTCCTTGACAGACATTTAGTTATTCCACGTATTATCATCATCGAAGTTGATGCCCGGGATCAATCCAGAAGGCCGTTGTCGATAAATGTGATGGCGCTCCGGGTCTCCCGTGCCATCATGTATATAATCAGGAAACCATTCTCCCAGGAGTAATAATGCCGGACAAATCTTCTCCATTTTATTTAACAGATGCTCAAATTTCCGGTTTGCTCGACTCATCCAGGACAATTGCTGTTGTGGGGATAAGCGACAAGCTGGGGCGTCCATCGCTTACGGTTACCAGTTATCTCAAGGATCATGGTTACGATGTCTGGCCGGTCAATCCGCTTTTAAAGGAAGTTGGACATGTCCCCTGCTACCCGGATCTTCTCTCGTTGCCGGGAGTGCCTGATCTTGTTGTCGTGTTCCGGAAAGCTGCAGATATTCCAAATGTCATTGATGAAGCCATTCAGGCAAAGGTATCCAAAGTCTGGATCCAGGAAGGGATCGAAAGTCCTGAGGGCTGGGAAAAAGCCAAATCGGCCGGGCTGTCGATCGCAATGAATATTTGTATCATGAAAGAGTACATGCGTTTGAAGGCTTCGGGGGGCGGTACCCTCAGTTCCACCAAAACTCAGTAACAATCAGTGATCAATCTGGATCCCATCAGCCAGGCTGTGCAGGGGTCCAGATTGTTATTCCTGACATCTTTCAGAAATGCAGGAAAATAAGCCATCCATAGAGAGCAGAAAGTGTTAGAAACAGGACTGGAACAGTTACGATGACACCTACTTTGATGTATTCCCCGGTTGAAATCTTTTCCCCTTTTTTTTCCAGGACATGAAGCCATAAAAGTGTTGCCAGACTGCCAATCGGTGTCATTTTAGGACCAAGATCGCAGCCGATAATATTCGCATAAATCATGCTTTCCTTGATAAGCGGGGACAGGTGCAATGCCTGCTGGATTCCAATGGCTCCGATCAAAACGGTCGGAAGGTTATTCATTCCTGCAGACAAGAAGGCAAACATGAATCCACTGCCAATGGTGGATACAAAACTTCCTTCAGCTGCCATTGAAGTGAGCAGTCGTCCTACTTCCATGGTGAGACCCTGATTCTTCAAACCATAGACCACAAGATACATTCCCAGGCTGAAAAGGACGATCTGCCAGGGTGCTTCTTTTAAAACCTTTTTGATTGGAATAACAGCTCCTTGCCCTCCCTTCCACCATCTTCCTGCGATTGCGAGCCAGATGATGGCGGCGATACCTGTGACCACTGACACCGGAATTCTGCTGCCTGCGGTTATGAAGTAAGTTGTTAGCAGAAGAAGCAGTAGTGGAAATGTTGCCCTGAAGAGCAGTCGGTCATGGATTCTGGTTGATGGATCGGGAAGCTCAAGCGCAGAGTATGTTGCAGGGAGAGATTTTCTGAAATAGATCCACAACGTCAGAAGTGTTGCTCCCAATGCGGCGAAGTTCACAGGAATCATGACTTTTGCATATTCACCGAAGCTTTTATGAAAATAATCGGCTGACAGAATATTGACAAGATTTGATATGACGAGGGGGAGACTTGTTGAGTCAGCGACAAATCCTGTTGCAAGAATAAAGGCCATGGCACCTTTTGGGGAAAATCCAAGTGAAAAAAGAACGGAAAGGACAATGGGTGTCAGAATGAGGGCCGTTCCGTCATTTGCAAAAATAGCGGATACGCTTGCCCCCAGCAAGATGATAAGAAGAAAAAGTCTTGTCCCATTTCCTTTTCCCCAAATTGCGACATGGATTGCACACCAGGCAAAAAATCCGGCTTCATCAAGGAGAAGAGAAATGACGATCAGCCCGATAAAGGTGATTGTGGGATCCCAGATGATTGACCAGACAAGGTGGATGTCTTTTGGTTGAACGACTCCAAAAAGAAGAGCCAGTCCGGCTCCCGCAAGGGCGCTCCATCCAATACCGAGTCCGCGAGGTTGCCAAAGAACAAAAATCAGGGTCAAGACAAAAATAAGTACTGCGGTGATCAAGACTGCTCCTGCTTTAAGGCCACAAGGCTATGATGTCTGGGGATCCGGGAAAGTCACTGGTTTGTATCGGGATTTAATCCGGCATGAGATGAATTCACTGATCATAAGATATTTTTTTTCCCTTATCCATAAAGAACGTGGATCCTGTTCTGGTGGGGAGGGCGAGGTTTTTCATGATGGGCCCGAAGGCCCAAGAGGCTTGTTGTTCGGGCTATCTGTCGTACAGGATCTCCTGGAGTGTTTTTAGAAGAGTTTGGCATTCTTGATCTGTCCCAATCGTTATGCGAAGGAATTGTTCAATTTTCTGGTCTGAAAAATGTCTGACCAGAATGCCTTTTTCCCGCAATAGCTGCTGGAGTTTTTTTCCTTGGTGATACGGGTGGCGGACAAAAAGAAAATTGGCTTTTGAGGGAAGTACAACAAAGCCCATATCCTGCAGCTTTTGGGACATGAATTCTCTCGATGCAATGATCTTTTGTCGGGTTTGATCGAAATAGTCCCTGTCCAGAATCGATGCGGTAGCGCCTGTTATGGCCAAACGGTCGAGTGGGTAAGAGTTGAAACTGTTTTTGATTCGTTCAAGCCCTTCTATAAGGGATGGGGAGCCAACTGCAAATCCGACTCGGAGACCGGCAAGGGATCGGGACTTGGAAAGGGTCTGGACTACCAGCAGATTCTCAAAATCTTTTATTAATGAAATTGCTGATTCTCCGCCAAAATCGATATAGGCTTCATCGATTACAATGACCGAATCCCGGTTTTTTGAAAGAAGCTCCCGGATCTCGGATGTCGGGCGAAGGCATCCGGTCGGCGCGTTTGGGTTGGGGAAGATAATCCCTCCATTCGTCCGGAAATAGTCCTCGATTTTAATCTGAAAGTCATCCCCAAGCGGAATTTTCTCGAATGAAACATCATAGAGTAAGCAGTAGACCGGATAAAAGCTGTAGGTGATGTCGGGGAAAAGGATTGGAAGGTCGTGTTTTAGAAGTCCTTGAAAAATATGAGCCAGTATTTCATCGGAACCATTGCCTCCGACAAATATGTGATCCACCGGAATTTCGTAAAAAGCCGAGACAGCTTCTTTCAGAACGTCTGCGTTTGGGTCCGGATATAAACGCAGACGTTCCATTTCAGCGATCATCGCTTCTTTGACCTTCGGGGAAGGGGGGTATGGATTTTCATTCGTGTTCAGCTTGATGAAATTTTGCTGTTTTGGCTGTTCTCCCGGAATATAGGGGGTCAGTCTATTGATCAATGGACTCCAGTAACGACTTGTCAAAGCAATCTCCAGAGGTTTGGAATAATCATGTTCTTTCAGGCGCTGAATCTTCTGCGGGTTCCGAATTGTACCCTGACACTGAATTTATCTAAAGAGGGCTTGGGATGGACAGGATCTAAAAAGGGAGACAATGTTGCCGGAGGTCCTATTGGCCTTTACCATCTCCAGAATTTCCGAATCGTAATTGGAGGTTGAAAAGGTGACAAATGTCTGATGCTCAGACGTCAACGCTCGGTAAAAGTTAAGTTTTTAGATATTTGGATTTGCGTTTTATTCGAGAATTGTCAAAGGGAAGGCTGATTTTTTGAGGGGATGGTCTTAAAAACTGAAGCTAAATATGGCGCGCCTGGAGAGATTTGAACTCCCGGCACTCGGAACCGGAATCCGATGCTCTATCCGGACTGAGCTACAGGCGCACTTTTTACCCCACCATTCTAATGAATCGGGACGGATAGTTCAAGGAGATCAAGCGTTCTTTTTTGAGGACTTTAGTTTTTTTATGTCCTCAAGAACTTGTTTGGCGTGGCGGTCAGGGTCAACATCAAGATATCGTTTGGCAACTCTTCCCTGAGGGTCTATTAAAAATGTGTATCTGTGATCGAATCCCAGAAAGCCCCCAGCAGCACCATAAGTCTTCGCTATTGCACCAGTATGGTCCGCAAGAAGAGGAAAGGGAATATGGTATTTTTTTGCAAAATGCTCCTGGCTTTCCCTGTCGTCCATGCTGACGCCCACGACACTTGCCCCTATCTTTTTTAGCTTCATGATCCCGTCCCGGAATGTACAGGCTTCTGTCGTACATCCAGGTGTGTCAGCCTTAGGGAAGAAATACAAAACAAGCCATTGATTGCGATAATCGGAAAGCTTGTGGATATCGCCATCCTGGTCTTTCCCGACAAAGTCCGGTGCGGGCATTCCCGTCGAGACGGAATCTCCGGCAAGCGCCTGTCTGTCTTGCAGGACAGCTCCAGTGAAAAAAAGTGTTACCGCTACGAATATGGCAAAGATTATCCTGATCCGTTTGGTGTGAAAGCTTTTTATCGTTCTTGGTGGTAGCTGTATCGCTTCCATTTTTCTGGCTCCTTAGGTACTGTTGAAAGTCCATCATTTATCGAGAAGACTGACTGACAGGGATTTTCCTAGAGTCTTGATGCCCACTCTCCCTGGAAAATATCTGTTCTGGAAAGCCCACCGACAACCTTCTGCGGGTCAAGGTCCGATACGACCGGAATGAAATCCAGGTCATGCCGATTCATTCTTCCAATCGCATCTTGAATGGTATCAGACTCCCGGACTGTGATCACCTTGGTAACCATGACCGAATCGATAATCTCTTTTTCCCAGTCCCCTACCTGAATTTTCTCCACATCCTGGACTGATACAATGCCGACCAATGATCCGTTTTTCGACAGGACAGGGTAAGTGCGATGAAAGTACCTCATCAGAAAGTTTTCCCGAAACTGTCCGATGGTAATTCCCGCGGGGACAACAATAACTGTTTTGGACATCGCCTGGAGGACTTTCAGGTGAAATCGTCTCGAGAGGTGAATGTCTTCCCGGTCTCTCTGATGGGATGAGATAGACGTTGCTCCGGAGGTGACGTAAGCAAAGACCGTTGCCATCAGCCCCGGGATGAGATAGGCCGAACTGTGTGTTGATTCGGCGATGAAGACCACCGATGCCAGCGGAGTTTTATAGCCCGCAGCCAGAAATGAGGACATGCCCATGACGACGCCAAAGTCAAAAGGTTCAAGGGATCCGATATTTGCAATCAGGCCCCCTGTTGCGGCTCCCAGGCAGAGGAGAGGAAAAAAGGATCCACCCATTCCACCTGCCGAGAATGTGAAGATAATCGCCATGGTTTTCAAAAGGAGCAGAAGCAGAAGATTTGAAAAGGTTTCATGGTTTGAAAGGAGATGCTGGATAAATGAATAACCTGGTCCCAATGGAAGGGCTTCTCCAAAGTGTTTCTGGGCGACAAATCCGGTCATTCCCAGAATGGATGCCGCAAGGAAGTTTTTCCATGACAATACGGCTGGGCCTGAAAGGAACCAGACCTTTGTGGTGCGGTAGGCTTTTAAAAAGAGCCTTGCGAGAATACCGCAGAGAGAACCGATGAGAATCGCAATGATGAGATCCCTGGTGTGAAACTGCGTCTTTGCAGCCATTGTAAAAAGAGGGGCAGTCCCCTTGACCGAAACCATTGCGAGGTAGGATGCAACAGAAGCGACAACTGTTGGCAAAAGGGCATTGGGTGCGAGGTCTCCACGAAAAGGAACCTGCAGCATGAAAATGGCTCCCGTCAGAGGTGCCTTGAACATGGCGGAAAGTCCCGCCCCCGCTCCTGCGAGAAGAAGGACTCTCTGGTCTTCGGCCGTTACGTTGAGAAGACTCAGGATCCTTGATGAGAGAGAGCTGACGGCACCTCCTATATAGGTCGATATTCCTTCCATCCCGGCGCTTCCACCGAATCCAAGAGTGCAGATGTAGGCTGGAATCTTGTAAAGGACGCTGGACAGGCGGATCTTTCCCCGAAATTCATGGTAGCTTTTGACAACCTCTTCCGTTCCTCCCATCCCGTCTATTCCGCCTTGAAGCAGGATGACTCTGGTCATGAGAACTCCGATCATGGGAATCAGGATCACGACCCAGGAGTTCTTGAACAAGTGGTTGTAAAGGGTGAGAAAGAGCATGTGATAGACAACAGTTTCGGTGATCGAGACCAAAAATCCTGTCAGAATTCCGATAAGTGCTGAAATAATGAGAATGCTCCAGTAATTACTGACTCTCCTGAGCTCGCCGAGAATGGAGGCGGGTGTCAGCCAGTGTGGAAGGAGGCTTATGAGCTTTGAAAGGGGAATCAAGATTTTCTCATGATAACGACTACGCCAGCACAGATGAGGGTGATTCCTGTCCAGCGCAGGGGAGGGATGGCCTCATGGAGAAAGGCATTAGCAAAAATCGGGGTCAAAATATAGCCAAGAGATGTGAGTGGGATGATAAAAGAAACATCGGATAATGACAGAAGCTCAAGAAGAAATCCGAAATGGACCGCTTCAAAGGCTGTTCCGGATAAGATGGCCGGGGATGTGATGATCGTTTTGACAAGATGACTAACGGCTGTTGACGAAAAAAAGGCATGGAAAGATGAAGAATGTTCAAATCCTTTTCGGATGAGGACAAAGCCGACGGCTTCCGAGATCAGCCCTCCCAAAAGGAGGGAGATCACCCAGGTCATTTTATGTTTCTTCTGGACGGATGGGCTGATCTCAGTCTGGTCATTCAAGATGAAGACACCTCGCTCCGGTTATTTTTTCTTCGGCAAAATCCGGTTACTTCTTTTTTTTCGGTATTGTTCCCCGATATTATAAGCAGAATGTCTGATGAAGTGAACCGGATCATCCTGTCCTCCCTGTCGTACCTTTTTCAAGGTGGCTGGCTTGGGCTCGGAAGTGGACGCTTTTTCTCCCATGGAGAAGCTTTTAGTCAGCGAGCCCTTGATTTCAATGTAAGGGCAGGTTGTTGTATCTTCTCGGAAGGACTTTTCGATATTGTGTTTCTGACTTTCGAGAGAGTCTGTTTTTGTTGTCCAAACCTTGATGAATGATCTTGTCCGGAGGAAGTATGAAGACCCGTTCCAGTCTGTCTTTCCTGAAGGTTCTCACGATTTTTACATTCCTTTTTTCTTCCCTTGTTTTTTTGCCATATTCCTGGGCTGCAGGTGCGTTGGTTCCTCTTCCGCCTAATCCGGATATCCCGTCAGGAAATCTTGAAACACCACAGAAGGTCCTGCTGGGAAAAACACTGTTCTTTGACCCGAATCTTTCGGCCAATGGCCGGATCAGTTGCGCATCCTGCCATGTTCCCTCCAGGGGTTATGCCGATCCTCGTCCTGTTTCGATCGGAGTCGGAGGAAAACATGGTACCAGAAATGCTTCATCAGCATTAAACGCTGCTTATTTTTCCCGTCAGTTCTGGGACGGTCGTGCCGGCAGTCTTGAGGAGCAGGCCATCGGTCCACTGACCAATCCTGTCGAGATGGCGAATACTTCTAATAGAAGTGTTGTTCGCAGACTGGAAAAAAAGGCTCATTATCGCCGAGCTTTTCAGGAGGTGTTTGGCGGGCCGGTTTCAATCGATCGTATTGCCAAGGCTATTGCGGCCTACGAGCGGACTCTGGTGACACCCATGTCGGCCTATGACCAGTTCATGATGGGAAACAAGTCGGCTCTGACGCCTCAGGAAAAGCGTGGCTTTGCTCTTTTCAAGGGCAAGGGAAGATGTGTTTTGTGTCATAATGGTGCATTGCTCAGCGATCAGGGATATCATAACCTTGGTGTGTCCGGATCAAAGGATGTTGGTCGGTATGCGATTTCTCATGATCCTGTCGACAAAGGCCGTTTCAGAACTCCCGGGCTCAGGAATGTTGCCCTTACGGCTCCATATATGCATGATGGATCTGTGAAAACCTTGATGGATGTTGTTGAGTTTTACAATCAGGGTGGTGGGAAGAGTGCTTATCCCAAAGACGCCCTCTTGATCCCCCTCCATCTGTCCAAATCGGATGAGAGGGATCTCGTCGCGTTTCTGAATGCACTGACAGGCGAGACAAAGCATGAAATGTCGATGAAATAGTTTTTGCAGTTTGGTTTGAATGTTTTTGACAATCTTTTAAAACTGGCCATGATTAACGACTGAGGAGGGTTCAATGTCTCAACTGATCGGAACTGCAGCGCCTGATTTTACAGCTCAGGCGGTTATGGGTGATGGGTCCATCAATGAAAAATTTCATTTTTCTCAGTACCTGAAGGGTTCTATTGGTGTCCTTTTCTTTTGGCCGCTTGATTTTACTTTTGTGTGTCCCACTGAAATCATTGCCTTTGATCATAGGCTTGCCGAATTTGAAAAACGTGGCGTAAAGGTTGTCGGTGTCAGCGTTGACTCTGTCTTTACCCATGTAGCATGGAGAAATACACCTGTGGACATGGGTGGGATAGGCCCTGTGAAATTTCCGATCGTGGCGGATCTTTCCAAGTCCGTTTCTCGAGCCTACGGGGTTTTGTTAAACGATGAGGTGGCGTTAAGAGGCACCTTTTTGATCGATGCGAAAGGGATGATCCGGCATCAGCTTGTCAATGATCTGCCTCTTGGAAGGGAAATTGGTGAAACACTGCGAATGGTGGATGCGCTTAAGTTTCATGAAGAACATGGTGAGGTTTGCCCGGCCGGATGGCAAAAAGGGCAGGATGCCATCAAGGCGACAGAAGCAGGTATCAAGAGTTATCTGAAGGACCATGCTGCTTCATTGTAGTTTTGGTGACAGTGTTTGTTCAGGATGGGGCAATCAGGCGCTTTGGGCCTGGTTGCCCCATTGTTCTATCGTGAAGCCTGGATCTGACTAATTGGTTGGTTTGCTTTTTTCGATAACCAGGGAAGGTGGTATTGCTTGGCTTACATGACAACGACAGGCGGGCAGTTTTCAGAAGATACTGCTGCTATCAACTCCTATCTTGAAAATATAGACGTTTACCTTGCGAAATGGCCGATTCCGGAATCACCTGAAGTCTCAGCACTTCTTGAAAAGCCTTCTCTGGACGAGCCGGAGAAAGAGGCTCTCCTGAAAGGATTTGATGAGGCCTTTCTCCGGCTTCAAAAAGAGATGAATATGAAGAGCCGGGACTTGATCGTCCTTCATCCCGGGACGCCTGGCCTCAATGAGCTTCTTGACCGTTTTGCTCCTTGTCACACGCATGATGATGAGGAAGTTCGCTATATCATTGATGGAGAAGGGGAATTTGGCTTTGTTTTCCCCTCTGGGGAACAGGCACTGCTAAAAGTGGTGCAGGGAGACTTCATTCGCATCCCCAAAAATACGGAGCATTGGTTTGTGCTGACGCAAAGCAGGCGAATCAAGGCGATCCGTTATTTTTCGGACACATCGGGATGGGTTCCCAAGTATACCGCTTCAAAGGTCAGAATCTCTTGAAAGCCCGGGACTTGATTATTCGAGTGACCTATCGGTTCCCGGCAGGAACAGATCTTGCAAAACTGGCAAGGATGGTTGCTGTCGGGCAGTCTGCCGGGACATGGAGTCCAAAGTACGAGGACAGGAAAGATCGTCTTTCCGGTCATATGGCGGAGATTATCGATCTTGTCCCTCATGAATCGGGTGGGGGACTGGCGGTCATTGACTACCCCGTCTCCAACTGTCCTGATTCAACCGGATCCTTGCTCACAGCCATCATGGGGAAGTACTCGATGGCGATTCCGATGAAAGTGATCGATCTGGTCCTCCCGGAGGGCTATGGTGTTCCCCCCGCTTTTGGTATCGATGGAATCCGTCGCTCTCTCGGAGTCTTTGATCGTCCGCTTTTAATGGCCATCTTCAAGCCTTCTCTCGGTTTGACAGCATCTGAACACGGCGAGATCTTCAGGGAAGCCGCTTTTTCCGGAATCGACCTGATGAAGGATGACGAGATCCTTCCGGATATACCGGAGTGTTCAGCCCTTGATCGACTTACCACTGTGCGCACTGTTGTCGATGAGATCTGGAGGACTCAGAAACGAAGGGTTCTCTATGCAGTCAATCTTTCTGGCCGCGCAGATGAGATTCTTCGAAAGGCGAGAGTTCTTGTTTCGGAAGGGGCGAATGCGTTGCTTTTGAACGTTCTGTCTTACGGGTATCCTGTTTTGGAGGCGTTGGCAGCGGATCCTCTCGTCAATGTTCCCATTTTTTGCCATCCGGCCCTGTCGGGTGTTTTTACCGGCCCCTCCGATCACGGTTTTTCTTCACGTGTCGTTCTTGGAACTCTTATGGCCCACGCCGGGGGGGATGCTGTGCTTTTCCCCACCCGTTTCGGAAATTTTCCCGTTTCCCCCGAAGAGGAGTCCGACCTGGTCGATACACTTCATCGATCTTCGGTTTTCCCCGTCCCTTCCGGTGGAGTGACCCCGTTGTCGGTTCTTCCCTTGTGCCAGACGTACGGAAAAGAAATAATCATCAATGCGGGTACAGCGATCATGGACCATCCGGAGGGGGTTTCGGCCGGTGTAGGGGCATTCGTAACTGCATTGTCAGACGCCGGATGGAAGCAGGAGTCTGCATTGCCTTTTCAAAAGAGGGGAGATTAGGACACGATGTCGGACAAGTGGGTCGTCCTTTGCGATTTTGATGGAACTATTACCTTTGATGAGACATTCGTGGAAATCCTTACTCGATTTGCCCCCGACCTTTCATCGGAGCTTATTCCCAGAATGTACAACTTGAGCCTGACCCTTAAAGAGGGGGTTCGCACGATTATGGAATCCATCGAGAGCATTCATTATTCCGAAATGCTTGAAATGATTTCCAGGGCTCCCATTCGAAAAGGCTTCAATGAAATGCTTGGGATGATGTCCTCGTGTCAGATTCCTTTTCTGATCGTAACCGGAGGGGTGTCGGAGTTTGTCCGGGCGGCACTCAAAGAGAAACCCGAAGGGGTTTTGTCCATTTACGGGATGACGGTTGACTATTCCGGCCCTTATTTGAAGGTTGACTCGCCTTTGCAAAGCGACTCGGAGCTTGTCTCAAAGGTTCGTCTTCTGGACCAGTTCCCGGGAGCCCGTTCCGTTTGCATCGGAGATTCTGTAACCGATTTGCAGCTGGCTCTCCGATGTGATTTTGTGATTTCCAGAGGAAGATTGTCCTCCTATCTTTTAGAGCGGAATGTTCCGTTTTTTCCGTTTGAGGATTTTTTTGATGTGTCCAGAATTTTGGAGAACCTTATTTGCAAACCTCAATGGAGATCTCTTGAACGATCCTGACTGGAAACTTAAAAAGACTGACTTGATCAGGGTTGCTGCCCATTTTTATCAGAAGGGGTGGATGGTCGGGACTTCTGGAAATTTATCGGTGAGGGTTTCCCCCGATACGTTTTTGATTACTGCAAGCGGTCGCCCAAAAGGTTTGCTTTCTGAAGACGATCTGGTCGTTATCAGGGGATTGGGGAGATTGCCGGAGAATTCTTCTGAGCGTCCAAGACCATCGGCCGAGGTCTCGATTCATCAGGCGGTCTATGCCTGTGTGGATGATGCGAATGCCGTTTTTCACATCCATTCGGTTGAGTCGAATATCGTATCGGAATGGGCAGTTGACCACTCGCTTCTCTTGCCGCCCCTTGAAATGATCAAGGGATTCGGAGTGATCGACCCATCTGTGGGCTATCGGATCGATCTCCTGGAGAATCATCTGGATGTTTCCAGAATAGCTCTTGATCTGAAGGATCTCCTCTCTGATCCCGTTCGGGTGAGTAAAAATCATCTTCCGGCATTTCTGATCCGTCATCACGGTTTGACGGTTTGGGGTAGGGATGTGATGGATGCATTTCACAAAATAGAGCTCCTGGAATATGTTTTCCGGTTTATGGTTACCTCAAGGACAACCGATCCAGCGCTATCTTCAGGTTCAAATTGAGTATGAGTATAAATTGCGACGTTCTGGTCGTCGGAGGAGGAATATCGGGTATCGCTGCAGCCATGGAGCTCCATAAGTCGGGAAAGAAGGTTCTTCTCGCTGAAGCACGTGGATATCTTGGGGGGGCGATCCGGACGGTTGAGGATAGCGGCTACCTGCTTGAAATGGGGCCGAATTCAATGATGCTGGGGACAGAAGATCCAATCAATGTCTGGCTTGACCAGCTTGGGCTCTCAGGCAATCTTTTAAAGGCTTCTCCCGATTCACAAAACAGGTATGTCTGGATTCGGGGAAAGTTGTTTCCCGCTCCATTATCCCCTTCTTCTTTCCTGACGACACCCCTTTTTTCCCTCAGAGAAAAAATACGTGTGGCTCAGGAGCTATTTATTCCTCAAGGTTCAGGCTTGCCGGATGGTTCAGATGAAACAGTCGGTCATTTTGTTCGCCGACGTTTAGGTGACGGATTCCTTGAGAAATTGATCGACCCTTTCGTCAAGGGGGTATATGCATCTCATCCTGATCTACTCTCGGTCGAGTCTGCCTTTCCTCTGCTCTCAAAACTTGAGAAGGAGCATGGGGGCTTGATTCGTGGGGCCATACATCTTTCAAGGACGAAAAGAAGAAAAGGAATGCCTCTTTCAGGTCCTTCTGGAGGGCTCTATTCTTTTCCGGGTGGTCTCGGAGAGATGGTGCGGGCATTTTCGGGGTATTTAAATGACGACTCTCTGATTCATGCAGAGTTGACCGAATGGCATCGCCTGCCTTCCGGAGGCTTCAAGTGTGTTCTTCTCCAGGAAGATGAGGCGATCGAGGTCGTTTGTAAAAAAATGATATTGGCGACATCTCCTTCAGATGCTGCGCGAATTCTTGAAAAGAACCATCCTGAACTTGCCTCTGTCTTGTTTTCGATTCCGATGGCTCCTGTGGCTATTGCCTACGTTGGTGTTGCTCGGGAGGCTTTGCCAGGTTATTCTCCCGGCTTCGGGGTGCTTTTTCCTACGAGTGAAAAGCGTAAAGTTCTCGGTATTATCCAGAGCTCGGATCTCTTCCCGAATCGTTCGCCCGAAGGAAAGGTCCTTTTGACCGTCTTCGCCGGCGGGATGCTCAGCCCAAAAATTGCAATGTCCTTTGACGAGGACTTTGAGGCCATTATTCTTGGAGAGCTGAATGCTGTTTTTGGACTGAAAGTCAAGCCGGAGTTTTTCAGAATTCAGCGTTGGGCTGAGGGGATTTCCCAATATTCCCCAGGACATGCGTTGAGGATTGAGAAGATAAGGTCTCTTACCCCTGAAGGCGTTTTCTTGGCTGGAAATTATTTGGGAGGAATATCTGTTTCGAAAACATTTTCCAATGGGGTTGAGGCAGCCAGGAGCTCTCTTTAGGAGGAATGTCTACCTGGGATATCCCTGGTATTCGAATGTGGACCTATCCTCAAGGCGAATAGTGGAGAGCTTTCCCGTTCGGTAACATCCTGTATCGACAAGGATGATCCCGTCCTGGACCAGACCCGCCTGTGGAACAATTGAATGACCTGAAATAACGATTCTCCCGTCATAGGATGGACAAAGCTTCGGTGGCCGAACCCAGAGACATGTGTGGTAGCCGGTAATCGGTTCCATCCTTTTGCTGCAAAGGTCAGTATCTCCCATCCTGGACCCCTGAACAGATGGCAATCCCCCGTGAACAATGATGTATTCCGATTTTTCCATAAACAGGGGCCAGCTGCTGATCCAGTGAATGAGGTCTTTCTTATCAGAACTCCGTGAGAGGGCTTCAAGGGTTTTTTTTCCCCCGAACTCGGGATCGGTGCATAGCGGATGGCTTTTCGGATTTTTCAGATGTCCAAGCAAAACCTCTTCATGGTTGCCCATGACGGAGCTGAACCAGCCGTCCCGAGCTCCGGAAAATAAAAAACGGAGCAGATCCCCTGTATTTTCTCCCCGGTCGATCACATCTCCAACGGCAACAAGATGATCCTTGCCCGGAGAAAATGAGATTTTCTCAAGGAGTCCCTCCAGGATGCGAACCTGTCCATGAAGGTCTCCTACGACGTATGTTGCCAATCAAAAGCCTCCTTGACCCCCATGGAGATGACGACCCTTCCAAACGGATGCCCGAATTCCACGAGGTCTATTGCCTCCGCGACATCTTCAAGCGAGAGGGTGCGACTGATTTTGACTGAGATCTTTCCGGCATCCGCAAGGACCTGACCTTTTTGAAGGATTTCTGCCTGGTCTCTTTTTTTCGACTCAATGTTGAAAATCCCTGGAGCGAGTGCCTGTATCCAGTGAAGAGTGAGATTTTTAACTTTTGAATGAATGGAGTCTTCATTTGAGAGTGGTTCTTCCAACAGCGTCACCATTCTTCCATATGGCGCCAAAAATGCGAGACTTCTTGAGGTAAATGGGCCTCCAAGTGTGTCCAGAATCAAGTTTGGGTGTTGTCCATTGGAGATTTCCAGAAATTCCTCTTCAAAATGTTCTGATGAAATGGGGATGGCGTCCTGTTGAGAGAGGATAATCTGTTTATTTTTGTTTCCCCGGACGGTTGTGAATACCCGTGCGCCTTCGGAATGGGCCAGTCGGATTGCCATCTGTCCCACCCCCCCGGTTCCGGCATGAATCAGAACCGTATCAGTTTGTTTAATCTGTGCCCTTGTATGAAGAGACTCCCATGCGGTGGTCAAGGTAAGGGGAACGCATGCGGCCTCTTCCATTGTGAGGAGGGAAGGTTTTTTGCAAAGAGAAATTTCGGGAACGATCGTGTATTCAGCAAATGAGCCGGGAGATAATCCAAATCCTCCGTGCATGAAATAGACCTGATCCCCAGGAGAAAATGATGTTACGCCCTTGCCAACCGCTTCAACGGTTCCAGCCCCTTCACATCCTGGCACAGCAGGAAGGTTCTCGGGAAAGAGGGACCCTTTTTTCCGAAGCTTGAAGTCAATGGGGTTAACGCCTGCTGCGTGGACACGAACGAGAACATCCCCGGGTGATCTGATTTCGGGGATGGGGAGATCGTCGAGGGAGAGCGCCGACGGATCTCCCGATGAATCATGTAGTCTAATCGCCTTCATGCGACACCCGGAGACGGCTCTGTGTCATTTTCAAAAGTGATGGTAGCCCCGGGCTCATCCAGCAGGAATCAGACTCGATATTGAACGGATTGTGTTTTTGATACTTGATGTCGCATCTGATACTGCGGAAGGCTCAAATCCGCAGTGAACCATGCAGTCCTGGCATTTGGGATTACCGCTTTTGTGGCCGTACTGGTCCCAGTTGGTGGTATCCATAAGCTCCTTGAAGCTTGAAGCATAACCATCGTTCAAGAGATAGCAGGGTTTTTGCCACCCCAGAACGGAATAGTTCGGACTCCCCCATGGAGTACAGTCGTAATCCCTTGCGCCTTCGAGAAAATCCAGGTAAAAGGGGCTGTGATTGAAGTTCCACTGTTTTGTGTTTCCTTTTTCATGCATTGGAGCAAAGATTTTCTTGAAAAACTCTTTGGTCCTCTCCCGTCTCAGAAAATGAGCCTGATCAGGGGCCCATGCATAGGAATAGCCAGGGGAAATCATCATCCCGTCCGTCTTGAGCGTGGAGACAAAATCAAAAAATCTGTGAAGGTCTTCCGGGTTTTCCCCCTCAAAGACCGTCGAATTCGTTGTGACCCTGAACCCTTTTGACTTGGCATCCTTGATTGCCCTGACTGCAACATCGAATATGCCGTTTCGGCATACGAGACGGTCGTGGTCTTCCTTCAATCCGTCAAGATGGATCGAAAGGGTCAGGTAGGGTGAAGGTTTGAGCCGGTGAAGATGTTTTTCAAGCAGGATCGCGTTGGTACAGAGGTAAACAAACTTCTTTCTTGCGACGATTCCTTCGACGATCTCACTGATTTCCTGATGGATGAGGGGTTCTCCACCGGCAATGGTCACGACCGGTGCGCCGCACTCGTCAACGGCTCTGAAGCATTCCTCCGGAGAGAGCCTCTTGTTCAGGATTTCCTCGGGATATTGTATCTTTCCGCATCCGGCACACTCAAGGTTGCACCGGAAAAGAGGTTCAAGCATCAGTACGAGAGGGAACTTTCTGCGTCCGCGCAGTTTCTGGCTAAGAATATATGAACCAACCTTGACGGCCTGGTGGATGGATATTGCCATTTTTATTTTCCGATCGTTTGTCTGTCAAAGGAATATAGGAGGCCCCAAAGGTCTTCCTTCACGGGAAGAAATGACTTTCTCGACCAAAAGGGCTATTCTCAGTATAGGTATCATATGAGGGCCTGATCGGGACTGTCAAGATAAAAGAGGCTTTGAAGACGGAATCCCTGATCGAGAGGCACCGGTCAAAACACTGTATCGGAAGGTGGAGGGCTGGATATGGCACAACCTTTGGTTCTTGTGGGAGATATCGGCGGAACGAAAACTTCCCTGGCACTTTTTTCCCTTGCGGAGAGAAGCTCCAGGGAGCACTTTGTACCGTTATACCCTATGGTGTATCCCAGCAAAAGATATGACACTCTCGAGCCAATGGTTCGGGAGTATCTTGCCTGGGTTCATGGTCGTCTTGCCGGAGATCCCAATATTGTCGGTGCGACATTTGGCGTGGCGGGACCGGTGGTTGGCCGGATCTGCCGGACAACGAATCTCCCATGGATCGTTGATGCGGAATCGCTTGAGCGACTCGTTTCTGTTCCGGAGGGAAGCGTTTTCCTCCTGAATGATCTTGAGTCTCTGGCATGGAGCGTTGGTGGTGATCCGTTGATTCCCCTGGCAACAGTTCAGGATGGTGAGGCGGGCTTGCCTGGAACAAGGGTTCTTGTCGCTCCGGGGACAGGTCTGGGCGAGGCTGTCCTTTGTAGCAGGGATGGCGATTTCTTTGCCATACCATCAGAAGGGGGACATGCCGATTGGGCACCATTCAACAAGGAACAGTCACGGATTCTTGATTACCTGTGGGAGGAGTTTCCTCACGTGAGTGTTGAAAGGCTTCTCTCGGGAATGGGTATTGTTCGCCTCTATTCTTATCTGGCGAAGGATATCCCTTCAGGAAGCCGTCCTCTTCCCATCCCGGAAGGCGACCCACCGTCAGATCTTCCCGCTCAGATTTCGCACAAAGCCATTGATGAGAAAAATCCGGTCTGTCTGAAGGCTCTAGAGCTGTTTGTCGAGATCCTCGCCCAGGAGGCATCGAATATGGTGCTGAAGGTTCTGGCACGGGGTGGATGTTTCCTCGGCGGTGGCATACCGATCCGAATCAGGCCACTTTTGGAGTCCGGGATCTTCCGAAGGAGGTTTGTTGAAAAGGGACGGTACAGTGAGCTGTTGGCTAAAGTTCCGGTCTGGATTATTCTGGACCCCGAGGCTCCTCTTGTCGGCTCTGCTTTCTATGCGAGTCGCCATGTCCTTTCATATGGGGGGAAAATGGCATGACAGCAGGCTCTGATTCAACGCATTCAGCAAAGGATCATCAGGATCCGGGGATGATTCCCTCTTTCATGGTTTGGTCCACACCGGATGAGCTGGCGAGGGAAGGTGCTATTTTGTTCAGGGAGCTCCTGAAGAAGGATGTTTTGTCCAGAAATACCTCCGCTGTTGTCCTGTCAGGGGGAAATTCTCCGCGAGGGCTTTTTGGAGAAATGGGAAAGTTGCTCTCCGTTGGCTGCGAAGACTGGATTGGAAAGGTTGAATGGTTCGAGGGGGATGAGAGAATGGTCCCACCGACTCACCCCCGCAGCAACTTCAGGATGATCAGGGAAACTCTCCTGGATCCACTGGGCATTTCTCCGCACCGGATTCACAGAATCATGGGGGAGGCGTCGGTCATATCCGAGGAAGCGTTGAGATACGCTCATGAAATCATGCAGGTCATGGGAGCCCCCGGCCCCCATCTTCCTGTAATGGACTATGTTTTTCTGGGGATTGGGCCTGATGGGCATACCGCAAGTCTTTTTCCCGGAACCTTTCCTGAGCTTGAGCACCATCAGCTTGTTGTGAGCGCTCCGGCGACAAATGAAAGAGAAGCCCGGATCTCGATGGGCTACCATTTGCTGGCCCATGCCCGTCACCTGATTTTTCTGGTGATGGGAGAGGAGAAAAGGACTGTTCTTGATGATATTCTTCTCAGGATGAAGCCTTCACCGGTCCAGGAGCTCCTTTTACTCCGTGCGGAATTGGGCCAGGCCGCAACCTTCTGGGTCGACAGGTCGGCGCTTTCTGAAAATCTGGCTCGTGTGGTCAAGCTAATGTCCTGATTCTTGTCTGAATTCCTTTCGATAAACAATCAGTTTCGATAATGTGTTCCGGTCGATTTGTTGTGAGTTTTCTTCGATCACGGTGATATGGCCGGTTTTTGAAATCATTGCAGAACAGGAGTGTTAATTATGGGTGATGCAGGACGTCTTAATAACGATAACCTTGAGCTCAAGTCCATCAACACCATCAGGATGCTTGCGCTGGATGCCGTTGAGGCGGCAAACTCCGGACATCCTGGAACCCCGATGGGTTTTGCTTCCGCGGCATACGTCCTGTGGACGGAGTTTCTTCGGCACAATCCTGAACATCCGGAGTGGCCGAACCGCGATCGATTTGTCCTGTCAGCCGGACATGCTTCAATGTTGCTGTACTCCCTTCTCCACCTGACAGGGTATGGGCTTTCCCTGTCCGACCTGAAGAACTTCCGGCAATGGGGAAGCCTGACCCCCGGTCATCCTGAACACGGGCATACGATTGGAGTTGAGGCAACAACGGGACCTCTGGGGCAGGGTGTTGGCATGGGGATAGGAATGGCACTGGGACTTCGCCGTCTCTCCGCCGTATTTAATCGCCCGGGCTATGATCTTTTTGATAGCCGCGTTTTCATCGTCGCTGGAGATGGATGCATGATGGAAGGTGTTGCTCAGGAGGCAGCTTCTTTTGCAGGCCATCAAAAACTCTCCAATGTCATTCTCCTTTATGACAACAACCATATTACGATCGATGGTTCGACAAGCCTCGCGTTTTCTGAAGATGTTCCGGCAAGGTATTCCTCGATGGGATGGGCTGTGAAGCATGTTCTCGATGGCAATAACCTTGCAGAGGTTCGTTCAGCCCTTTCCTGGGCAACTGAGCCGTCTCTCCAGACGGAAGATGAACGCAATCGGCCCAAGTTTGTCTCAATCCGGACCCTGATCGGTTTTGGGAGTCCAGCTTATGAAAATACGGCGCATGCTCATGGAAGTGCCTTTGGTGCCGAGGAGGTCCGAAAAACAAAGATCAACCTTGGATGGCCAACGGAACCTTCCTTTCTTGTCCCAGATGATGTTCGGCAGGCTTTTCTGGAAAAAACAGGAAAGCGAGCCGCTTCTTACAAGACATGGGTGGATCTTTCTGTCCGCTATGCAAAGGCGTTCCCTGCTGAAGCCGCAGAGCTCGACCGATGGCGGCATTCGGAAAAGATTGACGGTCCTCTCAAAGAGGTCAAACCCTATCTTTCCGATCCCAAAGGAATGGCGACGCGACAGGCTTTTGGCGAAATCCTTCAGGGGGCCTTCAAGTCGGTGCCCGGACTCTTCGGTGGGTCTGCTGATCTTGCGCCGTCGAACAATACCCTGATCAAGGGAGAGCCAGCCTGTTCACCGGAGACACCGGCAGGAGCCAATCTCCATTTCGGAGTCAGGGAGCATGGTATGTCTGCCATCATGAATGGACTGGCTTTGACGGGATATTTCAGGGTTTATGGCGGGACGTTTCTGGTCTTCAGTGACTACATGAGGGGAGGAATGAGGTTGTCGAGCCTCATGAAGCAACCTGTCCTTTATGTTTTGACGCATGACAGCATTGCATTGGGAGAGGATGGGCCGACCCACCAGCCGGTGGAGCATCTTGTCGGACTTCGCTCGATACCTCGTATGACGGTTGTCCGTCCCGCCGATGCAAATGAGACACTGGCTGCCCTCGACTGGTTCTGGAGTGGCCATGACGGCCCTCTTTCCCTGGTTCTGACAAGGCAGAAGCTTCCTGTTCTCGGACAGATTTCCTACGCGGAGCTCTCTGCAGGTGTCAGAAAAGGGGGCTATGTTTTGAGGGAGACATCCCTGCCAGTGAAAATTGTCCTGATCGGTTCTGGCTCTGAAGTCTCCCTTCTTCTGTCCGTATCGGACGATCTCCTGGCACATGGTGTCGGAAGCAGGGTTGTCTCCATGCCATCGACGACACTCTTTGACCATCAGCCGCTTGAGTATCGGCGGTCTGTTCTGGGGACGGGAATTCCACGTGTTTTTGTCGAGGCACTTTCTCCCCTTTCATGGGCTCCGTACGCAAGTGAGTCGGATCTTCTCATCGGTATGACGGATTTCGGAGCATCCGCTCCGGGAGAGGTTCTCATGAAGGAGTTCGGATTTACCCGTGAGGCGATCATTAACCGGATAAAGGAGCAGTTCAAGGAATTGTTTTAGGAGAATGCTGCTCATAGTTTCTGTTCTACCGGCAATATTGTCTGTCTCAGTCCGACGTTATTCGGAATAACAAAATTTCTTGGGGGAGGTTTTGGTCTTGAGGGACATCGAATCCAGGGGGGATGGACCTCATTCTCCACCACCCCTTCTTTTTCTTGTTTTTGGCGCATCAGGGGATCTGACTCATAGAAAGCTGTTGCCAGCCCTGTATGAACTTCACCGCAAGGGGGATCTTCATCCAAAAACAAAAATTATTGGTATTGCGAGGAAAGAAAAAACAACACAGATGTTCCGGAAGGAAGCGGTCGATGGTATCCGGGCCTTTTCAAGACATTTGCCTGAAGATGAAAAAGATGAGCCGGATGATCTGAGGGATTTTCTTGAAAGGATCCATTACTTCCCATTGTCTTTTGAAAAGTCCGAAGACTTTGACCATTTGGCTGAATACCTCACGGACCCGGGGCTTTTAGAGGCGACCAATGGTAATATCCTGTTTTATCTGGCTACTCCGCCGAGTTTTTTTATTCCAATCGTTGAACAGATTGGCCGTATCCGTCCTCGACTGGACTCTTTTCCCAAGGCGGGATTCAGAAGACTGGTCGTGGAAAAGCCTTTTGGCCATGATCTTGTTTCTGCGAAAGCACTCAATGTTGCAGTCCTCAAGGTGTTTCGTGAGTCGGAAGTCCATCGCATAGATCATTATCTTGGAAAAGAAACCGTCCAGAACATCTTGATCCTTCGATTGGCGAATCCCGTTTTTGGTGCTCTGTGGAGCCGGGAGATTATCAGTTGTGTCGAGATCAGGGTCTTCGAGACGATTGGAATAGAGGGTAGAGGCGCTTATTTTGAGGAATCAGGAATCCTGAGGGATATGGTCCAGAACCATCTGTTCCAGTTGTTGACGCTGACTGCGATGGAGCCTCCTGTTTCCTTTGACGCTGACAGCATCAGAGATGAAAAAGTCAAGGTTTTGAGGGCCCTTGTTCCGTGGCGTAGTCAGAAACCTTCCGAGTCCGTCTTGTTTGGTCAATATTCTGAAGGAGGGGTTCTTGGTGACCCGGTTATGGGATATCGCCAGGAAAAGGGGGTTGACCCACTTTCGGTTGTTGAGACCTATGCCGCGATGAAGCTTGAGATACAGAATATGAGGTGGGCAGGGGTCCCCTTTCATCTCGTGGCAGGAAAGCGAATGAGCCGAAAGGCTACGGAAATCGTGCTTCATTACAGGAAGCCTCCCGTTGCACTCTTCCGACTGGCCGGATGCCACGATGATACCGAGAATGTCCTGACCCTGTCGATCCAGCCGAATGAGGGTATATCCCTGCGCTTCGGAATCAAGAGACCTGGATCACCGTTACGGATTGACCAGGCGGATTTGGCGTTTGCCTATAGCCAGATTTATCCGGAAGATCCACCGGAAGCCTACTCTCGTTTGATCTATGATGTCATGAAGGGTGATGCGACCTTGTTCGCCAGAAACGACGAAGTGGAAAAAGCCTGGATGTTCATGGAGCCATTTCTTTCATTGAAGCGCGATCCGATGTTTTATCCCGCCGGTTCGGACGGTCCTTTTGAAGTAGATGATTTTTTTTCCGTTGATCTTTCCTGAAAAGACTTCTATGACGATTGTTTTTCTGAGATCCATAAAACTTGTTATCCTTTTCACTTTCTGTCTGACATGGACGTTCCTTTCCGGGTGTGCAAGTTTTCCTGATGATAAAAACGGAGGAGTTATATGGCAGTCCTCCCCCCGGACTCCGGTATGGGTTTCCCATCAAATAGAGACATCACCCGGTCTTCTTTTTTTTGTTGCTAAAGGATTTTCCGGTCAGTCAAAAAAAGCGGCTTTTATGAAGGCACAAATTGCCGCTTATGGAAAGATATGGGAATGGTTTGCCCATAAGGGTGTCAGGGTCCTTCCGGAAGAGAGGCATGCTTACGAAGCCAGATGGTCAGGGCAGTCATCGTGGTCATCGAAATCCGTTTTTTCCCTGGAGAAATGCAGGCAACCCCTTTCGCCAACGGTTTGTGACGCCTGGTTCGTTCAAAGGGTAAGCCATCCTGAAAGGCGTGAGGCATGGGTTCTTGTCTCGGTTGAAAGGCCTCTTCTGGGAATGTTAATGGAATCTTTTCTCAAACAGGATGAAGACCGACTAAAAAAAATGCTGCTTCGTGACCGGATGATTGATCATCAGCTTTCAGTGGGCGAAGCCTTGCCGGCGATATTGGGTCTTGAAAGGAATCAATCTTCCTCGTCTCTTTTTCACTCTCAGACGCGGTTGCCATCAGCTGAACGAGACGCGCTTGAGCGACTTGATCAAAAAACCTTCGGGGAAATTTGGACAATAAGACGTTCGCTCACGCTGTCTCCATACAAGATTCCCCACTCATCTTTCATTGTTCCTGTTGGAAAATTTATAAAAGTTCCTTATCGATGGAAATTGTTTTTCCGAATGCATGGAAACGTTTTCCTTGTGAAAGGTGTTTCCCTCGATCTCTTCCTTGATCCCGCCCGACAGTTTCCTGATTTTCCATTCCTTTTCCTTTTTCCTCCATCCGGTTTTACTGAAAAGGAGGTTGTGTGGCCATACCAGGGTCTCTTTTTAAGTGCTGACCTGGCATTGCTGGAAAAAATCAGGAGATCCCCCTGGATCGACAAGAAGTGTGGAATGACCGATTCGGGAGGAATTGCCAACTGCACATTGAAAAAAATCCTGATTCTCCGGCACCAGGGAAAGATCTGTGTCCGCCCCTTTCCTGAAAGGGGCCATCCAATGCCTAAGGTTTTTCGTGGATTGACCTCTTGTCTCCCCGTCTCTTTTTATCACCGAAGGGAGCTCCATGGGTTCTCTCTCAAGATTGCGGTTGATCCCAAACTCGACTCGGTATTTCTCAAAAAACTTGTTGAGATGCTTAAGTCGAAGGGTTTCCTTATTCAGTCTGGGGGGAGGAATCGTTATTCTGGATCGATCAGGGTAATTTCAGTGAACAGGAAAAGCGTTGGCGGGGCAACCCTCTATTCCGAGTCACTGTTGTTTCGGGCACGTCTTGTTGATCAAAACGGAGTTGTTCGATGGGGCAGGACCATGGCAACCCGTGGTTTTGGTTTTTCCGGAAAGGATGCAGAAAGGGATGCCGTCGACAGAATGGTTGGACGGGTCGTGCGCAGTATGGATCAAACTGTCCGGATATACCATGATCCAATTGCTTCATCGTTTCTGGGCCGGTTGATTCCGATCAGGAATGCTCTGGTATCCTGGGTTATCAACCGATAGGGAAATGGAGACAGGATGATCTCTTCCGTAACGAATCCTTTGTCGTCAGATTCTGAATATGATGTGATTGTTGCCGGGGCTGGTCCGGGTGGTCTGACCCTGTCCTGTTTCCTTTCCATGCGTGGTTTTCGTGTCTTTTTGGTTGATCCTCGGGAATCACTGGCTCCTCTTGGCAGGGGAGAGCTGATTCAGCCACTGGGTCTGCGAATTCTTGAGGAACTGGGCCTTCTTGATGCTCTTTTGTCCGAGGAGCATGTCTGTTACGACAAATTTTGCTTTTTTGACTTCAATGGAAAGCCGATGATGGTTTCTTCTTATAGGGGAAAGGGGCTCTCCTATGAATGGGCACTTTCGATCGAACCTTATTTGCAGGATCGTCTGATGTGGAGGATGCTGGAGAATTCCCCTTTTGTCACCTTGCTTCCTGGAGGGCGCTACGTGGCCCATGAATCCCGGGAAAATGGTATTGATGTCATGATCGAGAGTCGTGAAGGACTGAAAACCATTCGAGGAAAAGTTCTTGTCGGTGATGATGGAAGAGACTCCCGCTTACGAAAGAACCTGAGTCTTCCCGGGTCCGTGAAGGAATATGCTGATTCTTATGTTTCCTGGTCATTTGACCTTCCGGATGGCGTCTCTCCTGATTCTGCGGCAGGTGATCCTGCTGCGCGTTATTATTTGGGACCAGGGGAGATTTTCTTTTTATTTTCAACTGCTCCACGCAAGCGCTTTTTTTTATACATGCTCAAGGATCGAAAGTTTGATGAATTTATTTCGAGGGGAGACGTCGACTTCCTTGCTAGAATCAGCCAGTGTATCCCTGGAATGGGCGATGTTCTGGTTGAGGCCGGTTTTCCTGGTGTATCCGCCTTGAAAGAGTGGGTTATCCAGAAAGTTGACCTTAAACACTGGGTAAAGGATCGTGCGGTCGTTATCGGGGATGCCGCTCATGCAACCAACCCTCATGTTGCGCAAGGGAGAAATCAGGCGATGGAAGATGGGAGATTGCTTTCAGTCCATCTGGAAGCAGCTTTTTCTGGTTCGACAACATCTCTCGCCGAGGAGTTGCGGCGATTTGAGACTATCAGGATTGAAAGGACAGAATGCCTACACCATCTTGCAGACGAAATGTGTCTTGTCTGGAACTCTGACAACCCACTTATTGTTTGGGGACGTGAGCGTGTTTTCCGGGGGATATCCAAAACGCCTTCAATGAACAGGAAAATTGTCCGGACAATTTCGGGAGAAGATTTTCTTCCGCTATCTTTGCTCGACCGAGCCAGAGCTTTTTTGAAAGGCCTTTTTGCCTCGATTTGTCTGGTAATCATTCTTGGAGACTGGACGTAATCCTGATTGTCCTGTTTGCCATCGGTTCTTGTCATGCAACCCATTCGAAATGCTCCGGCACTTTCTCTTGTGGCTGATCTTGTTTATAATCAAAAAATGAGTTTTTATTTTTGGTGCCAGAGGGGGCAAGTGTCTCATGCTTTTTACGATACAACAGAAGAAGGGATTTGAATTTGATGCAGGTTGATGTTGAGAGTGGTTCAGGTGTTCTAAGACGATACAAAGTCAATATTCCCGGAGAGGATGTTACCAAAAAGGTCAGTGACAGTATCCGTCGGGTTAATGGTCAGCTGAAGGTCCCCGGTTACAGGCCCGGCCATGTTCCGGAGTCCATAGTCCGGCGCAACAGGGATATCCTGCGCTCGATCCACTCTGATGTTCTTGATGAGCTGCACCGCAATGCGATGGATGAGCTCCTGACAGCTGTCAAGGGAACGATTGTCCATCTTTCTCCAGATCAGGTCGTTCTTGACTCGAAGGCAGAGAAAGAGGGGTTGCTCCTGACCGGAGAAATTGAGGTTTTCACTCTTCCGGAAAATGTCTCCCCCTATGGGGTTGTCCTGTCCCCGGAAGAGAGCCTGGACGTCTCGGATCCTGAGGTCAATGCTGAGCTTTCCCGCTTATGCCAGATCCTGTCATCGGAGTTTGACCAAAATCTTCCATCCGATACAACGGTTGCTGCGGGAGATTTTGTGAAAATTTCGATGAAAACGTCGCATCCGGTGAGCGGAGCTCCTTTATCTGCCGAGCAGGTTGTCGAAGTAGAGGGAGAAAATATTCCGGAGGAGCTGAATCGGGCATTGACTGGTCGTTCCAATGGAGAAACCTTTGAAGCCATCATTCCTCTTTCCATCTCTGACCCGGCTTTTGCCAGGGGATCTCGCGTGGAGAGACTTCCGGCCACACTGACAATTCTTGAAATCCAGAGACGTATCCCTCTGACAATGGAACAACTTGTTTCCAGAATGCAGTCAGGTTCCGAGGAGAATGCTGTGAAGGAAGAAGATGTTCTGGCCGATATCAAGAAGACGGTATTGGCGCGTAAAGTGGTTGCGATGATTGACCGCAAGATTCGGGAATTGCGTAAAGAGGTCATCTCTTCCTGGGGGATTGCCGTTCCGGAGAAAAGGATCGCATATGAAATGCAGGAAATTGGTGGCAAGCTTTCAGAGTCTGAAAAAGAAGACCTGAAACAGCTGTTGCTATGGAGGATGATACTTGATGAGCTTGTTTTTTCCGAGCAGATTCATCCGGATTACGATGTTGTCAGTCGGGAGTATCAGCAGATTCTGAGTGCCAAGGGTGAAAAAATGGGAAGAGAGATCAATCGCCAGGCTGCAGACCAGGCATTGGAAAAAGCCCGTCGAGTGAAGATGGAAGAGGTTATGTTGAGACGGGCAACCTTTGGTGGTAGTGAATTGTTTTTTGGCCAGGATGGATATTTTGATCGGGTTGGTTTTTCCAAATTTGGGATTCCAGCTTCTCCTCCCGTGGCGAATTCTGAGGAGCATGATCACGATCATGATCATGCAGGACATAATCACTGACAACAGGTTTTACCGTTTCAGGCAAACGAGCAAAAACGCTCAAACAAGACTAGAAGAGGTGCCCTTTATGTTGATACCGATGGTCGTAGAACACACCAGTCGCGGAGAGCGTTCCTATGATATTTATTCGAGGCTTTTGAAGGAGCGGATCATTTTTTTGGGAACTCCTATTGATGACAATGTTGCAAATCTTGTAATCGCCCAGCTGCTCTTTCTGGAGTCGGAGGATGCATCAAAGGATATCAATATTTACATCAACTCTCCTGGTGGTGTTGTAACCGCAGGTTTTGCGATCTATGACACAATGCAGTACATCAAGCCTGATGTATCAACGATATGTGTTGGTCAAGCAGCCAGTATGGGAGCATTTCTTCTTGCAGCAGGAGCAAAGGGAAAACGTTTCGCGCTTCCCAATGCCAGAGTCATGATTCATCAACCGCTGGGTGGATTCCAGGGACAGGCAACAGATATTGCAATTCATGCCAAAGAGATTCTTAAAATGAAATCTCACTTGAATGAATTGCTTTCCCATCATACCGGACAAAGTCTGCAGAGAATCGAACAGGATACGGAGAGAGACTACTTTTTGTCAGCAGATGAGTCAAAGGAATACGGTTTGGTGGATAAAGTCATGAGCTCGCATGGGTTATCAGAGACTCCTTCTGTCTAATGGTCTCATTTTATCGGAGGTGATTCTAAATGGCTGGTAAGGAAAAAAAAGACAAGTCGGATGGGAGCGGGGTGTCATGCTCTTTTTGTGGAAAGCCAAGGGAAGATGTCCGGAAGATGGTTTCCGGTCCTGGCGTCTTCATTTGTGATGAGTGTATTGATCAATGCTCCTCAATCATGTCCGAGACGTGGGAAGAGGAAAAAGAGCCATCTGGAGCAGCGCTCCTGAAGCCTGTCGAGATCAACCGGATTCTTGACCAGTATGTTGTTGGCCAGGAGAGGGCGAAGAAAGTCCTTTCTGTCGCAGTTTACAATCATTATAAACGCATTGCTGCCAATCAGAGTTCTGATGATGTTGAGCTCCAGAAGGGCAATATTCTGATGATTGGCCCGACCGGCACAGGGAAAACACTTCTGGCTCAGACATTGGCGAGAATCCTGGATGTCCCCTTTGCGATTGCGGATGCAACGACTCTGACTGAAGCTGGCTATGTCGGAGAAGATGTTGAAAATATCATCCTCAAACTTTTGCAGTCGGCAGACTATGATGTTGAAAAGGCGGAGAAAGGCATTATCTATATCGATGAAATCGATAAAATCTCCCGAAAGTCAGAAAATCCCTCCATTACACGGGATGTTTCCGGAGAAGGTGTTCAGCAGGCTTTGCTTAAGCTGGTTGAGGGGACCGTTGCAAATGTGCCTCCACAGGGAGGAAGAAAGCACCCCCACCAAGAGTTTATTCAGGTTGATACGACCAATATCCTCTTCATTTGTGGCGGTGCATTTATAGGATTGGATAATATTGTTTCGCAGAGAATTTCTAATAAAAACCTTGGTTTTGGCGCAGATATCAGGACAGTTGAGGATCGAAAGAAGGTTGGGGAGCTTCTGGTCAAATCTCGTCCGGATGACCTTCTGAAATATGGTCTGATTCCTGAGTTTGTTGGCAGATTCCCTGTCATGGCCGTTCTTGAGGATCTGGATGAAGAAGCATTCCTGCGAATATTGACAGAGCCTAAAAATGCGCTCATCAAGCAGTTTGAGAAGCTTTTTTCAATCGAACATGTTCAGTTGACATTCAGTGAGGCGGCTCTTAAGGCAATTGCCCACAAGGCCTTTGTCCAGAAGACTGGAGCCCGTGGGTTGCGCTCGATACTTGAAGAAGTCATGCTTGATCTTATGTACGACATTCCTTCTGTGTCGAATGTCCGGGAGGTTATTATTTCTGAAGAAACAATAAATGCTGGTGCGTTGCCAAAGATTGTCAGGGATGACTCTCCGAAAAAAGCTGCTCCTGGAGCCATGAGCGCCTGAGTCAACTTTTTAGGGGATGATTTTTCTTGGGGAACTTCTTGACCTGAAAAATGATGGGGGGGATGACTTTTCCGTTGATTGAAAGCTGGGTCAGACGGATATCAAATGAGTCTGGCCTGCTTCTGATAAGCGGAAATGCAACGATTCCTTCTCTTGAGTAATTGGGGAAGATCCGTGCAGGAGGAAGGTAGACTTGGTCTACCATTTTCCTGGTTCTGTTTAATCTCGCCATCGTTCCTGGTGCCATTGCTGTTCCCAGCAGGCTTGAAGAGAGTGCCTCACTGATTTCTGATCGGTCAAATGGCCTGGATGTCATGCTCCCGGGGAGTTCAAGATAGAAGTCCATTGGTTGATAGTCGATGAAGCTTTTTCCCTTGTTCGTAATTGAGACAACAAAAATTGTGTAGTCTGCGCTCATTACGGGGCTGTAGTAAGGTGATCCCTCCCGAACAAAATCCATCTGGATCGTAATGCCATCGAATGACTTTTTGTTTTCTGTGAATTGGTAGATGGCGTCTTCTGTCTTGAGATCTTTTAAATAGAAGAGTCCTGCAAGGCGATTAATGGCTGATGCGCCGATAAGAATGGCAAGTATGGCGATAAATCCCCATTGAAATGCTTTTTTCCAGTTCAGGGCCATTATTTCCATCCATGGTGAGCAGGTTTATGTTGTAGGTTATGGAAATTTCCGGAGGGATCTTCGAAGGTCCATGGAGAGAAATCATATCATATGTCAAAATTGATTCAATATAGAACTTTCCTCTGCTTCCTTTGTTTGCTCCTGACGAGTTGTTCGTCGATTCCGCGGCCAACGGATGAACTCTCCGGTTTGGTAATGTTTATGGGGGTTCGACTGGATCGCGAGGTCCGGATTCAGCAAAAGCCTTTTGATGCGTATGCTTCAGAGCGTTTTTCACGTTTTGCCCATTCAGCCCAGTTGCTCTCAGGGGAAAAACTCAGACAAGCTCAAAACAGCGAGTCGCTTCCTGCTCTTTGCGGAACAATACAATGTGAGTCAAGAGAGGCTCACTCTCTTCATCTGACCCATTTCCTTGATATTCATATATCGAAGGCATCAACGCCAGGAGCGCTATTCATGACGCTTTCCATATGGAAAGCAAGGCCGCTGACTCTGGAAAGAATGGTCAGTCGCCGTTTTTTGGTCACGGAAAGTGCTGCTTTTGATGCGCTTCCTTCCGCAATGGATGAGCTTTTGTCTGCAAGAGGGCTCTACTTTCCTCTAAAGGATATTCAACCAGAGTCCGATCCAGGAGAATCTATTTTGCACCTGATTGCGAGGGGGGAGACGGAGAGAGCCGTATCTCTTGGGAAAGCGAACATTAATAATCAGGTTGCCGTTCACTCTCCGGTCTTTTTTACTGGATATTTTGAGGCTCTTGTTTTGTCAGGACAGCCGGAAGAGGCCATTCGGATCGGTGAGATGGCGATTCACCTCAAAGAAGTGACGCCTCAGTTAATTGTTGGGCTGAGAAGGCTTGAAAAAGATCTTGGTCATCCGGGCAGAGCTCGCAGTGTCCTTTATCGAGGGCTCGCCGAGCTTCCTGACAGTGAGGTCCTGTGGTCTTATATTATTGAAGATCAGGTAAGACGGAACAACAGCAGGGAGGCGCTCAGACTTGCAGCGCTTTTCATGAAGAAACATCCGGGGAAAAAAATTTCAGGAAGAATGAGCGGTGCAATCTATTCTGCCTATGTTTTCTCTGATGAAGGGACTGCTGCTGATCAGTGGGGAGAAGAACATAACATCATGAAATCGAAAGGGGCTCAGACCGGATTGGCCAAGCACGCAATCTTGTTCCGTCTTCTGCAGAAAGGTCATTATGAGGATGTGGTTCTTTTGGCAAGAAAATGGATTCTCAAGGGTGAGACGCGTGCTGACATTTTTCAGGACCTGATGATTGCTGAAGGTGCACTGAATGAGCCAATATCAGAAGCACGCACTGCAAGAAATGCGATTGCTTCAGGTCAGTCGAATCCATGGATTCTGAACAGGCTGTCAGATCTCGCCGCAAGGGGTTATTAGCTTGCCTCAAGCCGTCAATCTGCCTAACTCCCTTACTGTTTTTCGAATTTTCCTGACGCCGTTTCTTCTGGGTCTGATTGTTTATGGGAAAATGAAGGAGGCTTTCTGGTTTTTTTTAATAGGAAGCCTGTCCGATGCACTAGATGGAATGATGGCAAGGTTGTTGGGACAAAAAACGGATCTGGGCCGATTTTTGGATCCGGCAGCGGACAAAATTCTGCTTTCAACGACTCTCCTGACGCTTGCCGTACTGGAAAAGGTTCCTGTCTGGATCTCCATAGCCCTTGTAAGCAGGGACTTAATCATTGTTTTTGGTTTCCTTGTATTAAGGCTGGTTGATACACCTATCCCTATCAACCCAACTGGACTGGGAAAGGTTGCGACAACGCTCGAGATGGCTTATTTGTTTTTTGTTCTCTCCGGTCTTGCGGGATATGCATATGTTTCTGAAACAGATTATGTTGGTGATCTTGCTGTGGGGTTATCTCTTGTTTCGGGAGGTTACTACATCTCGCAAGGTTTTTTGTGGTATCAGCATTACAAAGCATAGAATGAGCTTCTGGAGGATATGATGGGGCAAGGAGTTGTTATCAGGGAGGTTATTCAGGATTCCCTCGGGGCACAGATTGGAATGGTATCAGGGGACCGCTTGATATCTATCAACGGTCAACAGATCAGGGATTTGATCGATATCGAATTTTATCAGGCAGAGCCTGAGGTTGTTATGATCTGGGAAAATGTAAAAGGTGAAAGGGTCGAGGTATCTCTGGAAAAAGACCCTGATGAAAATCTTGGTCTTGTCGCTGACCCTCCTCCGATCAAGAGGTGTCCCAATAAGTGCGACTTCTGCTTTGTGGACCAGATGCCTGAAGGTCAGAGAAAAACCCTTTATATAAGGGATGAGGATTATCGATACAGTTTTTTGTATGGGAATTTTATTACCCTGACCAACTTGTCAGAGAAGGATTTTCAGCGTGTCATTGAGCAACGCTTGTCCCCCCTTTATATTTCTGTTCATGCAACTGATCCGGATGTCAGAAAGATTCTCCTGAGAAATGACCATGCCCCCAATATTTTGGATATGATTGACAAATTGATCGCTGGTGGCATTCGGCTTAACACACAAATAGTTCTGATGCCAGGAGTCAATGACGGCGAAATCCTGGAAAAATCCATCAGGGATCTCTCTGCTCGCTATCCTGGTGTAAACTCCCTGGCCGTTGTTCCTGTTGGATTGACGAATCATCGGGATGAATTGCCGTCTGTCAGGTCTATTGATATGGCTTATTCCAGGAAAACTCTCAAGAGGCTTACTCAGATCCAGCAGGAGATGAATGAGCGTTTTGCTGATCCATTTATTTATCCAGCTGATGAGTGGTATATCCTCGCAGAAAAAAAATTTCCATCCATATCCCGCTATGGGACTCTTCCCCAGATCGGAAATGGTGTTGGAATGGTTCCTCTTTTTGAAAGCGAATGGAAAAAGTGGATAAGGCGACTGAAGTCCCAGGAAACTCCACCCCCTGCTTTCCCGTGGGTTATGGTGACCGGAAAGGCTTTTTCGGGAATTCTGAAGGCATTGACCCAACTTTTGGAGGACAGGCTTCCCTCGTGGAAGGGTGTGTTTGAAATCTGTGAGGTTGAGAACAGACTGTTCGGTTCGTCGGTCACGGTTGCAGGCTTATTGTCTGCAGGAGATATTATTGACGGGTTTAAAGCCTACAGGCAATTGCGGCCCAGAGAGCATCCACCCATTGCGGGGCTATTGATCCCCGATGTGGTCTTAAAGGCCGATTCAGAGGTTTTTCTTGATGATGGCTGTCTTGATGATGTCAGAGAGGAATTGGGGGTGCTCATCCATGCGGTTCCATCGGATGCAAGAGGGTTCTCTTACTGGTTCTCTCAAACGGTAAAGTCCCAGGAATCGGAATGGCAACCCATGGTGCTTTCCCTGTGACAGAATCAATGGATCTTTTATTACCGGCTAAAATCAACTTGTTTCTCAAGATTGTCGGGAAACGATCTGACGGCTATCATGAGCTGATCACGAGAATGCTGATGATCTCCTGTTTCGATAAGCTTCATCTGAAACTGGAGAGTGGTGTTTTTACCGATCAGGAAGACTCTATTTCCTTCAGAGTTCGAGGAAGAGTGATCGATGGGGATCCGAACACCAACCTTATCGTTCGTGCTGCCCGATTGGTCCTGGGGAGATATACGACTAAACGACTTCCACGAATATCGATTGAGCTGGAAAAACATATTCCGGTAGGAGCAGGGCTGGGTGGGGGGTCTTCAGATGCCGCCGGGACTTTGTTGGGGGTTAATCGTTTGTTGGGCTCAGGTCTTTCGTTTGCTGAGTTGAGTGACATGGCATCTTCTTTGGGAAGTGATGTTCCCTTTTTTCTAGGAACGCCCCACGCATTGGGGTGGGGGAGGGGGGAGAAGATTTTACCTCTCCCGGCAGAGAGGTCTAAAATTGTTGTCCTCTGGAATCCTGGATTTTCTTTGTCAACTTCGCTGGTATACCGAAGTCTGAATGTTGGAGTTTCTGAAGAGTTGACAGAAGCTGCTGCAGTATCTAAGATTGAAGGTCTTTTGCGGCAGGATGTATACATGAACGATCTTGAAGCGGTGGCTTTCACTCTCCATCCGGAGCTTTGTTCTGTTAAGAAAAGTTTTTTGGAGTTTGGTGCCGATAAGTCCTTGATGAGTGGCTCCGGTCCGACTGTTTTTGGAGTGTTTCGTGACAGGGCGTCTGCGGAACAGGCGGTGAAAGCCCTTCAGTCGAAGTATGGTGGATGGGCTGATGCTTTTGAAACATTGGAACGTTCCCCGCTGTCATGATCTTTAATGCCATGCTAGTATGTGTTGCACTGGGGCGTCGACAAGCGGCAAGTCACGAGAATTTGGATCTCGCATTCCCAGGTTCGAATCCTGGCGCCCCAACCATATTGACCAAGGAAGATGTCTTGCTCAGAGCGTTTTTTATGTTTTGGGCAAGGAAAGTGTTTGCTGGTGCCGGGACTTTTTGCTCATTGGTTGGTTTCTGCTGAGATTGGGTATTTGTCCTGTGCTTTATATTTATTGCAGAACAGAAAGGTAACTCGTTGCGGGCCGTTAAGATTTTTTCCGGGAACGCCAATGTCCCTTTGGCTCTAGAGATAGCCCGCTACTTAAACACAAATCTGGGACAGGCAACTGTTACCTCCTTTTCCGATGGGGAAACAAGGGTAAGAGTAGATGAAAACGTTCGGGGCGACGATGTTTTTGTTATTCAGTCTCTTTCAGACCCGGTCAACAATCATCTTATGGAACTGCTTGTCATGATTGATGCTCTTAAGCGAGCATCTGCGCAGCGCATAACTGCCGTTCTTCCATATTATGCCTATGCCCGTCAGGACAGAAAGGACCAGCCCCGCGTTCCTATCACAGCAAAACTTGTCGCTGACCTGATCACTACAGCTGGTGCGACAAGGGCCTTGACGCTTGATCTTCATACGGGACAATTGCAGGGTTTTTTTAATATTCCGGTTGATCATCTGCACGGTACCCCAATCCTTCTTGAGCCGCTCAGGAAAATTCTTCTTTCGGAAAAGCTGGTTATGCTGTCTCCGGACGCAGGTGGGGTCGAGCGAACAAGAGCTTTTGCGAAAAGGCTGCAGGCTCCGCTGGCTATTATCGACAAGCGGAGGGAAGGCCCAAATCAGTCTCAGGTAATGAATATAATCGGAGATGTTGAAGGGTTCACTGCGGTAATTCTGGACGATATGATCGATACCGCCGGGACGATTACTCAGGGAGCACAGGCTGCCAAAGATGCCGGTGCACGGAGGGTTGTGGCTGTTGCAACGCATGCGGTGTTGTCAGGTCCTGCACTGGATCGGTTAAACCGTTCAGTGATTGATGAAGTGATCGTGACAAATTCAATTCCCTTGAACGGGAAAGAGTCTGTTTGCGAGAAGATAAGCGTTTATTCAGTGGGCGCACTTCTAGGAGAGGCGATCAAGAGAATTCACGACGATGAGTCTGTGAGTTCCCTATTTGTTTGAAACGGAGCTATAGTGTTCCGGTTGTTCATTGGAAACAGCAGTATTTTACCTTGGGGGAGTTATGCAGAATCCGGTTGTTGAAGCGAAGGTCAGAAATAATTCAGGTAAAGGTGTGGCCAGGACCCTTCGCCGAGAGGGAATGATCCCTGCCGTTCTTTACGGCAAAGGAAAGACCGTTTCCTTATCATTGACATTGAGCCATGTTCAGAAACTTTTTCATCGTCATGCGGGGTCACATGCAATCTTTCAGATCGAGCTTGATGGTGTGCAGTCAGATAAAACCAAGCTGGCCCTGGTCAGAGATATTCAGCGGGATCCTTTGACAGGTCGCATCCTTCATCTGGATTTTATGGAAATATCATCCGATGACCTCGTCAAAAACAAAGTTCCGGTCGAAATTGTTGGAGAAGTGCCTGTTGGAGTCAAAATGGGTGGGACGCTGGATCATAATGTCAGGGAATTGACTGTGGAGTGCCTTCCTGCTGTTATGCCGGATCATATCAAGGTAGACGCGTCCATGATGAACCTCAATGATTCGTTTCATGTCAGGGATCTTCCTGTTATTTCCGGAATCAGGATTCTTGATAACCCGGAAACAGTTTTGCTTCATCTTGTCCCACCAAGGGCTGAAGCTGTTTCGGCTCCAGCGGCAGGGAAGGCGTAAGTCTACTTCTGATGTCCCCGTTCAGGCCTTGTGCCATTGTAGGTCTTGGAAATCCTGGGGAGAATTATCGATGGACCAGGCATAATGCAGGGAAGATATTCCTTGATAATTTAGCCCGGGATTTAAATATTCCCCTTACCCAGAGAAAAGACTCGATTCTATGGGGGGAAGGGATGGTAGACGGTCTCAGGGTCTTCCTGTCTTTCCCTGAAACTTATATGAACCTGAGTGGTCGTGTTGTTCCATGGATGAAGCAGAAAAATATTGATTTGCCAGAGAGGGTGCTCATTCTCTCCGATGACATCAATCTTCCTTCAGGAACTCTTCGTTATCGCGAAGGTGGTGGTGCTGGTGGTCAAAAGGGTTTGCTCTCGATAATTCAGGCTGCAGGATCTGATCGTATTGCCAGGATACGGGTGGGTGTCGGATCCCCACCACCTGGTGTTGATTTAAGTGACTATGTTCTGGGACAAATTCCTTCTTCAGAACGGGAGTCCTTTGTTCTTGCCTGGAAGTCATTCAGGGAGATGGTTGACCGCTGGTTGTTGTCGATGAGGAAAACTTCGGATGGTGCCTAGAATTTTTTGTACTGATTGGAGTTGTGTGTAGTGAGTTTCCAATGTGGTATTGTGGGGTTGCCCAATGTTGGCAAGTCTACGCTGTTTAATGCGTTGACCTCTGGTAGTGCCCAGGTCGCAAACTTCCCGTTTTGTACCATCGATCCTCATGTTGGGGTCGTTCCTGTTCCTGACCGAAGGCTTGATCGTTTGACTGAGATCTACAACCCCAAAAAAAGGACCCCAACTTTTTTTGAGTTTGTTGATATAGCTGGTCTTGTAAAGGGAGCCAGTCAGGGGGAGGGGCTTGGAAACCAGTTTCTTAGCCACATAAGAAGTGTTGATGCAATTATTCAGGTTGTTAGAATTTTCAATGATCCTGATGTGATTCATGTGCAAGGTAAGGTTGATCCAATTTCTGATCTCGAAGTGATTGAGACAGAGTTATTGTTGGCCGATCTGGCAACTGTTACTGCCCGGATTGCTAAATCTGAAAAGCTGTTCAGGGCGGGCGGGAAAGACGCATCTCTTCAAAAGGAGACACTGGAAGCCCTTCGACAGGCATTGGACCAAGGAGTTCCCGCCCGGATGGTTCCATCGCCGGAAGAGGCGGAATCCTTCAGGAAAAGTCTCTTTCTTTTGACTCAGAAGCCAATCCTGTATCTTGCTAATATTTCCGATGCGGGTGAGGAGATTCACTCCGACTCATATAAGAAGCTTGAAGAGGCTGTCAAGGCAAGAGGTGGAGAGTTGCTTGCCATTTCAGGCAAGATAGAGGCCGAAATAGCATCGCTTTCTCCCGCCGACCAGAAGGTATTTTTGGCAGATCTGGGCATGAAAGAGTCAGGTCTTGAACGACTCATTCGTGAGAGTTACCGGCTCCTCGGTCTTTTGTCATTTTTGACCGCGGGGGAGGATGAGGTTCGGGCTTGGACGATCCAGGACGGAACCCTTGCTCCTCAAGCAGCAGGACAAATTCATTCAGATATTGAGCGTGGGTTTATTCGAGCTGAAGTTATGAAATTTGAAGATATCGACCGTCTTGGTTCTGAAAAAGCAGTCAAGGAAAAAGGTCTCCTGAAGCTGGAAGGCAAAGAGTACCGCGTTCGAGATGGTGATATCATCTACTTCAGATTTAATGTTTGACTCTTCTTTACCGGTTGCTTTCATCAGAAAGCAATTATTAACTAACGTGCCAATGGAGAATATTGATCATGTCAGCTTTTTATGAATGTGTTTTGCTTTTAAAGTCACAACTGACCGATGAAGAGTCTGCCGCCGCTGTCTCTCGCTTTACATCTCTTGTCGAGTCCAAATCCGGGACAGTGCATCATGTCCAGAAATTGGGGCGAAAGAGAATGGCTTATGAATTGAACAAGGAAAAGAGAGCAGAATATGTCATCCTTTATATTGAGCTTAAGAATCCTGCAGACATTTCTGAGCTTGACCGACAGGCAAGGATCGATGAGCGCGTTGTAAAGAGCATGATTGTTCGAAAAGAAAAGCTTGTTTTCCCGAAATCAGAGTCCTCACAGGAGGAAGCTACCGCTGATCAGGACGATTCTGCCATGCTTGAAGGAGAGGCTCGTTGAGCAATTTCAACAAAGTAATCCTGCTCGGGAATTTGACCAGAGACCCTGAGGTTCGTTTTACCCGGGAAGGTGCTCCTGTTGCGAGTTTTACGCTTGCTATCAATAGCAACCGTTCCCGTCAGGAAGCTGACTCAAAGGATGATGTTTCCTACATTGATCTCGTCGCTTTTGGTAAACAGGCGGATCTTGTAAAAAACTACCTGGAAAAAGGAGCTCCCTTATTGGTAGAAGGGCGTTTGCAACAAAGACGCTGGGAGCAGGAAGGGCAAAAAAGAAGCAAGGTTGAAGTAGTTGTTCAATCAATCACCTTCATGGGGGGATCCAGAAAGTCACCTCAATCGGGGTCACCTTCCTTCCCTCAAGATGATGAACTGGGTCTTGGTGGTTATTCCTCGAATGAAAGTGATGTTCCCTTTTGATATGAGTGGGGAGCTGAAGTAGTATTCACTGGTTAATTTTACTGACTATTTAAGGAGATTTAACATGGCAATGCCAGCACGTTCCTATACCAGAAAAAAAGTATGCCGTTTTTGTACAGAGAAATTGGGTATTGATTATAAGGATGTCAACAATATCAAAAGCTTTCTGACCGAAAGAGGCAAGATTATTCCCCGTCGTCTCTCTGGTACTTGTGCTCTGCACCAGCGTCATTTGGCAGCGGCAATCAAGCAGGGACGTAATGTTGCATTTTTTGCTTTTTCTGAGGAAAAATAAGCCTGAATACAAAATTTCCGTTAGGAGCCTTGCTCTTAGCCGTCTCAACATCCTCAGCCTTGTTTCTGGGGGTCACTAATTATCCGCGGGTAGGGGTGTTCCTTGCTCTTTTTTCGGGAGTTCCTCTCGCCCTTGCCCAGATATCTCACCATCGACAGCAGTTGGGTCTTGGTGCGATGGTTTTATCCGGAGCGCTCGTTGAGATTCTTGGCCATAGCCCGCTATGGCTGGTTTTTTATCTGGCTTGGGCCGGAATGTCCGGGGTGTTGACTGGGGAGTTGGTTCGGCGTCATTACCCAATCTCAAAAATCGTAGCCATGGTCTCTCTTCAGATTGCTGGATTTACTTCTTTTATTATCTCCCTCGCTTATTTTAAGACTTCAGGGCATATTCTCCAGATCCTTCAGAAAAGCTTTTCTGATTCTTTCCACCTCTTTCTTGCGAACTATCTGAAGAACTCTCCAACTCCGATTTCTCCATCTGATATGGTGTTAATCAAACAGATGGAGCCTCAGCTGTTTCAATCATTTCTGGCTATACTCCCCGGGTTCCTTCTTTCGGGAATTATTCTGACTGCATTTACTCAAGTCTCTCTTGTTGATGAGTTTCTTATGAGAAAATCAAGCCTAACAACCCGTAAGGGAATCTCACGGTGGTATTTGCCGGATCAGCTTGTGTTTGTTTTTATTATTGCCTTGGCACTTCTGGCTATTCCTCATGACCTTACAAGAATGCTAGGTGTTAACTTTTTACTTGTTATAGGGACTGTTTACATTGCTCAAGGTGCGGGAGTCATAACGAGTTATACAAAATCCCGATCATTTGGTTTATGGTTTTGGATTGTTACAAGTGCTTTCATCATGCTTCAGCCGTTGATCCTTGTTATGCTTTCAATCGTCGGGATCCTTGATGTTTGGCTGGATTTTCGAAAACTACGTCCGCAGAAAGAATCTACCGGCGAGTCAGACTAATGAATCTCGGGACTGCACAAAGACTGTTTCTGTTTGTTTCACTGTTCTTTTTTGCGGGTTGTAGCTCTATCTTTGATACCCATGCGCATTGGGGGTATAGTGATACATCGGGGATCCATGGAGGTTCCGGGACACTTAATGACCAGTCTTTTCCTCAGGTTGGTATTGCCTCTTGGTATGGTCCGACTTTTTATGGAAAACCAACCGCCAGCGGCTCTATATTCAGGAAAAACGAACTTACGGCAGCACATAGGACTTTGCCTCTGGGGACGAGAGTTCGCGTCCAGAATCTTAAAAATAATAAAGAAGTTGATGTACTGATCAACGATCGTGGGCCGTTTGTCGAAGGAAGAATCATTGACCTTTCTTGGTTGGCCGCCAAAAAAATTGGTATGCTGGGGAACGGAACAGCTCCAGTTCGGATTACACCATTGAATGAGGCTGCTTTTGCCCAAGAGGTTCAGCGCTCAAATTATGCGATTCAAGTCGGAACCTTTACCAATAGAAAAGATGCAGAAGTTTTTATGAGGCGTCTTTCAGGGTATTCGCATAGGGAAATTGTGACAAGTTATTACCGGGGAGGCCATATTTATCGAGTGAGGGTTGGTCTCTACCCCACACTGTCTCTTGCACATGTTGCAGCGAGCAAATTGAAAAAAAGCCTCGGAGAGGCTTTTGTAGTTAAACTCTAACCATATTCAAAAAGGATGAGCATTATGAGTGTTACAGAAAAGATTGAAGCTGTTATTGCCAATTGCGCTGAAAAATCTGAAAAACTGAAAAATAAACGAAAAGAACTTCTCCCCACCATCTCTCCCGAGTCTATTCCTGGTAATGCCGCATTGAAAAGGATCAAAAAGAAGCTGCGTAGAAATTATCAGAAAAAGACCCAGGCAAAAAGGATATTGGCTTCCTTAAATGGTGAGGTTCAAAAAGGGTCCAAGGAGTGAGTCATCGCTGGGAATATCGAGTGGTTGGCGTCAGTCGTGAGCAGGTGGAAAATCAGCTCAACTTTGTAGGGAATGATGGATGGGAGCTTGTTCAGGTTATTGTTATGAATAACCCTGATGTTCCTTATCAATGTATTTTTAAAAGAGTCGAGCCTGTTTAACCATAGTTACTGGTCATTTTTATTTTTCCGCGCTATTTTGTCTATTGCTGATAGACCGGATGGACGTCTGTGCGGTAAGCAACGTATTTATCGCTCCGGCGTCCATTGAGTTTACTTGGCTTTGTGCTTTTTCGAGACTGCTTTTGACAGATTCCAGACCATCAACATTGCCATTGAGTTTCTTGATGGAGTTAATGTCGCTCAAGGCGGAAGAAATTGCTTCGTTTGCTTTGCCAAAATTCTTGTCGAGAAGGTCTCTTGATGAAATCTCTATAGAGTTCTCTATTAAATGCAGCAGCAAGGAAACCCTGATCCTTTTTACAGAATCCAAAGCCCTCTTTTTTCCTTCCGAGAGTCCCTGAGAAGTAATTCCGATGTTGTTTCCCAATTGAGTGACTTGGTTTTCTTTCCCCTTGTTTTCGATCAGAAGGTATCCCAGTCCAAGGACAAGCAGAATCAGGAAAACGGTCAAAAAGCGCATCATACCTCCAGAATAAAGTTGGTGGGCCAATTTTTCCATTATACGTTATTGTATTTTTTTTAGAACTGCTTTCCTGGGCTGTGTAATGCTGGACCTGATTTGCGAGACAAGATACACTGATACATCCGATCAAAATGAATTTTAGAATCTCATACTGTATTCTGGACGATCTTGTGAGTTATTTTGTGAATATATAATCGAGTATGAACAGTACTCTTAACGAATAATTGGGATGAGGCGCAAGTGGGTTCGAAAAAATTTTCAGAAAAGACCGTTAATATTGTCAGTCTTGGTTGCCCCAAAAATTTAGTTGATACAGAAAACATGATTAACGACCTTGAATCAAGGGGCTATCAGATTGTGGCTGATGCTGAAAAGGCCGAGATCATTTTGGTTAATACATGCAGCTTTGTTACTGATGCGAGAAAAGAGTCAATCGATACCCTTCTGGAATTGTCCAGGTATAAAGAGGATGGAAATGCAAAACTTCTGGTTGGTACCGGATGCCTTGTCTCACGCTATAAGGAGAGTTTGCCAGATTTGATTCCTGAGGTTGATTTGATGCTTTCTACATTTGAAGAATCCAGCTTGGGCGCAATCCTTGATGATATATCCCGGAATGGTTCCCAAAGCAAAGCTGAAGCCCAGCTTATTGCTCCTAACTCCATACCTTTCAGGGAAAAAAGATTAACTCCGCACCACAGGGCTTATGTCAAAGTTTCTGAAGGCTGTGACCACACATGCACTTTTTGTTCGATCCCTTTATCGCGGGGATTGCAGGTGAGTCGTAAACCCGAGGATATCCTCGATGAGGTCAGACGACTTGGGGATGAAGGGGTTAGGGAGATCACTCTGATTGCTCAGGACTTAACGAGATATGGGGCTGATCTTGAAATAAAAGATGGGCTTGCACAGCTGCTACAGATGATAGATGGTCTAAAAAAGGTAAATTGGGTCAGGCTTCTCTATGCATATCCAACACTTGTTACCGATCGGCTTCTGGATGTTATTCGAGAGTCTTCTTCAGTCGTTAAATACCTTGATATTCCCCTTCAACACGTTAATGGAAATGTGCTCAGGAGAATGGAACGACCAGGCAATCTAGAGTCCAGCCAGCGTCTTGTTTCCCGCATTCGTGAAAAAGTTCCTGGAATTTCGTTGCGGACCACTTTTATTGTTGGGTTTCCGGGCGAAACGGAGGAAGAGTTCCAGGAGTTACTATCCTTTGTCAAATGGGCCAAATTTGATCATTTGGGTGTTTTTTCTTTTTCAAAGGAAGATGGTACTCCATCTTATGAAATGGACGGACAGGTTCCAGCCAAGATAAAGAATCAGCGGAGAAACCAGGTCATGGCTCTGCAAAAAAAAATATCGCTTGAAAAAAATAAAAGTTATGTTGGCGAAGTTATGCCAGTGTTGATAGAAGGGCCTTCAGAACAATCTTCCTTGGTTCTTTCTGGGAGAATTGCGACCATGGCACCTGATTCAATTGATGGAGAGGTTCTTGTTTTAAGTGGCTCAGCATCGGTGGGCGAAATTGTAGATTGTCGTATCACCAAAGCTCATCATTATGATCTGGAAGCTTGGGAGGTTTCTGTCCCCACTATTGATTAAAATGAGGAATTGATCCCGATCCTACGGAGATAAACTCATGTTCTACTCCATTGTAGACATGATCTTTTTCGATTCCTGTCGGCAACTGGAATAGAAGAAAACTTCCGGTGGAGTGGAGGAGTTTGTCACGGCACGGTGGTTTTCGTCGGCCAAGACTTGTCTTCAGTGCGGGAAGATGTCGGACAAAATGCTGTTATCCATCGGGCAATGGATCTGCCCGGATGCCGGAACCACCCATGATGGGTGTATAACTGCGTCCAGGAATCCTCTCTCGTCGGATTGACCAGACCAAGATCCAGCGGAGAGCTCTTCCGAAGTCAAGCTTATGGAGAACAGTGTGATAAGTCCTCGGCAAAGCAGGAATCTGGCCAAGTTTCTGCTGGGTAATTGCAAGCAGAAATAAAGTGGTTCGAAGCGGTTCAGGAGGACCGAAGACACTCACTTCTTAAAAATTCTACATTCTTCTTTTTCTGCTGTTATCTTTATAAATTCTCTGAGGATCAATCCGGTCAAAATCAGTCCATCTATAAGGGTTATCAGATAATTCTGGTACAGGAGTCCTTCCAGTAAAACGAACGACCCTACCGTAATCCATACGAGTTGTGGCGTTGAAACCGGTTTCAAGACAAGAATTGCGAGAAACAAGGACCAGCCAAAAAATAAGAATCCAATCGTACTCCCTTCAAAGTGTATGTCAGTGTTCAGATAAATAGTGCTGACGATTGAAAGTACTATAAGAATGGTGATGAATTTGTTGTTTTTTGTGGCAAGAAAAAAAAATCCCCAAGCTGATAGCAGAAATATCAAGAAGATGCACCCTTTCGTTGGTGCAGGGAGACTATAAAGGTAAAAAGAGGTGAGAACCCCTGAGGCAAAGAAAGCTGAGCTATAAATCTTAGAGCTGTTATCAGGAGATTCCTTTATACGGGAAATAAAGATCATGGCGGGCAGGGCTAGGAATAGTCCTGTTGTTGCGTGTGTGGAAAGTGTTGAGAACGGGATAGGGTCAACTGCTATCCGGTCAAGACTCTTTCCAAGTTTATAACCCAAAAGACATGTTTCAATCAACGCAATGGATGGCCAGAAAAGGACTGAAAATGGGTTTTTAAGATGGTGAGCCAGGCTCAGGATAACTCCCGCTGTAATAAAAATCCCTCCATCCTTAACCATCGCTGTCCTGGGGGCAGTTAAAAAACCAATCAGAAGAATTGAGAGACCAGAAATGATCAATGTCCATGAAATTTTCTGAAAAGGAGTTTCTCTGGAAACTTTTTGCAGAAGTGGGAGGAGTACAACTCCAAGTAAAACTGAATGCAATATCATTAACAGGTGGTAATGCATGAGTGGAAGTTCCAGTTTTGGGTGAAGGAAGATTGTTCCCACGATACTGGCCATCCAGAAAAAGAGCGAAATCTTGACAATCATATCGTTTGATTCTCCTGTTTGGTCTTTTTGTGGGTTATGTGGGTTTCTATCGTTTCCACCCGGAGGAATTTCCCTGGGGAAGCTGTGAAGGAACTATTTTCCCGTTTGTTCAAGATTAGCGCAATGTGGGGTAACGCTTTTCTTTTGTTTGTAAATTGTGGGCTTCATGGTTTAAAGGAAGACTATCATTGTTTTCAGATTCCTGTATTTCATTTGCATAGTGATGAAATTTTAGTAAACTGGTCAATGTTCCTTTGGCGAGAGTGGCGAAATGGCAGACGCACCAGACTTAGGATCTGGCGGGTAATCCCCGTGCGGGTTCAAATCCCGCCTCTCGCACCATATTTGTTTTCTGTCTGAGCATAATGGAATCGTCCCCATTCTTGGTCCGTAGGCCAAGAGGAGGCATTTGGACCAGTTTTTCATTTTGCTTTTTTTTCGACCCATACTATAATATTTTCCATGCAACGTGCCGCAAGGTGGGCAAGCAGGGCAGAACCGTCCGCACTCAAGGCCTCCGGAACGGAGAGTAAGACGCAAAGGTCCAAACGACTTCGCTCATCTTCGGTGGAAAAGGGGCTTTCCGTCGTGAGTCCACCCACCCACGAGGACGCCAACATAGTGGCGGGAAAGTTCATCGTGCTCGACAGCTGGATTTTCCGCTTTTTCCGTATTGAGTGCATCAATAGTTTGCGTTTTCGAATGACCAATAGGTAACGCCGTATCGGTGAGAAAACCCGCTACCGAAAGCTTTTGTCTGAATGCAAGAAATTGGTTTTCGGGTTGTCCTGCTCTTTGGAGTGGGGAAGAAAGTGCGATTTTATTCCAGTAATATCGAGGGTATTCTTATGAACTCTGAAAACGATAAAGCTTGCAGGAGGATCTGATGGCAAAGCGGATTTTGGTATTGGGTGGTGGCGTTGCTGGGTCGATTGTTTCTAATCAAATAGTTCGCAAAATTCTGAGAGAGATACAGTCTGGGGATGTTTCAATCACCGTTTTGGGGACAACCGATACCCATTGTTATCAACCAGGTTGGCTCTACTTGCCATTTGACCTCGTCCGGAATGAAGAGATCAAACGGTCGGAGAGGACCATCTTGGATCCTTTGATAGGGTTTATTATTGATCCAGCTAAAATGATTGATGTAAAAGCCAATAGGGTGACGGGTGTCTCAGGAAAAATCTATGAATATGATGTACTGGTTATTGCGACCGGATCGGTTCCTCGTCCTGATCTTATTCCTGGTTTGTCAGACGCTGGACACTGGTTCTATACAGAAGAAGGTGCATTAAAGTTACAGACAGCTTTAAGAGAGTTTAACGGTGGAAAAGTGGTGATTGCGATGGGGGTCCCTCATAAATGCCCTGTTGCGCCGATTGAAGTGACGTTGATGCTTGATGAATATCTGCGAAAAAAAGGCATCAGGGAGAAGACAGAGATCTACTACACCTACCCGGTAGGTGCGGTTCATACGATCCCCGCCGTTGCGAAGTGGGCAGTTCCTGTTTTTGAGGAGCGAGGAATCAAGTATGAGACATTTTTTAATATGAAAGAAGTTGACGCAGAAAAAAAAGTGCTCCATAGCCTGGAGGGTTCTGCTGTCGAATTTGATCTACTGATCTCTATCCCTCCCCATCGCGGTGCACCCGTTATTTCCGATTCTGGATTGGGAGAAGGGGGGTGGATCCCAACCAACAAACAAACATTGCAGATGGAAGGTTATAAAAATGTTTTTGTTGTAGGGGATACAACAAATCTTCCTATTTCAAAGGCTGGATCAACTGCCCACTTTTCTGCTGATATAGCAGTGGAAAACATTATATCAGTAGTCCGTGGCGGAGACGCTACGCATCTATATGACGGTAAAGTTTTTTGCTTTATCGAAACAGGAAGAAGTCAAGCAAGTTACATCTCCTTTAATTACTCTACCCCTCCAGTTCCCCCCCCACCGACGACCACTGTCCATTGGATGAAGTTGTCCTACAATAGATTGTATTGGTTGACAGCCAGGGGAATCCTCTAGATGGGTGGGGATAATATGAACGAAGATATTAAGGAAGATGTCTTGACAGCTAGGCTCTCTGATCCACATGTCAGGGCGCAAATATTGCGAATTTTGGACCGTTTGGATCTTATCGAGGAAGCTGTGACTTCGAATAATGCAATCCGTGATTTGCAGACTGAAGGCATGATTGAACGATTATCTGAACGTGTTGAAAAGGCCATTCAGCTTTTGGACCAAGTATCCAATCCCAATATTGTGGGCTTGGTGCGTGAAATCGATAACCATTATCCAACGATTGCATCCTTGCTTAAGTCTCTTTCAGATATGGAGCAGTCAGGTAAGCTGGCGAGTTTGCTGGAGTTGACTCAGGGGGCCAAGGCTTTAAATGATATCTTGAATGACTCTTTCGTTGAGCGAATGGCTCTTCAGGTTGAAACTCTAACAGGACATTTGGAGCAGCTTAGGCTAATACCTGTAGAAGATTTGACCAAATTTTTGGGCAGTCTAAAGGAATCAGGTGCCTTAGACACTTTGCCGGAAATTGCGGGGGCTCTGGTGGCACTCAGAAGATTGATGACTGATACTCTTCTTGAAAGAGTCATGACATTGATCGACCAGGGGATTGCATACCAGAACAGTATTTCAACGGCAATTAGAATGATCCCGGAAAAACCCAAAAGCCCTGTTGGATTAATGGGATTGTGGACCTTGGTTAATGATCCTGAAATTCAAAAGTCCCTCTATGTTTTTATGAGTGCCTTAAAAGTGTTCCTGAAAGAAAAATAATAAAGAGCTCGTTAATAATAGAAAATGAAGCTGCCCGACAACCGGGTATTTGTGTGTGTTGTTTTTGGCTAGAATGATAAAAAAGCCTTCCTGTCGGTTCTTTTTGTCAGGCTATGTCCGTAGGTGACTAATAAGATGAAATAGTTTATATTGCTCCACCGTGCCTTCTTATATTTGACATTGTCACTATCCTGCGAATATTTGCATCATGCTATTTTTAGGGCGATGGTTTTGTGATTTTGATGTTTTTGGATCTTTATTTGCTCGTCCAAGATTACTATTGACAAAGGTGGAATCTGTCAATATAATCCCCTTTTGTTTTTTCCCGTTTTCTTGGTTTCTAAAAATTGCGGTTCTCTTTTGAATAGCATTTTCTGGGATCCTTCGCGAATAGGGATATTTTGGGGAGGTTCCCGAGTGGACAAAGGGAACAGACTGTAAATCTGTCGCCAGACGGCTTCGGAGGTTCGAATCCTCCCCTCCCCACCAACGGTTTTTACTGCGGGAATAGCTCAGCGGTAGAGCGCCAGCCTTCCAAGCTGGATGTCGCGGGTTCGATCCCCGTTTCCCGCTCCATTATACAATCGAGCACGTTCAGGGCTAATTGATGCCCTTGTAGCTCAGTTGGCAGAGCACATCCTTGGTAAGGATGAGGTCACCGGTTCAATCCCGGTCAAGGGCTCCATTTATTTTCTTGAAAGAGCTCTCAACAAAAAATCGTAGTTCCGCTAACTATTCTAAACTGGAGGCATTTTTTATGGCAAAAGCGAAGTTTGATCGAAGCAAGCCCCATCTGAACATCGGAACGATCGGCCATGTCGATCATGGAAAGACGACATTGACGGCAGCGATAACTCGGGTGTTGGCAGCGAACAAGATGGCAG
>JAKBPM010000030.1 GCA_021829515.1 Nitrospirota bacterium | reverse complement strand
TGCCGGTTTTCCGGTGGCCATGCCGGAGGGGATCCACCCGTTCCCATCCCGAACACGGCCGTTAAGCCCTCCAGGGCCGATGATACTGCAACTGCAAGGTTGTGGGAAAGTAGGACGCTGCCGGAATAAATGTTGGGTCTGTTCCCGTCCTCGACGGGTTCAGGCCCTTTTTTTACTTCCCTTTTTGTCCCCTTCATCTCAATCACTTCTTTTCCATTATGAGACTCGAGGCATCTTTCTGATGACCGAAGACATTTCCCGACCACCAAGAAGCTCTTTCCTCCATTCACTGAACCTTCGCCGTTTTTTTCAGTTCTTTTTTCCCATGTTCTTCCTTTTGGATCTTTCCTGTTCTCCCCATTTTCAGCCGGTTTCAAAACATGACTCTCATACTCTGTTCATGGCAATGGCGGATGACCCATCCACTCTGGACTGGAACAAGGCGACGGATGGTATCAGTTTCGAGGTGATCACCAACCTGATGGACGGACTCACCAGATTTGATAAACACCTTAATGTTTCACCGGATATTGCCCTTTCCTGGGAAACGGTCGGGAACAAAGAGTTTACTTTTCACCTTGATCCCTCCCGGACATGGAGTGATGGCAAACCGGTCAGATCTTCCGATTTCAGAAATTCCTTCCTGAGACTTCTCTCTTCAAAAACGGCATCTCCCTACGCATATTATCTTTTCGATATTCAAAACGCTTCCTGCTTTCACGAAAACAAGTGCACTGCCTCCCAAGTGGGAATCGAGGTTCCTGATTCGAAGACATTAAAAGTGTCTCTTTCTCATCCGATGGCGGCCTTTCCTTCTTTGCTGACCAGCCCCATAACCGATCCGGTCCGAATCGACCTGATTCAAAAATACAAGGACAAATGGACATCGCCCAAACATCTGGTCACCAATGGCCGTTTTATCCTAAAAGACTGGTGGCATGGAGATTCTCTTCTCCTCGAATCCAGAAAGGATATTGTTCCTGCCCCCTCCCTCAGGCGAATCCGTTTTCTGATCATTCCGGAGCCTGTTACCCAGCTTCTTTTATATGACCGCCATGTTTTGGATATTGTGGGGGTTCCCAGTTTTTACGTGAAAAAATATCAGCAATCCCCGGATCTTCATCGTATCCCCCAGTTCAGTACAGTCTATTATAGCCTCAATATAAAACGGCCTCCTTTTGACAATATTCACGTACGAAAAGCGTTTGCTCTTGCCGTTGACCGTTCGGATCTTCGAGAACTGTTCCAGAATGCGTTTCCGGTATCACGATCCTTCATTCCGAGGGGATTGTTGGGATATGAAAAAAATGGCGGCTACCGTTATGACCCACAAAAAGCACGTTCCGAACTTGCAATGGCTGGTTATCCGGGTGGAAAACATTTTCCAAGGGTGACCCTCATTTTCCCTTCTGGTACTCAAAGCCGAATCTTGGCCGTTCACTTTCAGGAATCCTTCAGAAAAGTTCTCCATGTCAGTATTCATCTGAGATCCCTTGAATGGAAGGCTTTTCTAGCGAAACTTGACTCCAAAACTCCTCAAATGTATCAGTCCGGATGGCTTGCAGACTATCCTGATCCGAATACCTTCATGACATTGATGATGACGGATTCGGGGAACAACAGGACAGGTTGGGGAGATCCCCTTTTTGATCATCTTGTGTCTGAGGCTCTGAGTTCAGACAATCAGAGTGTACGATCTGAACTCTATAAAAAAGCCCAAAAACAACTCCTGAGAATCGGGATACCGGTTATTCCGCTTTCAGAAGGTCTTTCCAACATGCTAGTCCATCAAGACATCAAGGGATTTTGGCATGATCCGCTTGGAACAGATCATCTCGAGAATGTGACCAAAATTCCGGATTAATGCATTGTTTCATCTTCTGATATGTCTAAAACTATGATATCCTTAACGGACAAGCAGCTTTTCTATAACGTATTCTGAAAGGAATCCATTGCAATCCCTAAAGTCATTGCCCGCCGCAGAACGATTTGAAGAAGAGATAAGGCAGTTTTGTCTGACTGGACTTTCTGGAAAGGACCTTAGCCGTATTTCCGATATCGGGATGGATCCTTTTTGGCAAAACGGGGTGAATGTTTATTTTTATGAACGGAATATCTATTCACCCATCGGTCAAAAGGAAATTGACGGGCTCCTGTTGACAGACAAGGGTGTTTTTGTTTTGGAATGCAAAAATGTCATCGGTTCGGTAACGGGGACCTTGAACTCCTCATGGAGCGCGGACAATCAGATGATTCACGTCCCGGGCCCCAGAAACTCGAATCCCGTGACTCAAATCAAAAGCAGAATCGGGCCGTTGTCTTCTTTTCTCAGGGACAAGGGGATCTCTCTTTTCCTGACAGGTGTCATTCTTTTTCCGGATGAAGCCAATCTTGACGGATTGGCCAGTAGTGGCACACTCTCTGTTTCAGAGCCCCCGAACAGGGATCGATCCTATATCATTACCAATCTCCACAAGCTTCCTGAAATTCTTGGAAATATCCATCCATCTTCTCCTCTCAGCCACGAAGATGCTTTTAAAATTGCGGATCTTCTGGGTATCGTTATCGCCTCGGATCCAAACGATCCTGAACGGATTCTGCGCTTTCCGGCCGGTGGTTTCCCTGATATCTCCTCTATTGCAAACCTTGAAATCCTGGACAAGAAGAAGGACACACTCTTTTCAATCCATCCGGAATACAAGGATAATCCTCAATCCCTGGAAATCATCGACGGGGCGTACAAAACGCTCAGGGAGTCTTTCGATAAGCCGGAGCCTCCCCTTGTGGGAACCAGAAAAAATATTCGATGGGCTGTTTTCGGAGTGATCTTTTTTCTCCTGGGAGGGCTCTTGATGCTGGGGGCCTTTCATCTGAACGGAAAAAAAGTACAGACTGCAAAGCTTCTCTCGGATGGTTGGCCAGTTCCAGGAGAGAGTCAGCTTGATCCTTATCAATTGCTCCTTTTGTTCTACCACCAGCATCCGACAATGACCCCGGACTATCAGATCCTTTCATTGGGGTTGCCCATGGATATCAGGACAAAGGGCAACCAAAATCCCGATGGCCAGAAAGCTCTCGACAAAAAACTGGATCGTGAAATCAAAAAGATAGGATCTGTCAAAAGTTTTCCGCTGACTTTTCCCGCGAGCATTGTCCAATATGATTCAAGGGCAAAGCTTTTTACGCTTTCAGGGCTTCAGGGGGTTCAGATGCAGTCATCCCCGGAAAGCCCCGTTCCATCTTTTCTGATGCCTTTTGGTGGAAAAGTCTCCATAGGAATCGCCCAAAAGTTAACCTGCAATTATTGTGATGGTCAGGTTTTAATCCGAAATTGGCCATTGCAGGCCATTCCTGGACCGATGGGACATCTTTTTTTCCGATTTTCCCCAATGGCTGAACTGAACCTTCAGGAAGTTCTCAAGCAAACTCCATGTCAGGGATGCAGTATCCCTGTCCATATTCAGGTTCGACTCAATGTGGTGCAGGTTGAAATTGGTCGAACGAATCTTGGAAAACCCGTGGTGTCATCACTGGCAACGCTTTCAGAAATTTCAATACGGCTCGACTCGGACAATACTTTACTTTTTGAAAAAAAGTACAGTGAAAGACCGGTTGAAAAAGATCAAAAATCCGTTTCTCCAAAACAGGATTGTCCCGGGTGTCCAGCTTCCCCTCCGGCTCAATCCTTATAAAGGAGAGTTCAATCATATGGAAAATCGATGAGCCAGTCGAAAAGGATCAGGCTTGTTTTTCCTTTTGTTTTCTGCTTGTTGCTTGTTTCCTGTTTTCCAACTTCCGATTATTTTAAAGCCCATCTGGATTCATACAAGGGAGAGCCATCCACGGTTCTTCTTCATCAGCTGGGACCTCCAACTCAAACCATCAAGCTTCCACATGGACAAACGGTTTGGGCTTATTTTGCCGACTCGACAACGTATATCTCCAATAATCAACTTTCTACTGTGATGATGCCGGTCACATCTTCCTGCCACTTTTGGTTCATTCTTGACTCTGAAGATACTGTCCAAAAGGTAGGGAATAAAGGGGACGAGTGTCAGACGACCAAAAATGGAAGCAATACGGCAGGATTGAAGTTTTGGGGCGGGACAGTATTGCCTCCAGCCCATTCCCATTAGTTTTTCATGGCCGCTAAGAAGAACTTCCGGTCTCCATCGATCACTGAGATGTCCGCTATCCTTGTCTTGGGAAGATGTTTAATGTATCTTTCTTCGATTGAGTGAATGAATCTGATCGCCGTGGGAGGCACCTCCATTACGGGTGCGGAATGCTGTCGGAAACAGCAGGCATTAGCCATTGATTTTCCCTATAAAACATGTCCATTATCAGCTTTGAGGAGCTCTCCAGAATGAAAAAACAGTATTTGTTGGCACCAGGTCCGACCCCCGTTCCACCAGAAGTTCTTCTCGCCATGTCCAGACCCATTATTCACCATAGATCACCTGACTTTATTCCCGTAATCCAGGATGTCAGAAAAGATCTGAAATGGCTTTTTCAGACAGAACAGGAAGTCATTACTGTGGCAGGCAGCGGTACAGCGGGAATGGAAGCCTCCATTTCAAATTTTATGTCCCCCGGAGACAAGATCCTTGCTGTAAACGGCGGAAAATTTGGAGAAAGATGGGCGAAGATTGCCACTGCTTTCGGAGTGACAACCATAGAGATCAAGGTCAATTGGGGAGAGTCGGTCAACGTATCCGAGATCAAGGCTCATCTTGACAAGGATCCTTCCATCAGGGGTGTCTATGTTCAGGCGAGCGAGACGTCGACGGGTGTGGCTCATGATGTCAAATCGATTGCAGAGATTACCAAAACTCGGGAGAACACGATTCTGGTCGTTGATGCCATCACCGCTCTTGGCGTCACCAATCTGCCAATGGATCTTTGGGGAATCGATATTCTGATCACCGGATCGCAAAAGGCCCTCATGCTTCCCCCTGGACTTGCCTGTATAGGAGTATCGGAAAAAGCATGGAAGCATCAGTCCCAGGCCAAATGTTCCAGATTTTATCTTGATCTCAAGAGAGAAAAGGATAATCTCTTAAAGGATACAAACGCCTGGACTCCTGCGGTGACCCTTTGGATCGGGCTTGCAACCTCCCTGAAAATGATGCGGGAAGAGGGGCTTGAAAATGTTTTCGCAAGACACTCAAAACTTGCGCGTGCAACGAGAGAGGGTGTGAAAGGATTTGGTCTTGAAGTGTTCGCCAAGAATGCGCCTTCTGATGCGGTCACGGCTGTTTTGGCTCCTGAAGGATTTGATGGGGAGGCTCTCTACAAGAATCTCCGAAAACAATACGGAATTACAGCAGCTGGTGGACAAGACCAATTGAAAGGGAAGGTTTTCAGGCTCTCCCACATGGGCTATTCCGATACTTTTGATATCATTACAGCGATCAGTGGAGTGGAAATGGCACTGTATCGTATGGGATACAAGCATCCGCTCGGATCGGGTGTCGCCAAGGCCCAGGCCGTATTGATCGAGGATTAAAAATCAGAACATCCTATCGGAGGACTACCGTTGTCAGAAAATATCAGGGTACTTGTCAGTGATGCCATCTCTGAAGATGGCTTGAAGATCTTCAGGGAAGCGGGCTTTGAGGTTGTGGTCAAGACGAAGTTAACACCGGAAGAACTTGCTGTTGAAATAGCAGGTTATGATGGTTTGGTCATCAGAAGCGGAACCAAGGTTACCAAAGATATTTTAAAAGGGGCAAAACGACTGAAGGTTGTCGGACGCGCTGGAGCGGGGCTCGATAATGTCGACCTCGATGCGGCGACATCCCACGGCATAGTGGTCATGAATACACCTGGCGGAAATACCATCACGACTGCAGAGCACACCATGTCGCTTCTGATGTCCATGGCAAGACGCATTCCTCAGGCCAACGCATCCAATCGGTCCGGAAAATGGGAAAAAAGCAAGTTCATGGGTGTGGAGCTTTTTCAGAAAACACTGGGAATCATCGGAATGGGTAAAATCGGGCAGCATCTGACACAGATCGCCAAAGGGCTTTCAATGCATGTGATCGCATTTGATCCCTATCTTACTCCGGAAGTGGCGGAAAAATCCGGGGTTACTCCGGTCTCCCTTGATGAAATCTACCAGAAGTCGGATTTTATTTCGGTGCATACTCCACTCAATGCTGAAACAACAAATCTGATCAACAAAACCACCATTGCCAAAATGAAAAAAGGCGTATACATCGTCAATTGCGCAAGGGGTGGCATCGTCAATGAAACAGACCTTGCGGAAGCTCTCTTGAGTGGCCATGTCGCAGGGGCTGCATTTGATGTGTTCGTTCAGGAGCCGGTTCCTGCGGATCATCCTCTCCTGAAGATAGACTCCTTTATTTCAACTCCCCATATCGGAGCGGCAACGAAGGAAGCCCAGGAAAATGTGGCGCTCGCCATTGCTGACCAGATGGTTGATTACCTGGCCAAGGGTGTGATCCGTTATGCGGCCAATCTTCCTTCGGTGTCTCCTGAAGAAATGAGCATCGTTACTCCTTACCAGAAGCTTGCGGAAATCATGGGGAACATCATTTCCCAAATTTCTTCTTCCCCCTTGTCCAAAGTGACCATAGAGTATTCTGGAGAAATTGCCACAGTCCCTACGGCAGCCGTTACGATTTCTGCATTGAAAGGGATCCTTTCTCCGATTCTCGACACAATGGTCAATGAGGTGAATGCCCCCATTCTCGCAAAAGAGAGAGGAATTGAGGTCGTTGAGGTTCGATCGACCCATAATGGGGATTATACCGGGTTGCTTTCAATCAAGATTTCTTCTCCGACTGATTTCCACCAGATTTCGGGATCTGTTTTCCAAAAACGGGATTACAGGATTGTCTCGATGGACCAGCTTCCGGTTGAAGTGATCCCCGAGCCCATCATGATTTACCTCACCAATCAGGATCAGCCAGGTGTTGTCGGAGCGGTCGGGACCATTTTGGGAAATCACAAGATCAATATTTCCAGAATGCAATTCGGCCGTGACTACCCAGGTGGAAAAGCCATTTCAATGATTGGCGTGGATAATGAAATCAGCCCTGCTCTTCTTTCAGAGCTGAGGAAGATTCCCAATATCCTTTCTCTCAAGATTCTTCATCTTCCTTCTGCCCAGGCATGAGCAAGAATTCTCAAAAGTCCCAGAATTCTTCCCGTTTAGAAAAAAGAGGGCTGACTCCGAAAGGGGTTGGCCCTCTTTTTTCAGGGAACCCGACTTTTCGTAGAAAAGTGGCTGGAGAACTACTAGATCTTTTCAAACAGAGAGGATATCGCGAGATAGCCTTACCTGCCTTTGAATATCTTGATGCGTTGAGGCCCGGGATTGATCCTGCCCTTCTGGAAAAGGCCTATACAATACAAGATCGGACTTCCGGCCATGTTCTGATTCTGAGACCTGATGCGACAGCCCAGATTGCCCGTCTTCTGGCCCATGCTATCGACTCGGGATTTGATGACCTGAGATTTTCCTATAGCACAACGGTTTTTCGACACGAAGATCATCATGTTCTGGAGCGCGAGCTTTTTCAGGCCGGGGTGGAATACTGGGGGAATGCAAGCGTATGGGGCGATTGGGAAGTGATCCATCTTTGCCTCCAGGGTGCAAGAAAACTCGCCATATGGGATCCAACCCTTGTCTTGTCCCATCAGGGTCTTCAGACATCCATTCTTGACTTGATTGCCTCTTTGGCTCCCGAGGTCTCAAGACAGGAATTGTCAAGACTTTTCTATGCCCATGATTCAGGATCCCTGACCAAGGCTATCCAGGAAGGAAGCTCCAAAAATATCCTTCCATCCGGAAAACTTAAAATATTTACGGAAACACTGGCTTTTTTCCTCAGAAATGTCATTTGTCTTCCGGAAACCATTTCATCTCTTGAATCCTTGATCTCCTGCCTGCCGCAAGATCAGGTCGACGAATCGTTCCTGTCACTAGTGAAGGAGTGGACATATGGCCCTTCGGAAATCGTTCTGGACCTTGCTCTAGCTCCTGTAGGGCCTTATTACAGCGGCATGTTTTTCCATCTCTATACACCAGGCTCAACAAGGGAAATTGCATCTGGTGGTCGATATGACAAGCTTCCGGCTCTCTTTGGTGCCAATATCCCGGCAACAGGATTTGCCTTTCATCTGAATCGTATAGACGACTCAACAAGCATAGGGAAAGAGATTCGGGACCAGGAGGAAATCCATTTTCTTGTCCAGCCTGAAGATAGCGGATCCTATCACCTCATCGAGAAACTTATCTCGGGCTTGACACAAAACAGACCACCGGTCCGAATCCTTTATCCCCAGGACTTTCCTGGAAACAAGGACCTTAAACTTCTTGAGCCTTCTTATTTTGAGCGGTTTCCAAATGTTTCAGAGGTGATCTTTAAAAAGGGTGATGACTTTATCTCTTTTTTAAAAAATGGCTCTTCCCACAGGATTTCCCAGGCAGAACATTCATCCTCTGAAGATCCCATCCTCCATCGTCAAGGGCATCCTTCCAATCCGTCCTAAAAACATTATCGGGTATCTACCGGAGCGTTCATGAAAAATGTCAGAAAATCCGGTCATGAAGTTTTTCGGAATCTTCCCCAGAGTATAGAGGCCGAAAAATCCTTTCTGGGATCAATCCTTCTCAATAATGAAGTTCTGACCCAGATCGGAGACAGCGTCAAGGAGGAAGACTTTATCCTTGACGCCCATCGAAAAATCTATCAGGTCATGAGGGAAATGGCAGAAGTCCAGCATCCGATTGATCCTGTGACTTTGTCGGATCGATTGAAGAAAAAGGGCTGGGATGGGCTGACCGGAGCCCCTCAGTATATAGAAGACTTAAGCTATATTGTTCCAACTGCTGCCAACGCAAAACACTATGCACGGCTTTTGACTGAAAAGGGGATTTACCGGAAGCTGATTCTGGCGGCAGAAGATATCGCGCAGAAAGGGTATGAGGAAACAGAGGAGGTCGAGTCCCTCCTTGATCTCGCCGAAAGAAAGATTCTTGAAATCGGTTCCCATAAAAACTCTGGTGGTTTTGTAAAAGTGGGGGATGTTCCTTATCTTGATACCCAGTTCAAGAAGCTTGAGGAGCTTCGCTCACGGGAGATCGCAGATGCCGTGATTGGCCTTCCTACCGGATTTATTGACCTCGACAGAATGACGACTGGGCTTTATCCCTCTGATCTGATTATTGTGGCAGGGCGACCTGCCATGGGAAAAACAGCGTTCGCCATGGGAATTGCCCAATACGTCTCATTTGATCTGAGATTGCCTGTTGGGATCTTTTCACTGGAAATGTCGAAGGAACAGCTTTTCATGCGACTTATCAGCTCCCAGAGCCGTGTTGATGCATGGAAGCTTCGGACAGGGCAGCTTCCGAGTGATGACTGGCGAGCGGTTATGCAGGCCTTTGGAGAAGCGAGCGACGTCCCGCTTTTTATCGATGATTCCGGAGATCTTTCTGTTTACGAACTAAGGGCCAGAGCCAGAAGACTCAAGGCTCAAAATAAAAATCTCTCCCTGATTGTGGTGGACTATCTCCAGTTGGTGAAAGGTTCTCAAAGAACGGATAACCGTGAACAGGAAATCTCTGAGATTTCCCGTTCACTCAAGGCCTTGGCGAAAGAGCTGAACTTGCCGGTCATCGCGCTTGCCCAGTTATCACGATCCGTTGAGAATCGCCCCAAAGACAAAAAGCCCATTCTTTCTGATCTCAGGGAGTCGGGTGCCATTGAGCAGGATGCCGATATCGTTCTTTTTATCTATAGGGACGAGGTTTATAACAAGGAAAATCTGGAAAACAAGGGCAAGGCTGAAGTGATCATCGGAAAACAAAGGAATGGCCCGATCGGATCGGTCAATCTCGCATTCCTTGGCCACTGCACAAGGTTCGAAAACCTCGCCTATGGTTATGACAATATGGATGGGGGAGAGTAGAAGCTCAGAAACCTCCTACAGAGGAAACGCTTCCTCCTTGAGTCTGCATCATCGTGGATAATGGGACAGGAACCACATCTGTAAATGTTCTTTCTCCGTTTTTCCCCGCTCTGACCTTAAGGACCAGCTTGACGTAGACAGGGAGAAGGTGGCTCTGTGTTGAGTTCCACTGGTTAACCCATTCATGGCTGTCAAAATAAAACAAACGTAAAGACAACACATGGTGGAGCAGGGGTTCAGCCTGAACGGCCTGGGTTCCATAACTTAACAAGTTGGTATCCTGTTCATGGGCCAGTACATATTCTCCTTCTTTCTTTTCCGGAAGAAGGACATACTGAACCCCCATCAGGTGGGAAACCGGAGCATTTTGCATCAGTCTTGTCTGGCCCAGCGATGTGAACATCAGGGTATCCGTTTCTTCATCTCCCGCACTTTGAGGATTCCCAATGAAATAGGTGAGCGGATCGTTCGGATTGATGTAGGTTGAAAGAATTTCTCCATGAATGCGAAACAGGGCGCTCTGAACATTTTCAAAGATCCTGTTTCCGTTATTTGCGATTGACAGGACCTTTTGAGTGCTTTCCACCGCTCCAAACAGCAAGCCGAGGATCATGGCAAAAATCATGAATGCCACAAGAACTTCAATCAGGGTGAATCCGCCATCCTTCTCTTGAGGGATTTTGAATTTTTGAGGAAACTCCCGGTGAACCATTATTGATAGATCTCCTGTCCAGAGCATGACCTTTATCGATTACTGAATACCGGAAATGTAGGAAACAAGAGTGACGACAATTTTTCCCTTGCCTGTTTTCTTTGAAATCTTGACAGTGACCTGCCGAATGATCGGCAATGGAGAAGCCGTCACGATTTCTTCCCACCGATAGTCTTTATGTTCTTTTCCAAAACCTCCGGATACATCTCCAACAGGGGCAAAGCCCTGTCCCACGATTTCCGACATTTTCCTGTTGGCCAATATGGTCATTTCAACTTCATCGCGAGCTCTCTCATCGAGTTGTAACGCATTCGTCCTGATCGCCAGAAGGGCAATGACTGCTACACTAAAAATGAACAGGGCGACCATGACTTCTATGAGAGTGAAGGCATTGTCCGACAATCGCCTGGAATGGTTCATCCTGCCCCCATGAAGGCTCCGTTTCCGACTCCGCCAGGAAGCAATGGGGGAAGGGAAGGGGCTTCGACATCGCCCTTGAAGATATGTGTTCGACCATTGACAGGATTGACCGTTATGGTCATGGAGTGGGAGTGTCGGTCAGAGAGATGGATCGTTGTCGGTTCTACCGCTCCTGTTGGGAAAAATTGGGTAAAGGTTCTTCCCGATTCGACCCGTCCCTGATGAAGTGTGTGAATGCGGGTGAAGCGAACTTTTGGAGCTATGCTCCATACAGAGATGCCGCGGATCGATACGGGTTTCAAGGATCCATCCGGTGCCATCCTGAAGGCGGATACGGTGCCTTTGTCAAGATCATATTTCAACCTGAGAACCTGTTGTCTGGAAATGGCTTCCCAATAAAGAGCCCGGTATTCTCCGGCGATTTTCAGGGAGACCTCTCTGAGTCCTGGTGTCTTTTGAAGTTTCAGATGGGGAGAAACAATCGCAAAGACAAGGCTGATCACAAAAAGGACAATAACGATTTCAATCAATGTCCATCCTCTATCGCATTTTTCGGAGAAGAGTGTCTTCAGCGCAGATTGTCCGAAAAAGAACTCTTCCTTTTTCAAAAAAGACTGTCCTTTGTATGAATGCGATTTTTGATGAGAAGGTGAATGGTGCGACATGGCCATAATCCTAGCAGATACTCCCAATAATAATAGAATCAGGACTTCAGTATCATAGCGTACAGTCAAGCCCTTCCCAATGAAATAGTCTTCTCTGTGATGGCTTCTGTCTTTGGTAATTGCACATCCCAAATGATTGTTTTAGAATTGGTCTATGGATAATAAAGACGAAATTCGTAAAGGTAGAACCTGTACTTTCTCAATTATCGTTGAGTTGGTCTTCTTTGCGGTTAGAAAAAGCGAAGTTTTTGACAAACACGCTTTGGCTGTTCTCGAGACTGTTTTCAAAAATGTTTGTGAGGATTTTCAAGCCAACATGATCCAGATGAGGGGAGAGTCGGATCATGTGCATCTTCTTGTCTCGATTCCCCCAAAAGTTTCTGTATCAATGCTCGTCAACAGCTTGAAGTGCGTATCAAGTCGACTTCTGAAAAAAGAGCGAAAAGATCTGGCTTCAAAATACTGGAATGGGGTGCTTTGGTCGCCAAGTTATATTGCTCGTTCCCATATGGGAAGTTTCGGGAAAACATTTGAAAACTGCTCGGAAGAAGAATTGTTGTGAGATCTTTAAGAAAATGAGTAATTTTTTCAAGGAATGTTACATTGACTCTTTTTTGAAATAATACAGGTAATTATTTCAAGATCGTAATATGGAGAAGATTGTGAACCTTTCTAAAACCTTTGGAAAGTCTATAAGCGGAAGATATTTTTCTTCGTCCGAATTTTTTCTTGCCATATCCATTTTCCTGGGATCCATGATT
>JAKBPM010000029.1 GCA_021829515.1 Nitrospirota bacterium | reverse complement strand
CCAAAACCGTTCAATTGATCAATTATGAACAGCCTGCACCGCCCATCTGGCGCGCAGGCCGCAAAACACGCCAGGGAATTCCCTTCTATCTCAAGCCTTTTTATAGGGAAAAGTCAATCCATTCCAACCACAGATCACTCGAAAACCGGCTTCACTCCCACCACAGCCACCGGACCCGACAACCAAAACTGATTTCCGAAAGAGGACCTGCAAAGGGATCTCAGAGAGAAACTCCCGATTTTTTAGACCAATCGAGTCACGTGTCCTTCCCGGAGAAGAAGCCCAAACACTGATCTTCCGAAGAGTCTGGGCGATGGACAGGATACCATGCGCCACCTTCAGGATAAGCCCAGCACAGGGAAAGATCCGCTGTCCCTAGGAGCCTGGGAAATAAGTCTCAAAAATCGACTTTTCTGAAAATATTCTCCACATTGTTCTGCTATTTTCTAGAAAATGTGTTATTAATCCCCATTATTGCCATTAAAGTGGCCAAAAAATTGGATGTTATCTCCACCGGCCTGATGGATTTGGACTTATTTCCCAGGCTCCTAGCCTCTGGGCCCGAAGACCATGAGCAAAACTCCGGAAACAATCACCATAGCTCCGGCCCAGTCCCAGCGGTCCGGCCGGAATCCGTCGAGAGCCAACGCCCAAAGGATAGAAAGGATAACGAAGACTCCCCCGTAAGCGGCATAAGCCCGACCGAAAGGAAGGGGTTGCCAGGTGACGACGACTCCATACAGTCCCAGGATGGCAAGACCTGCTCCTCCCACGAGGAAAGAACTTCCTTCTCTCATCCATTTCCAGACCAGATAGCCTCCGCCGATTTCACAAAGACCTCCCAGCAGCATGAGTCCGATGATCCGAAATGCCAGCACGATATTTCCTCCCAAGATCCTGCAACACTTCTGATCACTGACGTTGAGATCCTCCCCGTCAAATAGAGCCAAAAGTGCGTTGTTTACGGTAGCAATCGAATCCCTTTATTTCTCTTTTGAAACATTGTGAAAAGTCTAAAAAGGAAATGAGCAAAATGCCATTGGCCAAGTGGCCATCTCTTGATGAGGCAGAAAAACGGGTGCAGAACATTGTCTTCCGAAGCCCGGGATCAGAAGCTAAAGACATCGCCACGGGAAGGGTCTCAGGAACGCTGATTCCGGCCGAACAGGCCGGAAAAGGTCATGAAGACAGGCGAGGGACCCGATCCCGTTCCCTGAAGGGCGAGCTTTGCCGCGCATCTGATCAATTGGCAAAGACCAGACACGAAGCTTAGAATGGCAGGAACCCTTCCACATCTGAAAGGATGCCCGCATGTCGCCACCACCACTTAGCAAGTCCCTGAAGGTCTTATTTCTGTCCGTCGGCCTGATTTTTCTGGGAACAGTCCTGGTTCTTGAGTTTCAGGCATCTTCGCCCAAAGGCAGGATTGAGGGAGGCACGCTTCAAAAGGCCGAAAAAAGCCTGGACAACAGAATGGGCGAGAAGATCCATGCCCTCAACATGACGCTGAAGGAGCAGGAGCACCTGCCCAAAGACCTCTTCATCTCCCACCAGGTCCGCTATGAAGGACAGGTCTTTCAGGCCACCGTCGACAGCGAGTGGGACACACTCCCCAAAAGGATCAAGGGGCAAATCCTGAAAACAATCCTTGAAAACTACAGGAGCTCAAGACAGCAGCGCCTGAAGGAAACGGGAGAACCAACAATCATCTTTGTCGAGGGCAACAAAAAAGTCGCCGTTCACACCATCCTCGAGGATATTATCCACTGACCGGGTCAAAAAGATCGAGAACGACAAAAGAGATGCCCGAAAATCCTTTTGCCCATGACCGGAAGTCCTCCATGATCTCTCCCGGATCGGAAACGCCAGGAGGATAGCCGGTCCTTAGTGCCCCCCGAACGACCGGCGCCCCGAGCTCGTCTTCAAAAACAACCGCCCGGACAAGACGCCCCTTCGGGGAGCGGTCCATCTTGAAACGGATGGCGACAATCCTGGAAAATTCAATGTGCAGGTGCCAGTCGGATCGCTCAATCGTCAGATAGGATTCTCCGAGCTCAAAGGTTTTTGCCTCCCCCGGAAACAGCTCGGCGACCGCGCCGGAGGATCGGACGGACAGGAGTGCCTGTTTTTCCAGAAACAGCTCAGAGAGGAGGTTCTTGATAAAAAGACCGGAAGGTTTTTCCGGTCCGATGGGCCCCATTTCATCCATTCATACATCCTTTTCCATTGTTTTTCATATGGTTAAATATTCTCAAAACAATCCCGGGAAGGGGATTGCCTCATCGGCTCTTTCACTCTATAATGGCGCTTCTGTCATTCGTTGGTCCCATCGTCTAGTGGCCCAGGACGCTGGCCTCTCACGCCGGAGACACGGGTTCGAACCCCGTTGGGACCACCAAAATCTCAAAAAGCCCGTTCACACACATGGTCGATAGCACAGCTGACCGGCCATATTCCGTCTTGCCGACACCACCACATTACCCGATGGACTAACATTGCCCAAGACTCCAACGATAGAAGCTGTCCTTTTTGACCTTGACGGGACCCTTGTCGATTCGTTTGCACCGATTCTCCTGTCCTTCAACCAGACCTTGTCCGAACTGAAAACCGATATCGTCCTGACCCATGAAAAGATGCTTGACCTTGTCGGCTGCTCGCTTGATGATTCCTTTCGGAAACTGCTCCCGGAGGCAGACGTTGAAAAGGCCTCCGACCGGTTCAGGGAAATCTATACACCACTCGCCGAAAGTCAGACCCGGCTCATGTCGGGGGCCCGGGAGCTTTTGTCTTTCCTCAAAGAGGCAGGAATCCCCTGCGCCGTTGTCACCAACAAAATGGGAGAGGAGGCCCGGCTCATCACAAGCTCTCTCGGGATTTCCCCCCCTGCCCTTTTCACCCTGGGAGAAGGAGACGGATTTCCCGAAAAACCGGCCCCTGACATGCTGATCGAAGCTCTTTCAAGGATCGGGGTCTCCCCCGGCAACGCCCTGTTTGTGGGAGACTCCCCCTGGGATTTCCACGCCGCAAGGGCAGCCTGTGTCCCTGTCTGCCTGATGCCGACAGGGACACATCACCGCCAGGCTCTGCAAGCCCTCTCTCCCGACTGGCTTCTTGAAAATCTTGAAGAGCTTCATCGTCATCTGATCGACAGCTCAAGTTCTTAATGACCACCCAATCCCGGGGCCGGCATCAATCCCGGGTTGGAGTTCAGCCCCGGCATCCCTCCTGTCTGCTGCTCTCTTGTCGGCCATGTGTGCAAATGATTGAAATCGCCGGCATCAATAACAACAAGTCTCAAGAGATGGTCGCCGTCGGGAACCGGCCGGCGCATTGCCATGACCTTCCCGATAGCGGTCACCCGTTGCCCCGAAGACAGGGCAAAGCGGTTGATCGGTTCATCAAAGCGCAACAGGACAAGCCCCGAAGGAGCCATGGACTTTTCAGGTCGCATGTCATTATTCAACGGGTACAGGTTAATCTCCATCAAACCCCGGTCTTTCGTGTTCCGGATCTCCTCGATGGTTCCGCCAACCAAAACGGTTTCTCCGGCAATCTCCCGGTAGTCCCGGACAATCGACGAAGGGTCAAGGTTCGTGACAACCCCTGAAAGCTGCTTTTCAGTAAAGACCGGAGGGTCAAGAAACGCGCAGGCTCCCAGCGATACAAGAAGAAGGAACGCAGCGAACCATTCGCATTTTCGGACAAAACACCTATCCATCAAGACTCTCCTTTTGAACCGGCCCGGAAATTCGGGTATAATCGTCAAAGATATTGTTTCAGAAGAAACTTCCGGAACCAAATCCAACCGAACGATTTCCAGGAAGGATCCCACCCATGTTCTCCGCAAGCTGGCTTCAAAGCTCTTCCTCAAGCGACCATCTCTTGAGGGCCCCACTTGACTCATCCCACAAGATTCCCGAGGGAACCGCCTGGAAAAAGCCTCTGGATTTCATCAGGGATGAAACCCGACTGACTCTCTGGCCGGTCGATCCGTATCGCATCTTTGCCTCCGTGAGGATCGCAAACTCCGATCAAAGGATCAACTCCCGGATACTGACATCACTGACCATCCGGGTTCTTGATATTACACATTCTCCCTACGCTTCGGGAGACGAGTTTGAGGACCAGACCAACCAGCACCACTGGGAAAGCCTCTTCGGCACCGCAAGCTACACCTTCGACATTGCCCTGGCGGGGGCAAGCTCCTGGTACATCCCCCTCTGGGATTCAGAGCGGATATTCACGGCCTTTCTGGGCGGCTTCCCAGCGGAGACACCGGGAGTGTTCCGTCCTGTCCTGAAGTCCAATGTCATCAGGACACCCTCCGGAAAGATCCATCCCGGGCCCGGCGCCCTGCATCATCACGTTGGCAGGGAGCGGAAGGAAATCGTTCCCATAAGCCCCAGCAACTTTTTCCTGAAGGGTCTGTCAGGAACCGACACCTTTCACCGCTTTCCCGGAAGCTCAGAGAGCCCTATTTCCTCCGGACAGAAAAAAAGCCCAGCAAACTCTTCAGAATACAGGAGTCGCACATGAGTCTTTACGAACGTTTCCGGACCATCTTCCTGGCCAATGCCAACACCGTAGCCGACCATCTTGAAGATCCTGCTGCCATGATTGCCCAGCAGATGAGAACCCTGGACGACAAGCTCCAGAAAGCCCAGGGAGAGCTCGTCAAGGCTGTGGCCGAGATCAAGCTTCTGGAACAGAAGATCCGCGATGACGAGGCCCAGGTCGCACTCTATCAGGAGAGGGCTGAAAAAGCCGTCAAGGCAGGCAATGATGATCTGGCCAAGAGAGCCCTTGTGGAAAAGAGCCGCCTTTCGGCCGACCTTTCCGAGATGACACGTCAGAGGGACGAACAGCAGAAAGTCGTCTCCGAAATAGAGGGCGATCTTTCAAAGCTCAGGGAGATGCACGACGAGTTTGCTCGCAAACAGTCCCTGCTTTCATTGCGTGAAGAGCGGGCACAGGCCGCACAGGAGATCAACAGCATCCGTGCCGAAATCGATCCGGGCCATCTGGGCTCTGAAATGAAACGGATGACCGACAAGATCGACATGATGGAAGCACAGGCCCAGGCGACCAGGGAGATTGCCGACCGGCAGTCCGGCGCCGACCTGGATACCGCCTTCCGGGAGCTTGACAAAAAGTCCCCGGATATCGACTCCGAACTTTCAAATCTCAAAAAAACCCTTGGTGCCCCCTGATATGCGAGAGGGAAACCATCGCCTGACTGTTCATCTTAAAAGACCACTGGCCGCATTTCTTCTCTTCGTCCTTTCCTTTCTGGTAGCACCGTCTGCCATGGCGGCGCAAACCTTTGAGGACGGCCTGTCTCTTTATCACCAGGGGAATCTTGAGGCGGCTTTCAACGTCTTCCGGGACCTGCATCAAAGCCATCCAACCGGTACGGGAAAGCTTCTCTATTTCATGGCCCTTTCCTCAAACAGGCTTCACCGGCACCATGAAGCATTGAAATACCTCGATGCGGCAATACAGGCCAACCCTTCCCTTTCCTTCGCCAGAAACAAGGCTCATGTGGAAGCGCTGAGGAGCAGGCTGGTCCGGGAAACCAGCCAGTTCTCTCCGGATGCTTCAAGGAATCAGTTGATGCCACAATCCTCCCCGCTTTCAACCCTTTCTCCCGAACCGTCCCACGGAGGCCATTCGACCTTGATGATTGCAATCATAGTAGTCTTTGCCATCGCCCTTTTGATCTTTGTCGCCGGTCGATTGGGCGAGAAGAAAAAAAGCGAGTTGCAAAACCGGACCAAACGACAGATGGAAGAGACGGGAGCCCGGCTGATTGCCGCCATCGACAAGCTCAGGGAAGAGAAGAGCTACTACCTCCTCGACCATCCGGACCAGAAAAATCTCCTGGAAAAGGCGTTTTCCAACCTGGACACATCCTACGTCCGGGTTCTGACGATCATGAAAGAAGCTGATACCCAGGGAACCGACTGGGAAGACAGAAGCAGGCGCTTTGAATCGGCACTCGCTCCGGTCGATGAAGCCATCCGGCAGATCCGTTTCATCATGGAGCCGGGAAGCGCATCTCTCCCCCCGTCGGGAGAAGCTCCGGCGGCTCCGTCCGTCAATATGAACCCGAATGCAGAAAACCAGCCGCTTACAGGGGGATCGGATCCGTCAAAGTGTATCTTTGACGGGAACGACGCAACCAACGGCAGAACGATTTCCCTTGAACGGGACGGAAAGGTCGCCTTTGTGCGGGTCTGCCCCAAATGCCTGTCGGAAATGGAAAACAATTATCAGAAAACAGGGAACTATGCGCCGCCCCAAAACGCCTTTGCCGGGGGTGGAATGGGCTTTATGGGCGGTGGAATGGGGTTTGGCGACATGATGCTCATGGACTGGATGATGCATTCCGGAGAACGCCCAGAGGTCAACAACTATTACCAGTCTCCCGAGTCTGGCGCCTGGCAGGGTGGAGACGATCATGGACGGGAAGATCGCACAGGGTCCATTGGCGAAGCTAACGACCGCAGCTGATGCGCATCCTGTTTTCGGCTTCCAACGGTCTTGGTCTCGGACATCTCAACAGGCTGCTCTCACTGGCCCTGGCCATCAGGAATGCGGAACCGGGCCATGAGATCCTGTTTCTGACCAATTCGGAGGCGGGCCCTTTCCCTGAGGAATTTCCTTTTTTCACAATCCGGATTCCGGGGAAATCCCGGGCAAAAAAATCCGGACTGACCTTGAAATCCTATATCCAGACGGTACGCCCTCTTTTCTGGCAGGCGGTCGCGTCGTTCGATCCTCACGTTCTTGTTGTCGATACTTTTCCGGAAGGTCCCGAAGGAGAGCTCAGGGCCATTCTGGAATGGCCGATCAAAAAGATCTTCATCTTCCGGGAAATCGATCCGGATCGCTGGCCAGAAGACCAGTACAGCTCCCTTCTCTCCCCCTTTCACAAGATTCTTGTTCCTCACGCCCCAGGAGAGGTCCCGCTTCCGTCTTTCTTTGAGACGGACCCAAGAGTGCACTTTATCGGTCCTGTTACGGCCCCTGTGCCTGTTCACTCCCGGGAAGAGGCCAGGTCCCTTCTCGGAATCGATGAAGACCCAACCTTTCTTGTCACTCTTGGTGGAGGGGGCGACCCGGACTCCGTCTTCTTATCTGAAAAGGTAGCCAGTTTTTTAAAAAAACGGGAGATCTCATTTCGCATTGCAACGGGACCTTTGGCGAGGGTCCCGGCGAACCAGGATTTTCCGCGGGAAAAGCTGCTGTCCGTATGGCCACTCAAACCATGGCTTGGGGCTTTTGATGGTGTTATCTCTTCCGGAGGCTATAATACCTTCCATGAGGTGATCGAAGCGGGGATCCCTGCGCTGTTCATCCCGTTTCAAAGGGCGCTGGACCCGCAGAAGAACCGGATTTTGAGGGCAGTCTCAAATGGGTTGGCCTTTTCCGCAAAATCTTCGGCTCCTCATCTGGTCATGGAGGCGCTCTCGCATTTCCTGGAAAACAGGTCCGCTCTTTTTCAGACGTTAAACAGAACGCCCAAAAGGGTTATGAACGGTGCCTCTTCTGGAGCAGCGATCATCCTCGACCATCCACTCAATGCACCAAAGGGGATATAAAACTTGGACCGATTATTGAACAGGAAGATGCTGAGGGAAAATCTTCGTTTTATTTTTTTCATGATCTTTTTTCTGCCGTCAATAGACGCCATCACTTCTGTACCAACTCTTTGGGCAGAGGAAAGATCGCCCTCGCTCAGAAGCGTTTTGGTGCAATCCGTTTCCGGAATCTACCTGACCCATATTCCTGGGGCTTTTACCATTTCGGCCATTTCAGCCAAGAAGGGACTTCTTTATCGGGGAGAGATTTCTGATCCGACGGGATACGTTCATATTCTTTCTTACCAGGGACCAGGCAATGAACGGGTGATCAGGCAAAAAGGCAAGTCGCGAATCTCTTTTGTTCTTTCACCTTTTCAGAAAGATCAGGTCGACGGATTTACCTTTGAGACCCAAACGGGTTGTTTCACCCTTGTCGTCTGGCAAAGCCCCCCCAAAAAACTGCCCATTATCCATTTGAACGGATACACCCCCAAAATCACCAAAACCCCTCTTGTTTTTTGCGGACACAACCACAGCATCCGACTTGAGTGGCAGGGACATCTGCCCTCCGCCAAAGGCTCTTGAGCCTTCTCCCTTGATTCGGTACACTAGCGGTTCCCCACACATGCCGGAGTGGCGAAATAGGCAGACGCAAGGGACTTAAAATCCCTCGGCCGCAAGGCCATACCGGTTCGATCCCGGTCTCCGGCACCAAGTAATACAAACACTTTATAGCCATATCCCAAAAATCTCTTCAAATATTCTATGGAATTTGTGGACATTTAAAATTTGACAAACACCTTACCTAGCGCATAATCGAAATAAACGAAACTCGGTTTCACAAGTTCGGATCTAATTTAGCCAATCATCGAGACGAGGTGCAAAATGCCGGCAACTGTTAAGAGACACTCCCTGCAACCTTACAAGGCTAACAGCCATGTTGAGTGTGAAATGAATAGAATCAAGTCAATGCTCAGGGCGGAAGTCCTTATCAAAAAACCGTCCCCAAAGATTGTATCTTCCGGCGGAGAATCCATCGTATTACCTGAGCCGCTTTTCGAATTATTGCAAGAAGTGGTTGAAATTCTTGCTAAAGGGGATGCTGTTTCTATCGTCCCTGTCCATAAGGAACTCACCACGCAACAAGCCGCCGATTTGTTGAATGTGTCTCGCCCCTATCTTGTCTCTCTTTTGGAAAAGGGTGAAATCCCATTTACAAAAACAGGAGGGCATCGTCGGATAAAATTCGCCGATCTCATGGGATACAAGAACAAACGCGATGAAGAACGTAGAAAGAAACTTGCGGAATTGACCAAATTGAGCGAGGAATATGGCCTCTATGAATAGTGGACGTTTTTATTAATGTCCTCCTTTTCGGTTGTCATTGACGCATGCGCTCTTTTTCCACTTACCCTCCGCGACACAGTATTGCGGGCCGCAGAAAAAGAGCTTTTTCGGATTCATTGGTCTTCCGAGATATTGGATGAGGTAGAAGGTAATCTTGTCTCGTCAGGAAGAACCGTTGCGGACAAAGCCCGAAACTTAATTCATATAATGTCGGAGGCTTTTCCAGAAGCGTTAGTAGAGGGATATGAAGATCTTATTCCGGTAATGGGAAATAGTGAAGAGGATAGACACGTTCTAGCAGCAGCAGTTCGTTGTAAGGCACAATCCATCATCACAATGAACCTGAGACATTTTCCTCCTGACTCTCTCGCCAAATACGATGTTGAAGCTCAACACCCAGATGGGTTTCTTTGCGACCTTTTGGATCTTAATAAAGAACTCCTTTGTCAGATCATTCAAGAGCAAGCGGCAGATATGAAGATACCACCAATGACTCCATTGAATTTGTTAGATTCTCTCCACAAGACCGTCCCATTGTTTTCCAATCGCATCAGAGATTTGTTGATTGGATAGCCATTACATGACGGAGAGAATTATTCCCCTCGCCTTCCCGTAAAAAATTACCCCGAACCTACATAAGACAGGCCGGCAAAGCGAAATACCCCTAACAACCAAGAAAGGCTGATGGAAAAACTGTTGGAGGGTAGAAGAGAAAACCCAGATTATTCGTCAACACCTTCCACAGTGGGTGTAATCTTGTTTAAGGATTCTCCTCTTTTTTAACTTTCCCCTGATTTCAGGTCAGGAAATTTATTTTGGAGGACAAATGAATGGAAACAACGTTCTCGCACCGGTATTCGACCGGTTTGTCGAGTATCTTGAACGGCGTTTCAAACGCGGCGCAAATATGACCGAGGACGCATTAGTAATCCCAAAAAGGGGCTAGACGATTTGTCCAAACTCAGGACGGGATCAAGCTTAAGCATGGACACTCAATATCTTTCAAAGCGTTCCTCCACCCTTCGGGAAAATGCAGGAGAAGTGGCATCTTGCATAGTCACCTCGTTGTACTCGCTTGAACTTTCCAACGCCCATCGTTTGTGCGTCTTCGGGGTTAGTCCAGCCATCAGTAAGACCTCTTAACGATTCCTCCCGAACATGGAACAATTCTGGAACACCTGAGATGAAAAAATGGGAATTTTGATGAAATAATATGACATAACAAATCATTGCCATTTAATTATTTTATGATATTCCCCCTTCGGATTCCTGGCTCCATTTCGGACTTAAAATCCCTCGGCCGCAAGACCATACCGGTTTGATCCCGGTCTCCGGCACCAAGTAATACAAACACTTTATAGCCATATCCCAAAAATATAATGCTCCCCGAAAACTGGACATTGTGATAAGGTGGAATCCAACACTATCCATAAAGGATGACCGTTTCATCAACCAAATCGAAGGTTCTTTCCGGCGATCAAGAAAAGGAACAATTGTGGGCTATGGTTTGCTCAAATTTCCGAAGGGAAATTGGTAAAAAAAGGCGCCGTGTCGAGGTTCTCCTCAAACCTGCTGGTATCGACGCAGTCACGGCGTACTCCAATTTTAGAATGAATAATCATTTAGGTCAATTTCTGATCTTACCGCACTTTAGGACTTGCCCCAAGGGCTCGCCCGCTCAGTACAGTCCAGCATTTGTTGAGTGGATAGTGAAGCAATATCGGAGCGATTCGGAGTTTTTCTTTAAGACAAGATCAAAGCATCTCTCAAGCCGCACTCACATGCACGTCCACATGGATTCCGACCTTCGAAAGCATCTTCACTAGGGCATCGATACTGAACTTTTGGATCTTTCCCTGAAGCAGATCGTTCAAACGGGGCTGGGTAATTCCAAGTTTTTTAGCCGCTTCTCTTTGGCTCAACTTCGATCTCTCAACAAACCGTTCAACTTCGATCATCAATCGAGACCGGATCAGGAGATGTTCCGCCTCAGTGTCCGAAAATCCCAGATCTTTGAAAACATTCCCCGACCCTTCTTCCCACTCCGGATTCATATCCGTCCCCCCTTTAAAACCTGGTTCAATCTTTCCCGAGCTAACTCAAGATCACGCTGGGAAGTCTTTTGAGTTTTCTTCACGAACGAGTGAAGAATATACAAAGCCTCCTCAAACTGTGCGACATAGATGATCCGATATTCGTTCTCCGCATGGATGCGGATTTCACGGATACCGGGACCAACCCCATGCAAGGGCTTCCAGTCTTTCGGATCGAACCCTTCCTGAAGGCGATAGATTTGGTGTCCGGCTTCTCTTTGAGCCATTCTGGAAAAATGTTGCTGAAGATCTTTTTTCGCACTCCCGATCCAAATCACTCGCTTCATAGGGCAATGATATCAAAATTAATATCTAAATCAATGGGCCAATCGAAATGTTCATGAAGATTTTTCAGGTAAATTCTAGCCTGAAAAATCATGGGACACCTTGGGACAATTTTGGGACGCTCAGGATGAAAAATCCTGTGTGAACAGAAAATCACTATACATCACAACATATTGATATTTACGAATTGTCACGAAATGCTCTGTGAGAAAACAGGCCATTAATCGGACTTAAAATCCCTCGGCCGCAAGGTCATACCGGTTCGATCCCTGTCTCCGGCACCAATAATGAAGCCATTTCTAAAAAACTCCAAACTTTATAATTGTTGGTCCAATGACTTCGGAAAGAGATATTGTTTTTTATCCCCATTCTGGAGGCAGTATGGCTTCGATCTCCCGACGTGGCAATCTTCAATGGCGTGTTCGGGTCCGAATCAAAGTCTACCCTGTGCAAACATGGACCTTTGAAACAAGGACCGATGCGGAAGCCTGGACCAAGATCACCGAGTCAGAGATGGTCCGGGGCGTGTTCATCTCCCGGAAAGGAGCAGAAAACACATCGTTGGCCGAAGCTCTTGAGCGGTACGAACGGAAGAATGAGACCAAAGATGTCTGATCGGAAAACGGCGAGAAAATGTGACCGCTGAGCGATGGGGTGGCGAAGGTGCAAAGGAACCATCGAATTTTCCGGGAGGATTGTGATACATTTGGGATGAAAATATGGGATTAGCGATTGTTATCAAACCTTATATTGTCGCCCTGGAGTAGACCATGATCAGAAAAATGCGGCTTGAGCATTTCATGAGCATAAAAGAAGCCTCTCTGAATCTTGGGATGACGAATGTTCTTGTCGGTCCCAACATGTCGGGCAAAAGCAATCTGATCCAAGGACTCATGTTCCTGACCGAAACTGCTGCATTTGGCCTTCACCAAGCATTGAGCAATCGAGGAGGCTTTCCGGAAGTTATCTGGAAGGGCTCAAATGCCAACGATATTGCTTTTGGGTTAACGATTGAAGCTCCATCCTTCGGGGAGACCGCCAAAGCAAAGCGGTTCGAATACGAACTCGTCATTAATGGGAATCCCTTGGATCCCGCCGGATATGCGAGCGTCCAGCACGAAAAGTTGTGGATCTTGACCCAAGAGGAAGAAAAGATTCCTCTGATCGACATAGAGAACGCGAAGGGGGACTTCCGTTTTACAAATGGCAAAGTCATTTCCGAGATCTCCGGATCCTCCTATGCCCCTCTTGGGTACAGCATTCCAGGATGGGAAGGAATGGAGTTCAAGAACTATCTTCTTTCCTGTCGGTATTACAATTTGCTGCCTTCCGCCATGAAGGCCATCAATCCGGCCAAATCCCAAAAGTACCTGATTTCGAATGGCAGCAACTTCTCGAGCTGGCTGATGACGCTCCAAACGGCCTATCCGGAAGAGTTCCGAAGATTCAAGAAAGTCACTACGGACGTCTTCCCGGACTTGGAAGAGATTATGGCCCCACCCACCCAATTCGGGACAACGTATGTTTCGACTAAAGAAAAAAATCTTATCAGGAATGTCCCTCTTGCGCGCATGTCGGATGGAGAGGTCGTTTTCATGGCATTGCTGTCCTTATTGTTTGCACCTGCCGATCTTGGTGCCCCCCTTCATTGCTTCGAAGAACCGGAAACCCATCTGCATCCGAGACTGATCGAAATTCTGATGGAGATTCTTCACCAACATCAGGCCGAAGGAAAGGAACGCCAGTTCGCTCAAATTTTTATCGCGACACATTCCCTTCATTTGATCGACAATTGCCATCTTTCCGATCTCATTTTTGTTGAAAAGAAAAATGGATCGTCAACCTATACAAAACCCGAAACAAAGAAAGGCTTACGCGAACTGATCGAAAGCGACGAATTGGGATTGGGAGATCTCTGGTATTCCGGCGCTCTGAAATCGGTTTGACGGTTCATGGCGGCCTATGGATTGATCGTCGAGGGTGTGTACGACAAGGAAATTCTGGAAGAATTTATCCTGAAATATTCAAACGACAGAACCGAACAATCGGATGTATCGATCGAAACACGGATCTGCGGTGGAGGATCGAAAGTCTTCAAACAATTCCCGGGATTTCTGAAGGAGTATGAACTCTCCCGCCACTAAGCTGACGCTGTAGTGGGGGTTTCCGATCTCACGAGCGGATGTTCCTCTTTCGCCGAGGATGCGCGAAGGCGTTTGGGCCTTTGCGTCTTATGCTCCTCTCCG
>JAKBPM010000002.1 GCA_021829515.1 Nitrospirota bacterium | reverse complement strand
ACTCCGGCTTGAGTTTGGCAAGGTCATACCGGCGCTGCCGTCCCGCTGTGCGCTCCGGTATCAGCTTGCCTTCGGCCTCCCAGCGCCGCAGCGTCGTAATCGACACACCCAGTGCTTCGGAGGCTTCGCCTATCGCTACATATCTATCCATGATGGACAGCATGGATTAGCTATAAATAGATTTCAAGTGAACTATTCGAACCCCTGCTTACGTCCGGCTTTCCGGAACCGATTCATATATGCAACACGTTAGGCAACCAATCAGCTAGTCGCTCCGGTCTTTCCCCAGATAGCTCATGATTCTTGACTTCACGAGATTCTTGGGAGCATCACCCGGAAATCCGACCTCAATCAAACCACCGGCCTCACGAAATCCTTTTTTTGAAACAAGATATCGGACGACCTCAAGAATCTGGAGATGCCACTCATCCTGACTTGATCGGTCAAACGACTCAAGGATCAGGTCAAAAAACTCTTCTTCAGTGAAAAGGTCCTCATGCAGCAGATAGACTCGCACAGGATGGGTCCTGTCCCGGGAATAAAGCTCATAGATATGACTCATTCAACCCTCCGGCCATTTTGGGATCTCTCGGGAAAAGTATATCATATACAAAAAAACCGGATAAGAAAAAAGTCTCATGCCCCAGAAACAATCGCGACCAGTTACCGCAGAATGGAGTCTCATGAGCAGTTTTAGCGGAATGACAGAGATTCTGACTCTCCTCTTCGGCGGAACTGTTTCCGGAATGATCTCCGGAATGCTTGGAATAGGGGGCGCAATCGTCCTGATCCCGTTTCTCCTCTTTATCCTTCCTCTTGCGCACGGTCCGCATCTCACACCTTTTACGGCAACCCAGATCTCCCTGTACCAGGTGACCCTGTCAGGAATTGTCGGATTCCTCTCACACAAACTCAATACCGATTTACCGACCAGGAAGATCCTTCTCTGGGGGACAGCGTCTCTCGTCGGAGGCGGGCTTGGCGGACTCATTTCCCACGGATTGAGGGGGAGAACGATCCTGATTCTTTATGCCTTCGAAGTTGCTGTCGCCGCGGGGCTGCTCCTTTTTGGGGAAATGATCACCTCGTTCAAGGGCGATGCCCAGGGAAAGCCCGTCACAGAAACGGCTGTGATGTCATCAATTGGGCTTGTCAGCGGGATTCTTGGAATTGGCGGAGGATTTCTGTACTACCCGGTCATTACAGGCATATTGGGTTATTCTTCCACTATAGCGGTTGGATGCGGACTGGCCCTGATGATTCCGATGGCCATTGCCGGATCCATTACAAAAACCATTACGGCAGGATCCATCCCCCTCGAAGGCATTCCTGTTATTATGGGGGCGATCTTCGGAGCATTTCTAGGTGCAAGAATCCACTATCTGATCCCCAAAAACGCCATCAGGTTTGGGCAGTTGACCCTTCTTCTGGCAACATTCGTACGCATTTTATGGGCTCTTTTCTGACGCAGAAGTATCGGAGCGTTACGATTGGTCTCCCAGACCATACTCCTTTATTTTTGCATAAAGGGCCTTTCGGCTGATCCCCAAAATTTCCGATGCACGAGACTTGTTTCCCCTGGTTTCTGCAAGGGCCTTCCGGATGAGATCTTTTTCACCTTCTCTCAGGGATTTCCCATGTGACCTTGCGTCACGCTCTGCCAGATCCCCCAAATGACTGTTTTCAGATGTCAACCTGATCTTGTCGGGAAGCATTCCAGATGTAATGCTGACATCCTTCGCCCCGGAAAGAGCCACAGAGTTCTGGATAACCAGAGAAACCATGGCATTTCTAAGCTCCCTGACGTTTCCAGGCCAGGGGTAGGCCCGGAGAAGCCGTGAAGCTTCCGGGTCGAAAGTCATCTGGGGTACCGGCTCGGTAGACCACGCCTCCTCAATAAAATGGATCGCAAGCTGGGGGATATCCTCGCTTCTCTCCCTGAGCGCCGGAACATGGATTTCGAACACATTGAGCCTGTAAAAGAGATCCTCCCTGAAGCGTCCCTCCCTGATGAGATCAGGCAGCGCTTCATTTGTAGCCCCGATGATACGGGCCATAAAGGGAATTTCGGCCGTTCCACCAACCCGGTGGAAGGATCTGCTCTCGATAACCCGCAAAAGAGCCACCTGTGTCGCAGGCTCCATTGTCCCGATCTCGTCGAGAAACAATGTCCCCCGGCCAGCCACTTCGCACCACCCGACCTTCCGCTCCTGGGCCCCTGTGAAAGCACCTCTCTCGTAACCAAAAAGTTCGGCACTCACAAGCTCCTTGGCAATCGCTCCGGTATTAACAGGGACAAACGGCTCTCTGGCACTTGGAGAGAGATCATGAATCATCCGCGCAATAACCTCTTTTCCCGTTCCGGACTCACCAGTAATCAAAACAGGCACGGGGTGGCTTGCACTAAGATTGATTTTTTGCCGGATTTCCCGCATGGGAAGGGACTCTCCCAAGAGAACCGGAGGGGCATTTTCAGGGCGGCGGGAGTCGAGAAGTGATCCTCCGGAAGGAAGGACACGCCTTAATGTCTCAAGAAGAATGTCTTCATTGATCGGTTTTTCAATATAGTGGAATGCCCCCTTCTGGATTGCATCAACCGCAGTTGATACAGAAGCATGGGCGGTCATGATAATAATCGCCATGGATGGGCGCAGATCCCTGATGGGACGGATCAGGTCAATCCCCGATCCATCAGGAAGCTTCAGGTCAAGAAGGACCGCACCGAGCTCTCCAGATCCCTCCTGGCGAAGAATGGAAAGCGCTTTCTCGGCCGTTCCCGCTTCAAGAACATCATAGCCCACATGGCCGAGAAAACTTTTAATCCATGCCCTGGTATTCGCATGGTCATCGACGACCAGAAGTTTTGGACGGCTCATTTCAGCGTGTTTTCAAGGTTTGAAAGATCCTTGAAAGTTTTTCGGACCTGATCAAGCTTATGGGTTAATATCCGGTTGGACTCCTCAAGTCTTGCGTTTCGCTCAAGCATCCTGGAAAGGATATGGGAAGATTCCCGAACATCATACGGAACACGGTCCACATCCAGAGTTTTCAATATTTTTCTGGCTTCCTCCAGGCGCTTGCCACCGGGAGTTTCGATATCGACAAGCGCCTTGTCATACAAAAGCCTCGCCATGACATCGCCAGGGATGTCCTTTTCAGACAGACGCTTGTTCAGCAGATCATCAAGCTTGTCCCAATCGTGTGCATCAAAAAGCTTCGAAAGCCCCGTCAGAAAATGTGAAGAGCCGCCACCCCAAAAAGGGGAAACAGCCTGAGGAAGAAACACGATTCTGGGCAGATCCTCCCTTGGTGCCGGTGGAGTGTTCATTGAGCCGCATCCATCGAGTGCCACAAGCAGGAGGAGTAAAAAAATGGCTCCTCCCGAAAAACGCCCCTTACTCATCTTGTCCCTCCTTTTCCTGAACAACCGGCTCAAAAGGGAAAGAGACATGAAACACCGTTCCCTTGGGTTCGTTCTGTCGAACGCTGATGGAGCCTCCCATGGTCAAGATAATGCCTCTTGTAATAGCCAGCCCCAGTCCAAGTCCTTCCCTTATCCGGGTGTTAAAAGGCGTTACCTGATAAAACTTGTCGAACAACTGGGGAATGTGCTCAACAGGTATGCCTATACCGGTATCCCTGACCTCAATTTCAAGTGAATTCACCGATCGGCTGACCCAAAGAGAAATCGTTTCCCCACCCGGGGTGAATTTGAAGGCATTGCCCAGGAGATTTTCCAGAACCTGAGTCAGCTTTCCCGGATCTGTACGAATCTTAACGGGAAGATCAGGATCAAAGTGTGTCTCAAAGTGCTTTCCTGCCTCATTGCAAGCAAGGTTCTGCCGCTCGCTCAGACGCTCCAGCAGGTTTGGCAGAGCCACTTCCTGGATTTCCAGACTGATCTGGCCTGACTCAATCCGGCCAAGATCCAGAAGTCCATTAACAAGCTCAACGAGATGATCCACCTCTTCCCGGACAATCGCCAGGCTTTTTTCCTGATCAGGATTCAAGGGGCCAAGCTGGCCCCGCTGAAGCATCTGCAGGAATCCTCTAATGCTTGTAAGCGGAGTCCTCAACTCATGGGAAGCAATTGTCACGAATTCCGATTTGAGACGATTGACCTCTCCCAGACGACTTGCCATCTCATTGAGCGCCCTGGCAAGGTCTCCCAGCTCATCCTGATTGGGAACGCTCACAGGATTATGAAAGACACCTCCGGATATTCTTCGCGTTCCCTCAATCAGGATCATCAATGGAGCAAGAATAATATTGGAAAAGCTCCATAGCAGCAGCATCACGAGAAAGATCCCCACAGACAAGAGCTCAACACTGATGGTGGTCATCTGGGACTGCTCTTTGGTCGTCTGGGTGATCTTGCTTTCAAGGTCCAGAGAAAACTCAGTCCGCAAACCTTTCAGAAGGGAGGCCAGATGGATCAGGATCGGCGAGGACTCTGTCTGCGAAATCTTGATCGCCGCATCACGATGTCCGGAGCTCAGGGCCCCCCACTCCCGGTCAATCACATTCTGATAAGCAGTAATATCTTTAAGGGAATCGCCCAATAAAATTCTGGCTTGAGGAGAAGGCGGCGCGAGACCAAGAAGAAGAACTCTGCCAAGGGATAGATCTTTCTCGACCGAAGGCCTTTCCGTTGGAGGAATCGGAGAAAAAAACAAAAACCTCTTCTCATCGGGCAACGCCATCCCGATCTGGTGCTGAAGTCTGGAGACAGTGAGAAGCCCCCTCACAGAAGTATCCTTCAGACTGACCAGGATGACATGAAGATGATAAAGACTGAGGATGGCATAGAGATTCGATAGAAATATGACCCCGAGAAGTACCAGGGAAAATGCAGCAACCTTGCCTCTGAGCTTTAATGGACGAATACCGATCAACCCAGTCCTTTCGTCTTGCCGCGAAATCATTCCCGGGAGGTCTTCACACAACCTCGTACCGTTTCATTGTAATCACAAGACCCACGTTTTTCAAAAAAGGAGGCTGGACGGACTGGAGAGAATCAGTCGAAAAGAACGATCCCTAGAAATTGATAATATATCTTGTTGGATCAACCGGAACCCTGTTCCGGAGAACACCATAGTGCAGATGCGGTCCTGTGGACAATCCGGTATTTCCCAGATACCCGATCACTTCCCCTCTTGTCACCTTTTCATTCTCATAAACGACAACTTGATCAAGGTGAGCATAGAGTGTTTCAAAACCATTTGCATGATCAATCCGAACAGACTTTCCAAATCCCTGGTCCCACCCGGAGAATCTGACAACGCCCGATGCTGTGGCAATGACAGGAAGTCCCACCCTGCCGGCAATATCGATTCCCGGATGAAAGTCTTTTCCGACGCCAAAGGGAGAGTTCCGCCACCCGAACCCGGATGTCAGAACACCATGGGTGGGCCAGATACTTGGAGTACTGGCCCACAGCTGCGCCCGGTCAAGGATTTTCTGCTTGAGGGAGACAAGGCTTCCTTCCTGATAACTCATACCAGAACCCAGACGGGTAAACTGACGGTCCATTTCGTCCATCAGTTCGATCATCCCGTTCTGGCCTTTCTGGATCAGCACAGCTGGTGCGGCAAGAGACTCAGGACCGCCAACACCCTGGAGCTGTCCGGCATCAGGATCTTTACCATCCGGATCCATGATCATCCGGATGCGATCTTCCTTCTTTGTCAAATCCAGAAGCCTGCCATGGATCTCCTGAAGACGCGAGTAGATCCGGACAATTGCCTCTTTCTGGTGCTGGCTTTGTCGAGCAAGCGCCACCATTTGGTTTTCTTTATGAAGAAGCGAATAGGCAACAACCGAAAACGTCAGGAAAACGGTCAGAAAAACGGCCGACATGATCCATCCGGCATAAAGGATACGAGGAGAAATATCCAGCCGGACAACTTTGTCAGATGGAGACGGGATAAAAAGGAGCGTGTATGTTTTTCGGATTTTTTTCTTGGAAGGTATATTCATGGATGATCTATCCGATTAATACTGGTTAACATCACAGGAACCAGGACAATGAAAATACGATAAGGAAACCGTCAGAAGATCAAACAAAGAACAAGTTGGTGGTATCTTCCATGAACCCGAAAAAAAAGTCAAACCATTGATTAATAAATTTTATCTAAATAAAACATATAAGATCAATTTTTGGTTATAAAACTTCGAGGAGCGACTTCAAAGGAGCGAGCCCAAAACAACCTGCAACCAAACCTGATGATGTTGTTGTCGTGGGGGCTTTCCTTAGCCTGTCTTGAGGCAGAAGAAGAACTCAGGAGAGTTTGCAGAGACCGTTGGGATGTTGACGGCGCTTTGATTAATGCGGGACGTATTTTTTGAGAAATCCTTGAAACATCGATCCATCAGGACTTTTTGAGCGTTTTTTCATTTCCGGAGACAAGACGGCGAATGTTTTCGCGATGATGCCACCAAATCAATATGGAGATCATCGGCATCGGCGGAAAGTTCACAGGATCCAGATGATGTGTCCTCACAAGGGCTGAAGCGAGAATCGGCAGGAGAAAATAGGCGACCAGGGCAGACAGGGAAGAAATCCTTGTAAAGGCAAATATTGTAACCCAGACCACAATCAGGATCAGTCCAAGCGGAGGGCAGACGCCAAGAATCGCCCCAAACCCGACAGCAACGCCCTTGCCTCCGTGAAATTTCAGCCAAACAGGGTAAAGGTGGCCAAGGACAGAAAACAGGGCGGCATAAGCGACTGCTTCATGGGGTTTAAGAAAAGAGGCGGCAAGCATCGTCGCCAGCAACCCCTTTCCCATGTCCCAAAGAAGAACCATCACACTCAGTAACTTCCCGGACCAGTCCTTGCCCAACACCCTGTAGGCGTTTGTGAATCCGATATTGCCGCTTCCCTCTTTGCGGAGATCCACTCCCTTGATCTTTCCCGCAATCACCCCCGCTGGCAATGACCCCAGAAAATACCCCATGATCGCTGCATAAAAAACATCATGAACCGGATAATTCATTCCTTCTCCCTTTCCCGGGAATCTGAAACACCGGAAAGTCTGAGGTACCACCTGAAGTACCATGCTCCGGAAACAAGTGTCAGAATCAGGGAGATCCAGAACAAAAACATTCCAATGGAATGGATATTCACAGGGTTTTTCAGTCCTGGAACAAAAAGAAGTCTCTGGTTCCAGATAAGGATTGTCAGGGAGATGGTCTGAAAGACCATCTTGGCCTTCCCTAGGGATTCCGCCGGAATAATAATTCCGTCTGCCGAAGCGATCGCTCTGAGTCCTGATACAGCAAGTTCCCTGGCAACAATAAGAATCGCAAGGGCCACAGGAAGCAGATGATCATCCACCAGAAGAAAAAGCCCGGTCGTTACAAGAATCTTGTCCGCAATCGGATCAAGGAGCTTGCCAAGTGTTGTGACCATGTTGTAACGACGGGCAATATATCCATCGAGAAGATCTGTCGATGAAGCCAGGGCATATAGACAGGCCGACCAGAATGCCGTTCCGGAACGCTCCCTGAAAAACAGGAGAACAAGCACAGGAATCAGGACAATTCGACCAAGAGTGATTCCGTTGGCAAGATTCATCCGGGATCCCCATCCTGATGGCACCTTGCTTCGGAGATCCCGTCGCTTCTTCCTGACAGGATCCAGTCAGCAATTTCCCTCACCGCCCCGTTGCCACCAGGCAGTCTTGTTACCCAGTCTGCCTCTCTCCGGACAAACCATGGCGCCTCAGGAACAGTAATGGACAGTCCGGCTATTCTCATTGCGGGAAGATCAACCACGTCATCACCAACAAAAACAACCTCTTCTGAGAAAAGTTTCCATTTTGAGAGAATCGAGTGGAAAATGGGAAGTTTTTCCCGAACGCCAAGATGGCCATCTTCTATTCCCAACTCCTGCATTCGCCGCCTGACCGCCATCGAATCCCGACCTGACAGAAGAGCGATTTTTACCCCAGCCCTTCTCAAAAGGACGAGGCCATGACCATCCCTCAAACTGAAAGACTTTATCTCTTCGTCATCAACCCCATAAGAGATCAGGCCGTTGGTCAGGATCCCGTCCACGTCAAGAACCACGCCACGAATCCGGCGAAACTCACGGATCACTCGAGGAGAAGGAGAGCGTCTCATTAAACAATTTTCTCCCGAAGACAATCATGAAAATGCAATATTCCGGCCACTCTCCCGTCTTCCAGAACAACCAGCTGGGAAATCTTCTTCTCTTCCATCACCCGGACCGCCTCAGAAGCAAGTGTGTCGCCCGAGATCGTAACAGGATGGGCAGACATGAACTCCTCTACCGGCCGGGAAAGGAGAGATGAACCCATCGGGGCCTGAGACTCTGCCGAAACCTGAGCCAACGCCCGGCGAAGATCGCCATCCGTGAGGATCCCTGCCAGAGAACCATCTTTGGAAAAAACGGTCGTCAGCCCAAGTTTTTTCCCGGTCATCTCCAGGATGGCATCACCGAGAGAAGTCCCGGCTTTGACCCGGGGGATTGCACTACCACGGTGCATGATGGAAGACACCCGGACAAAGTAACGCCTGCCGAGCGCCCCACCGGGGTGCAGGCTTGCAAAATCAGCAACGCCGAACCGTCGCTCGGCCAAAAGGACCAGAGCCAGTGCATCCCCCAGAGCCATCATCGCCGTGGTCGAGGATGTCGGGGCAATGCCAAGAAGTCCCGCCTCAGACTCGACTCCTGTCGCAAGGACAATATCGGAACCGGCAGCCATTTCACAATCGGAAGAGGCGACCATTGAAATGAGGGGGATAGAAAGTCTTTTCAGAAAGGGAATCAAAGCCAGGATTTCGGAGGTATTACCTGACTTGGAAAGGGCAAGAACCGTATCTCCCCTGTCGACCATCCCGAGGTCTCCATGAAGCGCTTCTGCCGGGTGGAGAAAAAAGGAAGGAGTGCCAGTTGAAGACAGTGTTGCCGCAATTTTTTTTGCAACATGGCCGGATTTGCCCAGTCCGGTCACAACGACCTTTCCATCTCTCGAAAGGATCAGACTCACCGCATCGGAAAAATCTTTTCCAAGACGTGTGGACATTTCGGACAAGGCCCTGGCTTCTCCATCCAGGATGGCTTTGCCTTGGGCAATCAGCTTGTCGGCGGGAGATCTTTCCATCAAGCCCGTTCCTGAACAAACAAGGGATCAGCCCCCATATTCTTCCTGGCCTCGACAAATGGAAGAAGCGATAAAATCAGCCCCTCAAGCTTGGCAAGGGGGATCATGTTTGGACCATCACTCGGAGCATGATCAGGGTCAGGATGAACCTCCATAAACAGCCCCTGACATCCAACCGCCATGGCGGCCCTGGCAAGAGCGGGAACAAACCTTCGGTCACCACCTGAGCGGTCCCCTCCCCCTCCGGGACTCTGGACGGCATGTGTTGCATCAAAAATGACCGGATAGCCGAATGATGCCATGACCGGCAACGAGCGAAAGTCCACGACCAGAGCATGGTATCCGAAGGAAATACCCCGTTCGCACAACATGAATCGATCACACCCGGAGTCTTCCATTTTCTTCACAACATTGGACATGTCTTCAGGTGCCATGAACTGGCCCTTTTTAATATGGACAACCCGGCCAGACCTGGCCGCCGCCTCCAGAAGATCTGTCTGCCTGGACAACAATGCAGGAATCTGGAGGATGTCCAGCACAGATGCAGCCTCTTCCACCTGGGAACTCTCATGGATATCGGAAATCACTGGAAACGAATATCTCGAGCGGATATCTTCCAGAATCGAAAGTCCAGCACTCATACCAACCCCGCGGAAGCTTTTCCCCGATGAGCGGTTGGCCTTGTCATAGGATGCCTTGAAAACAATCTGAATATTCAGACGGTCCCTGATCTCAGCCAAAGCCCCGGCGACCTCAAACGCATGATCCCGTGACTCAATGACACAGGGCCCCAGGATAAAGAGTGGCGGGGCATCCGGACCAACTCTGAAGGAACCCGCCGGAGTCTCGATGCAAACGGTTTTCACTATTTCCCCCTGGGGCTTCTTTTGGGAGATGGGGACTGTTCTGTGCCACGCAGATGGGTCATGGCTGCCGCAACAAACCCCAGAAACATGGGGTTTGGCGCAAGGGGACGGCTCGTAAATTCGGGATGAAACTGTGACGCGACGAAATATGGGTGAGAAGGAATCTCCACGATTTCAGGGAGCTTTTTCTCACCCCATGTTGCAGTGACAACCAATCCTTTTTCTTCCATCAATGATCTGAAGTCATTATTGAACTCAAAACGGTGACGGTGTCTTTCGGAAACGGTCGATGCCCCATAAAGACTTGCGGCTCTGGTCCCGGGGAGAATATCTACATCATAAGCACCGAGTCTCATGGAAGCCCCCTTGTCAACAACAAGCTCCTGCCCCGGAAGAAGGTCGATCACTGCATTTTTGGCTTCAGGATCAAACTCCCGGCTCGTGGCATCGGAAAGACCAAGAACGTTGCGGGCAAACTCAATAACAGAAAGCTGCATTCCCAAACATATTCCAAAAAAGGGCACATGGTTCTCCCTGGCGAATCGGATCGCAGCAAGCTTGCCTTCAATGCCTCTGGATCCAAAGCCTCCAGGAACAAGAATGCCCCCCAACCCCTTGAATATCCCCGAATTGCCAGAGGTCCGCTCTATCTCCTCCGAATCGATCCACTCAAGCCTGACCTTGGCACCAAGCCTGGCTCCTGCGTGGCTCAATGCCTCGATAAGGCTCTTGTACGAATCATGAAGGTCAATATACTTTCCGACGATACCGATTGAAACAGTTCGTCTGGCATTGGTCACATTTGAAACCAGCTCCTTCCATGGCCCCAGTTTTGCCTGGGGTGTTGGCAGCTTGAGATAACGAAGGATCAGACGATCGAGGTTCTGCCGATGGAACTCAAGCGGCACTGCGTATATGGAAGGAACGTCCCTTGCCGAAATCACAGCTTCCGGATCCACATTGCAAAACAGGGCGATCTTCGATCGGACATCCTCCGGAAGAGACTCTTCACTTCGGCACATGACGATATTGGGGCTGATTCCGATTTCCCTCAACTTGTGGACCGAATGCTGGGTCGGTTTGGTCTTGAGCTCGCAGGAAGCCTTCACAAAAGGAACAAGAGTCAGATGGATATAGGCAACATTTTCTTTCCCAACCTCTCTTGGAAATTGGCGAATTGTCTCCAGAAAGGGAAGACTCTCGATATCACCAACCGTTCCTCCGATTTCACACAGGACAATATCAACATCCTTGCCCCGGTCAAGAATGATCTTCTTGATCTCGTTCGTGATGTGGGGAACGATCTGGACGGTTCCGCCAAGATACTCGCCGCGACGCTCACGTGTGATCACATCGTAGTAGATCCGCCCTGTTGTATAGTTGTTGTTCCGCCCCATGGTCAGACTGGTAAAGCGCTCATAGTGTCCAAGATCCAGATCGGTTTCCGCACCATCATGCGTGACGTAAACTTCCCCATGCTGATAAGGATTCATCGTTCCCGGATCGACGTTGATATAAGGGTCGCACTTCAGAAAATTGACACGGTAGCCGCGCGCGCCGAGCAGCATCCCCAGAGAAGCCGAAGCAATGCCCTTTCCGAGGGATGAAACCACACCACCAGTAATAAATATGTATTTAACAGGATATTTCTTTTTCATGTCCATGCGGCATCATTCCCGGGTAAGAGGTCAAGATCTGAAGGAACATCAACCCGATAGGATTCATACTCCGTTCGGGCTACAAAAATGGAAAAACCATAATCAAGAGCTCTCAACTGCTCAAGTTTTTCAAGCTCCTCAAGAGGCGATGTCGGCAAACGGGCAAACTCGAGAAGAACATCCCTGCGATAGGCATAGACCCCAAGATGCTGATCCCAAAAAAGGTCCGGCCTGTTCGGAGAGATCTGATCCCGATCAGCGGGAACAACCGAGCGGGAAAAGTAGAGGGCATATTTTGCCTGATTACAGACAACCTTCACGATATTGGGATTATTGATTTCCGAAGGATCAGCAAATCTTCTGCGGATTGTGGCGATAGGAACCCTCGGATCTTTCAGAAGAGGTTCAACAACCTGGTCGAGAATTCTGGAATCGGAAAGGATTTCATCCGATTGCAGGTTGATGAAGATATCGCCCTTGATACCGGAAGCAATTTCAGCCATTCGGTCGGTGCCGGTTCTCGCTCCGCCCGACGTCATTCTGACCTCATATCCTCGGCCTTCCATCGCATCACGGATCCTCACGTCATCGGTGGCAATGATGACCTGGTCGACATAATCAGACTGGGAAGCCTTTCTGGCTATCCACTCGATCATCGGCCTGCCTTTGATTTCACAAAGCGGTTTGCCCGGAAACCGGGTAGAGGCAAATCTTGCTGGGATCACAACAACAATATGGGGATCCTCATCCTCTCCGGCAAACGGCATCGACGAATGTTTTCCTGGAAAAGGAATAAAAAACGCACTGTTCGTGGAGGATTGCCCGGAAGCACTCATTTGTGAACGTCCGATCCGTATCCTCTGGTTACAAACGTTCCTGTTCTTCGGTCAAACAATGGAGACTGTCGAAGGACGCCTTCCAGCTCTCCGTTGGAAATGGCCGCGGTTCCAACAATACCAACCACATAACCTGCAGCAATATTGGCCAGCACCGCTGACTCCAGAAGGGAGGCTCCAGAAGAAAAAGCCAGGGACATTGAGGCGATAACCGTATCCCCAGCCCCGGTTACATCATAAACATTCTGGGCAACGGAAGGAATATGAAAGACCTTCAGGTTCTCCGGATTTTCAAAAAGGGTCATGCCCATCTCACCCCGGGTAATAAGGAGAGCCCCACAGTTCAGTCTTGAAATCAGTGTTCTTCCCGCTTTCAGAAGAGACTCTTCCGAGTCGATCTCGAATCCGGATGACTGTGATGCTTCCAGGTTGTTCGGGGTCAGGATTGTCGCACCCTGAAAGCTGTCGATTGTCGCAACTTTCGGGTCAACAAAGGTGGGAACGCCAAGCTCTTTGGCGAGGAGCATGGCCTTCTGCGCAAAAGATGGGGAAAGAACCCCCTTGGCATAGTCAGACAAAAGAAATACCCCGGCACCAGGCAACAGCCCCCTGAGTCTTGAAAGAAGCTCTTCCTGAACTTCCCCGGGAAGCTCACCACGATCTTCTTCGTCATATCGCAGAAGCTGCTGACTGTGGGCAATAACCCGGGTCTTTGTTGTCGTTGGGCGAACCGGAACGGAAAGGACACCGGAGACATCAACATGCTCCTTTTCCATTTCAGACAGGAGCTTCTGGCCGTTTGCGTCCTCACCAACAACAGACAGGAGGGCAGAACGTCCCCCGAGCTTCTGTATGTTATGGACAACATTGCAGGCCCCACCCAGCCGGACAGATTCATGGGTAACGTTCACCACCGGAACAGGTGCTTCCGGGGAAATCCGGGAAACCTTTCCCCAGACATAACGATCCAGGATGGCATCTCCCGCGACAACCACACGGGAATCACTCATCCTGGACAGGACCTCAAGAAGGCGGTCAAGAGATACAAGATCTTTTGATACAGGGACTTTTTCGATCAACAACGGCTCCTGGTTTGGGTCAATTGCCTAATGAATGATATGACCAAGACGGTTCCAGCGAGGATCCCGACCAACATCGTTCCACGACCAATAGATCATGAATGCCCGCCCCAGAATCTTGTCCCTCTTCACAAATCCCCAATAACGGGAGTCATAGCTGTCATCACGGTTATCCCCCATGACAAAATACTGGCCTTTCGGCACAACCGTATCTCCCATGACATCCCTGCGGGGAACATCCTTCTCGTCAGGGTGAAGGTACTGGGTATAAGGCTCCACCATTGGCTTGCCATTGACATAGACGATTTTATTCTTTACCTGGACATGATCACCGGGAAGCCCGATCACCCGTTTTATAAAATCTTTCGATTCATCAAAAGGATAGCGAAAGACAACGACATCGCCCCGTTGTGGCCCATGAAAATGGGCCAAGTATAAACCATTGACAGGGTTATGGATGCCATACGCCATCTTCAGCACCAGAATCTGATCGCCAACCAGTAAAGTCGGAATCATTGATCCAGAAGGGATCCTGAAGGCCTGGACAATAAAAGCCTTGAGAATAAATGCAACCAGAATGGCGGTAAAAAGAGCCTCGGCAAGTTCCCTTAAAGCCTTCCTGGCAGGCATTGGCGATTTCTCCGCCGGGCCTTGAGCAGACTCCGGCTTTTGAACAATCCCGTTTTCTTCAGCCATCGTCACGAGACCCTTCGGAAACGCGAAGGACGGCCATAAAAGCTTCCTGTGGCATTTCAACACGACCGATCTGCTTCATGCGCTTTTTACCTTCCTTCTGCTTTTCAAGCAGCTTTCTTTTACGGGAGATATCTCCTCCGTAGCACTTGGCCAGAACATTTTTCCTCATGGCTCCAATTGTCTGGCGGGCAATAATGCGCGACCCGATTGCAGCCTGGATCGCCACTTCAAACATTTGTCGAGGAATGACCTCCTTCAGTTTTTCAACCAGGGCCTTTCCCCGATGGTAGGCCTTGTCATCATGGACAATGAAAGATAAAGCATCAACCTGTTCCCCATTGATCAGAACGTCAACCTTCACAAGAGATGAGGGACGATAGCCCAGCCATTCGTAGTCGAAAGATGCATAACCTTTTGTGATTGATTTAAGACGGTCATAAAAATCAAGGACGATTTCATTGAGTGGCATTTCGTAGGACAGGGAAACTCTTTTTGCATCAAGATACTTCAGTTCTTTCTGAATAGCCCGCCTGTCCTGGCAAAGGGCCATGACAGGCCCAAGAAACTCCGATGGCAGAAGAAGGGTTCCTGTTATGAATGGCTCGAAGATCTCGTCGATCTGTCCTGCCGGCGGGAGATCCGACGGATTGACGACCGAAAGCTCGGTGTCCTGATGGCCCGAAACCCTGACCTTGTAGACCACTGTCGGTGCAGTACTGATAAGGGTCAGGTTGAACTCCCTTTCGAGGCGCTCCTGAATGATTTCCATATGAAGAAGTCCCAGGAAACCGCAACGGAAGCCGAACCCGAGGGCCAGCGATGTTTCAAGCTCGTAAGTGAAGGAGGCATCGTTCAGCCTGAGTTTCTCCAGAGCCTCCTTCAGCTCGTTGTATTGTTCGGTCTCCGTGGGAAAAAGTCCGCAAAAAACAAGCGGCTTGGCTTCATGAAATCCCGGAAATGGTTCTGGAGAAGGGTCCGACTCAAGAACGAGAGTATCCCCGATTCTTGTTTCCTGTACGGACTTGATTCCCGAAACAATGAAACCAACTTCCCCGGGACCAAGACTTTCAAGGGAAATGCGCTTTGGGGTATTGGCACCAATAGACAAAACCTCATGGGTCTTCTGTGTGGAGAAAAGCTTGAATCGGTCTCCAACCGAGATTTTGCCATTGAACACCCTGACGAGGATCACCGCTCCCTGAAAAGGATCGAACCAGGCATCGAACAGAAGAGCCTTCAGCATTTTGCCCGGAACAGTCACAGGAGGAGGAACCGACTTGACGATCGCCTCGAGGACTTCGGGCACCCCCACTCCCTCCTTGGCGGAGATCAGGAGGGAATCATCCCCGTCCACCCCCACCGCATCGGATATCTCGTCTTTCGTCTTTTCCACTTCAGCTCCCGGAAGATCGATCTTGTTGATCACCGGAATGATGTGGACATTGTTCTCCAGGGCAAGATATGCATTGGCAATTGTCTGCGCCTCGACCCCCTGGGAAGCATCAACAACAAGAAGAGCCCCCTCACAGGCGGCAAGACTCCGGGAAACCTCGTAGGTAAAATCCACATGCCCCGGAGTATCGATCAAGTTCAGCAGGTAGTCCTGACCGTCTTTTGCCCGGTATACGAGCCGCACGGTATGGGCCTTGATCGTAATGCCACGCTCTCGCTCAAGATCCATCGCATCAAGGAGCTGTTCCCTGGATTCACGGTGCGATATCGCACCTGTCATTTCAAGAAGCCTGTCGGCCAGTGTTGATTTTCCATGATCGATATGAGCGATAATGGAAAAATTGCGGATCCGTTCTATTGGAAAATTCAATATATTCCTCCATAAGCAGTGATCCGGTCATCATATCAGAGGGTCCGGCGGGGTTCAACGAACCTCCGGAAAAACTTGCCTTGCCAGAAACCACAATCCGTCGATCCGGCCATTTACAATGCCGTTATTACAGATCCCCGGACCAGGGGTGTGGCTCAACCTGAGCAAGAGCATCCAGATCTGCAAGCGTCATCACCCATTCCGCATGGCTCCAGACCAACGGCGAAACTGACAGGCGGTCTCCGGTCACGGGATCGACCTGCTCAGGCAGCATGCCACTTCCTCCAGCCCGCTCAAAAACCCAGGAAAGAAGACTCATCACTTGCGGAGACTCAAGGGGAGAAGGAGTCGTACGCATAAACCAGCGGGCCATCCATAGAGTGGAAATCACCCATGGATTCGAGGGTTGATGCTCGCCACTCCTGTAGTAGTGATCATTGCTGTACCTGGCCACCCCTCCAATGGGGCCTGGCGTCCAGAGCGACTGGAAGAGCCAGTCCATCGTCCGGATAAGCCGGATATCCTGAAGGGGCAGGACGGAATATTCGAAAAGGGCATACAGGCTGGCATCCGGGGTCGGATCCGGAAAGCTTTCCCCATTTCGGCCAAGGATCATTCCACGATAAAAACAACCTGTTGCCTCATTAAAGAGATGGCTCAGGATTCCTGCCCTCACCTCGCTTGCAGCCTGCTCAAAATAACGGGCCTCTGACGGATTTCCGAACCCTGCGGAAAAACTTGCCGCAGCCTTGAGCCCCCCATAAACGGTGGCTGCAGTATGTGTTGAAACCCCGGCCCTTTCCTCCCAAAGGTCATAAGACGGAAGAGGCAACCCCGTTTTCGGATCACGGAACTTGGCCATAAACCTCGCGGCCGGCAGAACAAAGTCCTGAAAAACCGGACGAATGGAATCAAGGTCACGATACTTTCTGAAATGCTCCCACAGAGCCCAGATGCAAAGGGCAGTCTCATCCTCCTGTATGGGGTAGGCAGGAGCACCCTCAACCCCGGAAGGGTGCCACGATGACCCGATCGAAAGATTCGGGTGGTACTTGTGCGCCAAAAACCCCTCGTCGCAGATCAGGGCGGGCAATAACTCATAAAAACGTCTGGACAGATCCCCCAAACCGGCCTTGTCCAGGGCATGGGCGATCAGGGCGCCATCTCTTGGCCACAAATAAGAATAGGTATCTCTCGAATAATTCAGGGAAACAGAATCGATGGCGGCAACGATTGCCCCGCTTTCTCCCATGTGAGTCCTGATAAGGAGCAGGCTTGTCTCATAGAGCCGCATCCATTCCGGAGGAATGGCCGGAGATGTCAGGGGATGGGATTCGATCCAGAGTTTCCAGAAACCCGATGTTTGCGAAAGAGAGCGGTCTGGAGTCTTTCGCTTGAGCTTTGAATACGTTGAGATAACCTCGCTCTGGCTTGTTCCGCATATTGTCAGGACAGAAAATGGGCGATCCTGTTTCTCCGAAGAAATGGCAACCGAAAAAACAGAGTCGACCGTTCCCTGGGCAATAGGATTTCCGCCAAGACTTCCATCTTCGGCATCCCGCCATGTCCCTTCCCTGTTCCCATGTCTCGATCCGCAGGCATATTCGAACATCGCATTTTCAACGCTTCTTGCCGGACATTCAAAGAGAGCGCCCACAAGAAAATATCGCTGGTCCTTGTAATGAAGAAGAGCCTTTTCAGCCGGAAGATACATGGCCGTATCCCCGATATCCTGATGGCTGATAGAAAAATTCTGATGGAAGAAAAAGGTCATTGTTCCGCTGGGATTCGGAGAATTGACCAGCTCTATCCGGCGAAAATGAACATCAATGTCAAGGTCGACCCAGTCAGTTACGACACATTCCAGTCCTCCCAGCTCAGGAAAAAGGAGAAAGGCTTCAGCCACCATGACCCCAGGGCGATAACGCCGTTTTCTGACGTGAGACGCATTCACCCAGACAAATCTTCCCGCAAAAGAAACTCCCAGTCGGAAACAGTTGCCACCAGCATGATTTTCAAGCCCGATATAAGGCCAGGTTAACTCAGACAGCAAATGGGACTCATCGAAAGAGACAAAAAGACGACCATTGGCAACCGGCAGAAATCGTGACATTTTGTCACTCCCCATTTGTTGAATAACTCCCGGAGCGTTCCCTTCAAAGAGAATTTCCGGACAATCGACTGCGCCCCTGAATTGGTTGATGCCAATCCATGGGACAATGTAGTATACACTTTTACCTGATTTCAAAAATCCACCCGGCATCTCGAAAAAACAGCCAATCTTATTTTCCGGAGTACAGAAAATGCAAAAAAAGGCCTTCAGGTCTAGAACGGAGAGATGATCGTGATTAACGCTCCCCGCGGCATCAAGGACAGGATTCCCCCGGAAGAAGACCAGTTTCTGGCGCTTGTATCCATTGCAGAGAAACATCTCGGACAGGCTGGCTTTAAAAAAGTTGGTCTTCCGATTTTTGAATCGGCATCCCTTTTTACGCGATCCATCGGGGTTGAAACAGATATCGTCGAAAAGGAAATGTACCTTTTTGAAGACAAGGGGGGGGAAAGATTCGCCTTAAGACCCGAAGGAACAGCATCCCTTCTGCGGCTGGCCATCCAGCACCACCTCATTGAGCCTGCCCGCATTACACGGCTCTCCTATCAGGGCCCAATGTTCAGACATGAAAGACCACAGGCCGGGCGCCTTAGACAGTTTCACCAGGTCGGAGCGGAGATTCTGGGCACAATCACGCCACAGGACAACATAGACCTGCTTGTTGTTATTGACTCCATTTCCCGTGAGTTGAAGCTTCCCGGGACAACGCTGTTTATCAATAATATGGGATGTTCCCGATGCCGTCCCGTGTTCAGGAAAGCTCTCGTCGAATACCTTGAAACCCATCAGTCGGGCCTCTGCACCACGTGCAAAAAACGCACGGAAACAAATCCGCTCAGAGTTCTTGACTGCAAGGTCGAGCAATGTCAGCCGGTCATAGAACGGGCGCCTTCTATCATTGACTTTCTCTGCGAATCTTCCAGACTGCACCATGAAGCCGTCTGCTCAGGACTCAGAAGCCTCTCGATTCCATTCACCGTTAATCCGCGGCTGGTCAGAGGACTCGATTACTATACGGAAACAACCTTTGAATTCGTCTCCGATGCCTTGGGATCCCAATCGACCTGGGCTGCCGGAGGACAATATGATGGTCTCATCGGACAGCTTGAAGGCCCCGATGTCCCGGGGGCCGGATTTGCCATAGGAGTCGAAAGACTCGCCCTTCTCGCGGAGAAAGCAGGCACACTCATGCCGGCACACTCCCACACGCAGGACATCTCCATACTGCCACTGGGAGAATTGGCTGTTCCCATTGTGCAAAGCCTTATCCGGGAAATCAGGAATGAAGGCATTTCTGCCACAGGCATTTTTGGGACAACAAAAATCAAGCAGGGGTTCAAGCAGGCTGAAAGAGACGGATCCCGCTTTTTGCTGATTCTCGGCGAAGACGAAATGGCAAGGAGGGAGATCGTCGTCAAAGATCTCCTCACAGGCGAACAAACCCCTTTTCCTCTTTCCCCTCTGGCAGGCCTTATCGGATATATTCGCTCGGTCAGGAGTCAGGAGAAGATCTCACAGCTCTCCTAGGAGACGATCATGGCCAGAGATTTACCGTTATCAAATGGGTGTCTGTTTCTTTCCTTTGACCTGGACTACCAGATGAGGGAGGTCACATTCCCTTTCGTGGGACTTGAGAATCAGACAGGAGGGCATCCTCTCCGATTTGGAATTTTCTCGGACGGAAGGATGGACTGGATCTCCCGTTCAGCGTGGGACCTGAAAATGTCTTATGAACAGGGATCTCTGGTCACATTGGTGGAAGGCAATAATACCGCCAGGAACATTTCGTTTGTCTCGCGTGATGCGATCGATTTCTATGAAAATCTTTGGGTCAGAAAAATCCAGATAACTAATACCGGCCCGATACCGAAGGAAGTCAGGACATTTTTCTGTCCAGACTTCCACATCGAAGGAAACGAGGTCGGTGATACGGCATTTTTTGATCCATCACTCAAGATCCTCATCCATTACAAAAGAAACCGTTATTTTAGCTTTGGCCTCTTGCATCCCGATAATGGTCCGGGCATTCGTTCCTATGCAACCGGACGAAAAGAAATGGAAGGCAGCGAGGGAACCTGGCGCGATGCCGAAGATGGGCTGCTCTCCCAGAATCCCATTGCCCAGGGATCAGTGGACTCCGCTTTTTCAACCTCGCTCGAGCTGTTGCCAGGACAGACAAAAGTCCTGTACTTCTGGATGATCGCAGCAACCAGCCTATTGGAAACAAGAAGCATCAACCAAGCTGTACTCGACCGCCACCCGGATCAATTTCTGGAACGGACCTCCCATTACTGGAATTTCTGGACCAACCCCGAAAAGTGTTCAAAGAAAAAAGCCGAAAAAGAAGAGCCAGCAACGCCTGATCCATTCATGGATCAAATACGGGACAGGAAAAAGACCAACCTTCTGATTCTCCGGACTCATATCTCAAGGAACGGAGCCAGTGCTGCGGCGATCGACTCCGACAGCCTCGAGCTCGCAAGAGACAGCTACGCATACCTCTGGCCAAGGGATGGTGCCAATGTTGCACTCGCCCTTTCAAGATCCGGACACCATGGGCTGGGCAGACGATTTTTTGAATTTGCCGGGGAAATCATTCAGCCTGAAGGTTATTTTCTCCACAAATACAATATGGACGGGACACCTGCATCATCGTGGCTACCATGGATTCGGGAGGGCGTCCCCCAGCTTCCGATACAGGAAGACGAAACAGGTTACGTTCTCTGGGCCCTCAGGATGCACTTCCAGATCGACAGGGATTTCGACCTGATCACTCCTCTTTACAAAAAGATGATCAAGCCTGCCGGCCTCTTTTTAAGAGACTACCGCGACCCGGGAACGGGACTTCCCCTTGCATCCTATGATCTCTGGGAAGAAAGACATGGCACATTTCTCCATACAGCCGCCCTGACATGGGCGGGACTCGAAAGCGCTGCCTATTTTTCTGATTCATTCGGAGAAACCGTACTCGCCCGGTCTTTCCTGAAAGCGGCAGATGAGATCAGAGAGGGCATCCAGAAACATCTCTGGAACCAGGACGAGGGCTATTTTTATCGCGGGGTTGAAATCCTTGACGGAACCATCCTCAACAGGGATCCAACCCCCGACATCAGCTCACTCGTACTTGTCGAAACAGGATTTCTGGACCCTTCAGGGCAATCCGACAGGGAACAGATCAGGAGCCTTCTGAGAAGACAGGAAGAGGAACTCCGGATCAAGACAGGGATTGGAGGCTATACCCGTTACAAGAATGATCCCTACTACCTCTCCCAGGAGTCCAGAAATGCGAACATCCACGGGAACCCCTGGTTTATCAGCGCTCTCTGGATGGCACAGGGATACGCCGCAATTGGAAGTACCGGCGACATTGGTGCCATAAAAAAAACAAGGGATCTTCTCGCATGGACGATGGAAAAGTCCCTCCCCTCAGGAGTGATGTCAGAACAGCTCAATGCCTTAAATGGCGAACCAATCTCCGTTTCTCCGCTTGCGTGGAGCCATGCGGCTTTTTTGAATACGCTTCATATGGCTCAAGAGTATAAAGTCCTTCCCGAGATATTTTGAAGGAGCAGGAGGAAATAATTTGACTTTTTTCAGGGGAGATTTTTGGAAGGGCACAGGGCTGAGAGAACACATGACGAACAGAGCGGTTTTTTGGCAACACAAACATATCGTCCATGCAGCAAGAGGCGACTGCCTGCACCGATCCATTCTTTCTTCGGAAAGATCCGGCACAACTCCGCCTCAATTTCCTCTGGATCCACTGACTTTACAAGTCCGAGCCTTCCTGACACCCTCGTTACATGCGTGTCGACTGCAATAGCCGGGATCTGAAACGCATAGGCCAGTACAACACTTGCCGTTTTTCTGCCCACTCCCGGCAACTTTGTCAATTCGTCCATCGTGTTGGGGACAACCCCATTGAAGTGCTCGGCGATTTCACGAGACAGACCGATCAGCTGTTGAGCTTTGCGGCGAAAAAAGCCCGCAGGCCGGATCAGTTTCTCAAGCTCCGGAACAGATGCCTTCTCCATTGAAACGGGATCAGGAAACTTTTGAAAAAGTGCCGGAGTAACCGTATTGACCGTTTTATCCGTCGATTGGGCGGACAAAACGGTCGAAACCAAAAGTTCAAACGGAGAATGGAAATCAAGCTCCATAGCCGGATTCGGAATCGATTGTTTTAACCGCACGAGGATTTCAGCGATACGACCAGAATCCTGCCCCGTCACTGAGATTTCTTTCCATGTGGGGACAAGGCAGCTTTCTTCCCTTTTCCGATCTTAAAACACTCCCCGAAAATATCATCAATATGGGAAACAAGAACAATTGTCAGATCATTCTTGACCTCTTCCGGGATCTCCAGAAGATCTTTCTCGTTTTTTGCGGGAATAAAGACTTTTTTGATGCCTGCCTCCCGGGCACCAATCAGCTTCTCCTTGATTCCGCCGACGGGCAGGACCCTTCCGGAAAGAGCAATTTCTCCTGTCATCGCAAGCGTTTCAGGAACAGGGATTCCGGTGACGAGAGAGACGATTGCAACAGCAATCGTAATCCCCGCCGAAGGACCATCTTTCGGAATGGCACCTCCTGGCACATGGACATGAATCTCATTTTTCGTAAAAAAGTTCGATTCGATTCCCAACCGCCCAATTCTTGACTGCACAACTGAAAAGGCGGTTCTCGCCGACTCCTTCATGACATCCCCGAGATGTCCGGTCAGGATGAACCCCTTTGATCCCTCGATGGCCAGCGTTTCAATAAAAAGCACATCTCCCCCGTTCGGAGTCCAGGCCAATCCGGTCGCAACCCCGGGAGGAGCCTTGTCCAGAAGATGTTCCGGTTCAACATATTCATTTCCAAGATAGGTGGAAATGGATTTTGGCGTAATGATCACCTTTCTCTTCCGTGACATTTCAGAACGAACTCTCACGACCTTTCGGAGAAGTGTTGCGATTTTCCGGTCAAGTGTTCTGACCCCGGCTTCACGGGTAAACTCCCTAATCAGACGAACCAGGGCCGGATCATCAAATCGGAATTCGAAAGGATCGATCCCAAGCTCTTTCATCACACGCGGGATCAGATACTGCCGTGCAATATGCCTCTTCTCCTCCCATGTGTAGCCGGCAAGCCTGATGATTTCCATCCGGTCAAGCAACGGGGGAGGAATAGTCTGAAAGACATTGGCCGTCGCAATAAAAAAGACTTCGGACAGATCGAAGGGGAGATCAAGGTAGTGATCCCGAAAATCCTTGTTCTGGGAGGCATCAAGGACTTCCAGAAGGGCCGAGGCTGGATCGCCTCGCTGATCAGCCCCGAGCTTGTCGATCTCATCCAGCATGAAAACAGGATTATGTGTTCCGGCCTTTCTCATCCCCTGGATAATCCTGCCGGGCATCGCCCCGACATAGGTCCGTCGATGTCCCCTGATCTCGGAGTCATCTCTCACGCCTCCCAGAGAGACACGCACAAAAGCCCGACCCATCGCACGGGCGATGGACTGTCCCAATGTTGTCTTGCCAACGCCTGGTGGCCCAATAAAGCACAGAACCGGTCCCCTGTTCTTTCCCTTTGCACGGAGGTGAACCGCCAGCTCATCCAGGATCCTGTCCTTTACCTTTTCGATCCCATAATGATCTTCATCAAGGATTTGCTGGGCCTTTTCGATGGAGAAATGGTCAGTGGCCGTCCTGGCCCAAGGAAGATCAAGAACAACATCAAGATATGTGCGGATCACTCCGGCCTCCTGGGACTGTCCGTTACCCGAACGAACCAGACGGTCGAGTTCCCGGTTAACTTCACGCAGAACCTCTGGAGGGAGCTGGCTTTTTGCTATTTTTTCCCGGTAACGGACGATGTCCTCATCACCCTCCTCACCATCACCAAGCTCTTTCTGAATTGCCCTGACCTGTTCGCGAAGGAAAAAATCCCGCTGACTTTTCTGGACATCGTCCTGAATTTTGGCCTTTATTTTTCCACCCAGCTCAAGAAGCTCTATTTCTCTTTCCAGGTAGGTGGACAGATTGGTCAATTTGGCCTCGGCCGAATCAATCTCAAGAATTTTCTGGCGATCATCTACCGGCAACTTCAGAAACGTCACGACAAGATAGGCAAGGTGATGTGGGTTATCGATATTAAGTGCCATTGTCTCAAACTCATCGGGAAGATAGGGAGCAAGTCCCGCCAACTGCTTGACCTGTCCAAGGATCAGGCGCATCAGGGCTTCGGTTTCCACCGAACGATCGGGTGACTCGGGAGCAGGATGGACCTTTACGCGAAGAACGGGGTCTGTCTGGAGGATGTCATCGATTTTAACCCTGCGGATCCCCTGGACCATGATGGCGACCCCCCCTGCCGGAATTCTGAGGAGTTTGTGGATAAGAACCATCGTGCCAATTTCATGGAGATCCCCGAGAGTCACCGGAGGATGACCCGTCGAATCATCCCCGGTACTCTCGGCCTCCTCTTTTCCAGAGTTTCTGGCCGTTACACAGATCAGTGTCTTCGGCTCCCGGTTCATCGCATCATCGATCGCGGCCAGATCCATGGGATGATGAAAAGCCAGCGATGTCAATATATGTGGAAAAACAACCGAATCCTGCAAAATGACCAAAGGGGATTCGCCAGGTGTCCGGACCTGTTCCTCAACCATTCTTCACTTCCTCCCCGTCGGTGACCTGAACCGTAAGAATCTGCCTTGGCGGGCGCCTTTTCACAATGACTCTCAAAAAACCAAGAGAGTATTCAGCACGGACACTCTGTGGGTCCAGCCCTTCCGGCAACAAAAATGCCCTTTCAAACTCCCCGTAGTTGATCTCCATCTGAAGATAGTTCTTTTTCTTCTGGGGTGCATAACTCTTTGACTCATCCTTTCGCACCCCCCTGACCAGTAACCGGTTGCCATCCATTCCAATCGATATCTCTTCCTTCGGGACCCCGGCAAGTTCAATTTTGATGACAACCTCGCCTTCGGTTTCATAGATATCAGTCATCGGCTGCCACCTGGGCTCTCCGGATGAGCGAAAAACGATTTCAGGAGTGAGTCCCCTTGAAAGGGCTCCGGCCAACTGCAAAAAAAGAGTATCAATATCATGTGGCTTCATCTGTGTTTAGCGCAGGATGCCTTTCCTTGACGTTTCCTGCCAGGGAAACAGGAAAAATGCGCTACTCCTTTCTTCTGCTGGATGGTTGTCGTCATGTTCTTCCGTGACCTGGCATGCATTCCATGGAAAAAGCACTGTCCGGGGAGACCCTTGAGAATCCCGAGGGATTCTCCGCAAGAAAAGTGGCGGGAGATGACCAGGAGAGCCAATCAGAAAAACGGGCCCTCGACCTGTTGAGAAGCTTTATCGCCTGAAATGCTGCCGGAGCCGATAGCGCTCCCGGGATTGCGGCAAGCACACGAAATATCTCCACTACCTCCTCTGTCCGGTCTATCCCGCCAAATCCGGTTACAAGCACCAAGCACGGCTCTCCTTCCTTGAAGACCACGTCTCGATAGAGATCTTGGTGCCACAAGGAACATCGCTTGCAAAAAGAAGATCAACTCGCCTGACCAGAGAGACCTGTTGCCGGACCTGCCCTGCAACAGGTCTCTGTTCAGAAAAGGGTCATTGCTCGTTAATTGCTACCGTAAATCACTCCAGGGGAGAAGAAGTCTTTTCCTCTGACGATCTCCTGGAGAGGTTTCTCTGCAAATCAAACAGGGAGACAATTTCAGAAACTTCCGTGGCATCTTCCGGCTTTTTATCGGCACGCACAAAAGATACCATCCGGGGAAAGCGAAGGGCATACCCTTCCATCTGGCCCCCGGAGGAAAATGCCCCCCCCCTGCCACAGGCATGCATGGTGGAACGACTGATTTCATCAGCCCTGACCGTCACAACAAACCTGGGAAGGACCCAGAAGTCGGGAACAATGTCACTCACAACATCCACAGGACGATCCGGGACAACACTCTCCCTCAACATTTCGGCAAGCATCATCCACTTCTCTTCGGTCAACCCGGATCCAATACGGGCAATAGAGGGAAAGGTCCCGGACTCGCGATCCCGAACAGCGGCCAGAATGGCCCCGATACCCAGCTTGAGCCTTTGCCCCTTTCCCAAAAAGTAACCAATGATAACGAGATCCAGTGTATCTGAAACTTTTCCCTGGTAACTCTTCTTAAGCTTGATCCAGTTAAAATTTCTTGATCCCGCAGTATAGTTTCCGTCCAGACGCTTCGCAATAATCCCCTCGAAGCCCTCTTCAAGCACTTCCTCAAAAAACTCATTCACTTCGGAAGCATCCCCGGTAAAAATCAGTCGGGAAGAACCAATAACTCCCTGTGGTGGTCTCTCCACGTCTTCAATGGCAAACTGTTCTGCCCCAAAGATGGCTTCAACCTCAGCCCGCCGCTCGATAAAAGGACGATCCATCCATGAAACTCCGTCAAGGAAGAGCAGGTCAAAAACCAGAAGCCGCAAAGGGATCTCCATGGATTTTTCCAGAACATTATGTTTTCTCTTTCGGGTAATCGTGACCTGAAAAGGCTGATATGTTCCCGATTCGGGATCAATCCCCAGAGCTTCTCCCTCAAAGATGGCACTTCGGTTACCAAAAATTTCTTTTGTGGCTCGAACAATCTCCGGAAACATGGAGGTCATCAAATCAAGATTCCTTGAAAAGATTTCGACCTTTCCGGAAATGATATGGATCTGGCATCTGAAACCGTCATACTTGCTCTCGATAGCACATCGTCCGATCTTGGCAATGATCTCTTCCCCGGAAGACAGACGCTCACATAACGCAACCCTTATCGGAAAGCCGGGAGAAGGAGTCAGAGAAGACAGGCTTTCCAACCCGCCCTGCTTAATCTTTGTCCCAACAAGACCAAGATCCGAGCAAATATTATAAGCTTTCTCAACGATTGTTTTTGCATTTCTGCCGCCACCTGAAACAGCCAGTGCCTCGATAATGGTTGAATCACCGGCCCCAAGACGCAGTTTTCCCATGACGAATCGCGCAACAAAACGGGCCGACAATGGCGACAGCCTGGAAAAAAGGCTTGCAAGCTCGCCTACCTTGTCAAGTTGCGAACCTTCCCCTTCCATCCTTGACAGCCGCTCAAGAATCCTGAACACTTCAAGAAAAGACAGCTTTGAGGGTCCGTTTCGGGACAGGACCTCCTGCGCGAGGGCTCCCGGATCCCCATAATGAGCAAGCATCACATCAAGGGATTTCTCCATCCGCTTGGCTTCCTCAGGAGAGAGTTCAGAAAACGGCTTCTGTGTCTTAACCTCCGAAAGAGAGCGGATCAGAAGCCTTGAAGCCATTCCCATGGGCCCCCCAAGAAAGGGAGGCGAGAGCTGTCCCTGCACGACATATACAAGCGGAGATATTTCTTCCTCATCGCAGCGGATGAAAAGATTTCCAAGGATTCCGGCCAGTTCGGTTCTGCCCTTGGTCCCCTCCATCTTGAGAAACTCTTCACTGACCTCATCAACTGAAAAGCCCACGCATACCTCCGTCACACTGAAGTGAGAATTTTTTTCGCCTTCATCCTCCAAAAAGGAGTATACTTAAAACAACAGGGAAAAAGGGAACTATTCATACATCTGTAAATGGAGGCCCTCCGGGATGGCAGTGCCGGGGGCTTTGGTTGTCCGGGTGAAGGTACGTTTTTTCGGAGGTTATCCCCATATTGGGTAGAACAGTGAGGTACTCCATGTTCAGGAAGTCTGTTGACGGCCACTGGAACGTTGTCTCATTCATCTTCATTGTTTCCCTTTTCGCCGGGGTGCTTTTTCTGGGGGGTGTAAGCCATGCCGCCCAAGGCGATGCACCATCATCAACCAAACACTCCCGAGCGCAAAGCGAAAAACAAAAGATCCGACAGGAGATGGCTCCGGTCAACCCGACGCCGCTGGGACTTGAGCCAATGGGATCCGGACCTGAGAAGGCCCCGACAAATTCCCAGCTGCAGTCGGAAGGAACGATGGACAGGGTTCTGCACCATCTTCTGGGTGGCCCTGCGGCATCCGGCGCCTATACCCCCCCACCCTCACAGGGAACGACAACAGCAGGTGGCGTCCCTGGAGGAAACTGGCCCGGGAACTGGTGGATCGAAGGTCAGGGAGGAGGGTTCAACCCCAACACCTCCCATTAGGACGGCCTCGGAAAACATACAAGTCAAGGATGCAGCTCGACATACCTCATGACCGTTGTTGATGCAACAAAAATCACTGGGAGAAGCTCTGACCACAGATAGGGAAAAGTCCTCCCGTAGAGGGTGGCTTTCTTTTTTTTCAGCCATTGGAAATCACTGGGGAGAAGTTCTGCTTTTTGCGCTGTCGGGCTTTCTTCTTGGACTTTTCTTTATTCCTGACCGGGTCTCTCCGCCGCTTCTTGCATTACTTCCGCTCGTGTTCATCCCCCTGTTCTTACCAGAAAAACGGAGTCAGGGAATGTCTTTTTTCCTCGGATGGACATTCGGAACAGCGGAAGCAATCACCAGCCTTTGGTGGGTTGTCCCGACCATTGAACATTTTGGACATCTCCCCTTCTCCCTGTCGTTTCTCTCCCTTTTTCTGCTTTCATCCTATCTGGGACTTTTTACAGGTTTTTTTCAGTCAGGCATCGACCTTTGGAAAAGAAAAGGATCATCCGTCCTCTCCAATGCCGCCATTTTACCCCTTTTTGGGGCATGTCTCTGGGTTATCACGGAGGTACTCAGGTCCGAACTCTTTACCGGATTTCCGCTCAACCCCCTTGGAGACCTAGTCTGGGGGGAAAAGCTTCTGCTCCCCGACGTATCGATACTCGGCGCCACAGGGATTTCTTTTGCAACTATTTTCATTTCCGGACTTTTCTGTGAAAGCATTGCGCCTCTTCTCAGAAAAGTCTCTGGAGGACGCCTCTGGAAGGACGTTCAGCCCAAATACCTTTCTTCCATTTTTTTTCTTTTTCTGACGATTTCCTCGCTTCTCATTTCAGGAGAGGTTCTCGGGAACAAATCAGGGAGTTCCCCAATACCCTCGATAAAGGTCGGAATCATTCAGGGGAATATCCCCCAGGATCAAAAGTGGACCTCCCAATATCTGAAAGACATTCTCAAAACCTATCATGAGCTTTCAGAACAGGCTCTGGCACAAGGGGCAAAAATCCTTGTCTGGCCTGAAACGGCAGTTCCTGTCGTAATCGACTCCCCTCCACGATCCGTCGCCTCTGACCTGAAAAAAGCACTGGAGCTTCCTGTTCCACTCGTTACCGGAACAATAGGGCTTGTCCGGGGAAAGGATCGTTTTGATTACTCCTTTTCAAACGATGCCATCATCAGATCCCAAACAGGACAAACGCTCGGAAGCTATACAAAAATGCACCTCGTCCCGTTTGGTGAATACATTCCCTTTCCATCGATCTTCGGCTGGCTCAGAAACTTAACCGGGATCGCAGGCGACCTTGTTCCAGGCAAACAGCAGAAACTGTTTACCCCATTCAGCAACGCCCCATACCGGTCCACGTCGGCGAATAACGGCAGCAGTATCCGGGTCGGACCGGTCATATGCTACGAGGCCATGTATCCGTCTCTTGTACACCAGCTTGTCCTCAATGGAGCAAATATGCTCGTTGTCATCACTGATGATGCCTGGTATGGAAAAACGGCGGCATCCCACCAGCTCTACCAGCAAACCATGATGCGTGCAGTCGAGGAAGGTGTTCCAATGGTGAGAGCTGCCAACAGCGGGTATTCGGGAGCAATATCGGGAGAGGGCAGACTGCTCCGGACAAGTGGAAGATTTACAAAAGAGTCCATTGTGGTAACGGTTCCACTCGACAGCCACCCAACATTTTACCAGAAGCACGGAGAGTGGATATTTCGTCTCTCCCTCCTCATCTTTCTTTTTCTTCTTGCAATCAGGATTTGAGACGCTCGCTTGCAATATCCCCATAACTATGCAAGATTTCCAGAATAGAGAGCCCTTGCAAACATAGGCAACACAACCGGACATCCGGAGGAGTGAACATTCATCGGGTCCCAATCAATCCAGGCAAAAACAACAGATTTCGTCTAACAATACCGCCATTGAAAGGAAATTTGCATGAGCGAACAAGTCACATCCATTGAGGCACTCAGGGAACAGTTTCAGTCTGATGAAAAAAGACTGGACCAGATCCGGAGGCATCTTTGACCAGGGAAGGATTAAAGGCCAACTCGAGCAGATCGAATCCCAGACGCAATCTCCCGAGTTCTGGAAAGATTCCTCAAGAGCGACCAGGCTCCTAAAAGAAAAGGCCCTTCTTGAAAAAAGGCTTGATCAGATCAATTCTCTCTGCGCAAAAGAGGAGGAGATCAAGACACTTATCGATCTTTCCGATGATCCCGAGTTTTTAAGGGAGCTTTCAGCTGTTGCCCCTGCATTTTCAGAATTTGTCCAACAATTTGAGCTCAATGAAATCCTGTCCGACAAAGAGTCTGACAATCCTGCCCTCATCGACATTCATCCTGGGGCAGGGGGAACCGAGTCACAAGACTGGGCCCAGATGCTTCTCCGAATGTACATGCGCTGGGGAGAGCGACACGGGATGACCGTTGAAGTGATCGATCTCCAAAGTGGCGACGAGGCAGGGATCAAAAGTGCAACCATCAGGATCAAGGGAGAGCACGCCTTTGGATATCTGAGCTCAGAGGCCGGAATCCATCGTCTGGTCAGAATATCTCCGTTTGACTCCAACAAAAGAAGGCACACATCTTTTGCCTCGGTTTTTGTATACCCGGAACTAGACGATGACATCATTGTCGACATCAGAGACGAAGACATCAGAGTTGACACCTTCCGGGCATCTTCTGCCGGCGGTCAGCATGTCAATAAAACTTCTTCCGCTATCAGGCTCACCCATATGCCCACCGGGATTGTGATCTCGAGCCAGAACGAGCGATCACAGCTTCAGAACAGGGAGATGGCCTTCAAGGTCCTCCGGGCAAAACTTTATGAGCTTGAAAAGACAAGGCAGAAGGAAGAACTTGACAAGATCGCGGGGGCACAGAATAAAAAGGAAATTGGCTGGGGACACCAGATAAGGTCCTATGTTCTTCAACCATACCAGTTAATCAAGGATCATCGAACCGGTCTCGAATCCTCCCGGGTGAATGACATTCTTGACGGAGAGATAGACACATTCATCCGGGGATTTCTTCTTGCCCGATGGGAGGGAACGCTTGGTTCGGGAAGCAGCCACGATGACCTCCCTGAGGACTAACGAATAGAACGCTCCAACCGGGGATCGCATCCATCCAGCCCTCCGGGCCGGATGGATAGCATTCCCCCCTTACACCTTTTTTCCATGAATTTTCAGTGTGACGCAAAACCCCATGGACTCCCATGCCGCATTTCTTGACGGGTCATCTTTTGCCATCACCTCGAGGATCTGCACTTTCTGTCCAACCATCCAGTCCATCAGTGATTTCAGAAGCTTGCGCCCCTCCCCTTTGCCCCGGTGCTCAGAAAGAACATACCAGTGGAGAATCTGTCCAGCCAGTCTTGGGGATCCATAGGGTCGTTCGTAGGTATATCCCAGAGAAAAGCCGACCGGAGTCTGCCCATAGCTGAGAATGATGCCATGAACGCGATCCTTGACCGGCAACATGTTCATAAGGGCTTTTCTGCAATCTGAAAACCCGGTTGGCCCAGCATCCGACAAGGGAGGGGCCTCCTCCTCCATCAGCCTGACCCAAAAAGCGGCAATCGTATCGATATCCGATAGACCTGCCTGTCTTATTGTGTATTCCAAATGGTCCTCCAGATAAAAGTTGTCCACTCTTTCCAGAAAAGGCTATCATTTCATCAGGAGCTTTGTAAGTGATAGACTGAACCATGCGAGCCTTCCATTTTGAAGAGCCGACTGACAGGAGGTTTTGTTGTCCCAGCCACAAAAAGATGCCGATAATGCATGGACAGCGGCACTCAAGATCATGATCGCCCAGATCAAGGTAATGGTTGTATTACTCGTCGTCTTAATGACCTTCTTCACCATCTGGGGAAAGAATCACCTGCGTGACCGAAGCTATCAGAATAAAATCGTCATGAGCCACCATCTGGTCAAGGTCGGGGAGTATCCGAACATGGACCAGGCATTGAGTCATCTGTCCGAAAGGGTCTCCGGGAAGATCCTGACATTCAACTACTCGCCGGACATAACGGTCTGGTTCGGGAATCTGGCACTATTTGGAATCGCCTTCCCTGATGCCAAGGGCGTTATCAAAAAAAATTCTGCAGGTTACGTCCTGTTTATGGAGGATTAGGAAAAGATTTAAGTGATCGCTCACCTTTTGGGCCGGCATGACCGATAGGATATTCGACAATTCTGACTGATTTCATATGCGGAGAAACTCCATGAATATGACCGTACCCCTCTTTCCACTGCCCAATGTTGTCCTTTTTCCCAAAACACTGAGGCCCCTTCATATTTTTGAGCCGCGTTACCGCGCCATGATTGCTGAGGCGATTTCGGCCGATGGTCTCATCGGGATGCTGTTTTTAAAAGACGGCTGGGAGAATCAGTATGATCAAAATCCTCCGGTTGAACCAGTCGGATGTCTTGGAAGAATCATCCAGCACAACCAGCTTCCTGACGGTCGCTACTATATTACGCTTTTGGGCATTTCATCCTTTGACCTGATTTCGGAGATTCCCTCGGAACCATTCCGCACCGGACTGATTGAGACAAGGGAGGAACCCTCCGAGGACATCCTTTCTCCTGCCCTGTTTGAACGTCTGACCAATGTTGTCGATGAAATGGTTGAAACTCTTGATCTGGACAGGGAACTTTCATGGATCAAGGAATCAAACCTTGACCAGGAATCACTGATACATCACTGGTCGGCATTTCTTCCATTCACCCCGACGGAAAAACAGTTTCTGCTTGAATCCCCCTCCATCAGGATCGAGGCTGGCCGGCTGTACGACCTCCTTTTGTTCAGAAAATTCGATTTTACAGAAGACACCTCCTCCATCGAACCAGGGAGCGGGACATGCGATCCGTTGCTATAGATGCTTGACCGACAAGCAGCCGTAGGAGCTCTTTCCCGGGAAGGGCTTGTTTTCCGCCTGTTGTCAGAACCTGGGGGAAACTCCGTCCTGTATCCGATCCACCACCCCAGGATCATCTCTCCAGAACATCTGGTCGGGATGGAAAAAGCGCACGAGCAACTCGTCCAGAATCTGCTCGGGATACGAACCGGACTCAGCCCACTGCCAACACTGATTGAAGGGTTCAGGGGAACAGGAAAAACATCTCTTGCCCTTGCTGCCTGGCAAAAACTGAACACACCTCCTTTCCCCGCTCATAGCGCACCTTGTCATCTGGTCCAGATCGCAAGGGAAGGCATTCACGATATTGTTCCACTTATTGACGTCCTCTCCGAGACAACAGCTCCGTCGATCATCCTGATCGACGACCTGTATTTCAGGGACGGGGATCCCCTCCTGCATACATTCCGCGGAATTCTTGACGGAGGCATCATGGAGTTTCCGCCCCATGTGGCACTTATTGTGACTTCGAATCACCGGCACCTGATCGAAGAAAGGCATTCTTTCCGGGAGGATGCACTCAGGTCATCTGAGATCATCGATGAAACCATGGCTCTTTCAGACCGTTTCGGATTGACGATTTCGACATGGGAACCCGATATGAAGACATATATCCGGATTGTTCTCTCCAAGCTCCTTGAAGAGGGAGCGATTGAGACCATTCCGTCAGGATGGGAATCTGAGTTTTCGATCTTTGAGACTACTGAATGGGAAGTGTCCCGATCAGCCGCCAAAACTCCTCTATCGGGAACATTCCTGATGGCAAAGAAATTTTCTCTTGAACGGGGATCCAGATCAGGACGAACAGCCAGCCTTTTTGCAAAAATGGTCAGACGAGGCCTCATCGAGGACTGGCACTCTCCAGCCTTGAGGTAGTCCGACATCCACAATAGTCGGCAGAGACTCCTCTTCTTTCCCCATCCCCAGGCAAAGCCCATTGTATTTCGCGACCAATAGCACCATTGCCAGTGACAGACTGTCCCGACAGAAATATTTGACCCATCCATTCAAAAAGGAATATATTACTCAGATATAAAATTTTAAAAGAGAGGTCAGCATGCTGCAAGAACCCGTCCCGACTGGTCTAACCTTTGATGATGTTATTCTCGTCCCCCAATACTCAGAATATATGCCTGGTGATGTCGATACAACCGTTACGATCGTTCCCGGTATCACACTGAACCTCCCCATCCTCTCAGCCGCAATGGATACGGTAACAGAGGCCAGAATGGCAATTGCCCTTGCCCGTGAAGGAGGAATGGGAATCATTCATCGGGCCATGTCCGCAGAAGATCAGGCTCATGAAGTCGACAAGGTCAAAAAATCCGAGTCAGGGATGATCACTGACCCTATTACAATCGGACCGGACCAGACCGTCGGGGAAGCGTTCGGAATCATGAGTACCTTTCGCATCTCCGGAATCCCGGTTATAAAAAACAGGAAACTCGTCGGGATTGTCACCAACCGGGATCTGAGGTTCGAGACCGGCTCCTCAAAAAAAATCTCGGAAGTCATGACCAGCAGGAATCTGATTACAGTACCCGTTGGAACGACCCTTGATTCGGCAAAGGAGCTGTTTCAGCTCCATCATATAGAAAAGCTCCCTGTTGTCGATTCTGAAGGCTACCTTCAGGGACTGATCACGATCAAGGATATTGAGAAAAAGATCAAATACCCGAACTCTGCAAAAGACTCAAAAGGAAGACTTGTTGTCGGCGCCGCGGTAGGTGTTGGGGCCGCTGCAGTGGAACGGGCTCAATTACTCGTCAAAGCTCAGGTTGACATTCTGGTCATCGATACAGCCCATGGCCATTCCAAAGCCGTTGTGGAGATGATTCGCGAGATCCGAAAAAACCATCCGGACCTACCGATCATGGCCGGGAACATTGCCACGGGCGAAGCCGCAGAGACATTGATCAAGGCCGGTGCAAACGTCCTAAAGGTCGGGGTTGGACCAGGATCGATCTGTACGACAAGAATCGTTGCAGGCGCAGGAGTTCCCCAGCTGACCGCCATTTCAAATGTCAGCAAGGTCGCCAAACAACATGCCGTCCCGGTTATTGCTGATGGCGGAATCAAATATTCTGGCGATATCACAAAAGCACTTGCCGCAGGTGCGACAGCTGTCATGCTGGGATCACTTTTTGCCGGAACAGAAGAGTCTCCGGGAGAAACAGTTCTCTTTCAGGGAAGATCTTACAAAACTTACCGTGGAATGGGATCGATCGGTGCCATGGAGCGGGGAGGCGCAGACAGATACGGTCAGGCCGGCGCCAAAAAACTTGTTCCAGAAGGAATTGAGGGAAGAGTTCCCCATAAGGGAAGACTGGCGGATATGGTCTATCAGCTTGCAGGCGGCCTCAGATCCGGAATGGGGTATTGCGGATGCAAGACAATTTCCGAACTGCAGGAAAAAGCTTTCTTTGTCAGAATCTCCTCCTCCGGCCTCAGGGAAAGCCATGTTCATGATGTCATCGTCACAAAAGAAGCTCCCAACTACCGGCGAGAATGGGACGAAAGCTGACTCTCCAACTCTTTTCATCCAAAAAACAACACTTCCCGCTTTCAATCGGAGAATTTGCAAGTGACCAGTCATTCAATACCCCGGCCTGTCGTGATTCTGGACTTCGGCTCCCAACTGACACAGAATATCGCACGAAGGGTAAGGGAAATGGGGATCTACTCTGAGATCCATCCCTTTACAACATCAATCACCCAGGTCAGGAAAATGGAGCCTCTTGCGATCATTCTTTCCGGGGGCCCATCCTCTGTCTTTGAGCCGGATGCACCTTCAGTCCCTGCCGAAATTTTCAGTCTTGGGGTCCCGGTTCTTGGGATTTGTTATGGAATGCAGCTTATGGCAAAACTTCTTGGAGGAAAGGTAGTCCCTTCAGATGTTAGGGAATACGGTGTAACGGGATTTCATCGCGAAAAGAAGATTTCTCCCATATGGTCGGTTTTTCCCGATGGTGATCCGGTTCTTATGAGCCATGGAGACAGCATTCTCCATCTCCCTCCCGGATTTGTCTCGACAGGACATACAAAAACAACCCCTTATGCAGCAATGGAAAATGAAAAAGAAAAACTGTTTGGGGTGCAATTTCATCCCGAAGTAACCCAAACCCGGAATGGAATTGAGTTTCTACAATCCTTTCTTAAAAAAATTGCAAAAATTACTCCAAATTGGTCTCTGACAGGATACATTGACAGAAAGATCGAGGAAATTCGGGAAACGGTTCAGAAAGATCACCTGATTTGTGCTCTATCTGGAGGGATAGACTCAACAGTCACAGCCCTTCTTTGCCATCGGGCAGTTGGGAGACAGTTCACGGCAGTCTACGTTGACAATGGATTGATGCGTGACGGAGAGACACAGGCAATCATCAAAGACCTTCAGTCACTAAAACTCCCTTTGGTTGTCTCCCACAGTTCAGATCTCTTTCTTAAACGTCTGTCCGGAGTAAAAGACCCTGAGAGGAAGAGAAAACTGATTGGACGAACGTTTATTCATGTTTTCCAAAAAGAAGCAAAGCAGTTGGGAATGCCAAAGTTTCTGGCGCAGGGAACACTTTACCCTGATGTTATAGAAAGCGTTTCCAGCAAAGGCTCCTCCAGCGTCATCAAAAGCCACCACAACGTGGGAGGACTTCCCAAAAGGATGCCTTTTTCTCTCGTTGAACCGCTCAGGGAACTGTTCAAGGATGAAGTGCGTATCATCGGAAAAGAGCTGGGATTGCCAGACCATTTTGTCCATCGCCAACCTTTTCCCGGCCCTGGACTTGCCATCCGTATTCTGGGATCCATCACCCCCGAACGCATCCGAATGGTTCGTGAAGCTGACCGGATTGTCCGCGAAGAGCTTGATGGTACGGATACCGGAAAGACCCTGTGGCAATATTTTGCAGTTCTTCTTCCTGTTCACTCTGTTGGAGTCATGGGCGATCAAAGAACTTATGAGAATGCGATTGCCGTGCGGACGGTCACAAGCGTCGACGGCATGACAGCCGATATCGGTGAAATCCCACATACCCTTCTCTGCCGAATCTCACACCGGATCATTTCCGAAGTCAGAGGGATTAACCGAGTCGTTCACGATATATCCCCCAAACCTCCCAGCACAATTGAATGGGAATAGAACGGTTGAAACACCATGTCTGATCAGGATGATTACCAGAAAAAAACCACAAGCAACAAATCTGACACCGAATATGCAACGACCTTGTCTGGGGAGGTCAGACTTCAAAAGCTTCTGGCTCACCGAGGAATCACCTCCCGAAGAAATGCCGAGGAACTGATTGCAGGTGGGCTCGTCACGGTCAATGGAAAGGTGGAAACCACTCCAGGAACAAAGGTCGACCCTCAAAGAGATGTTGTAGTTGTTGAGGGCAGGATGCTCCCAAGGGAGAAGGAAACATTCCTGTTTCTCTTCTACAAACCCAAGGGCGTCATATCTGCAGTCTTTGACCCCGACGGAAAACCAACTCTTAAGGACTTCTTCCCCAATATCTCTCCCCTTTTGCATATTGGCAGGCTTGATTTTCAGACCGAGGGCGTTCTGCTTCTGACCAATAACGGAGACCTCTCGCAACGAATCCTTCATCCAAGATTTGCGATACCCAGAACCTATCTGGTGAAGATACAAGGCGGGGTCGACCCCAGGCACCTTGATCTTATCCGGCTTGGTAAGGTCCGGCTTGACGGGCATCCGGTCGCACCGATAGAAGTCGAGCACGAAAGAACGACCGAAACCAATGCATGGTACAGGATCACCCTTACTGAGGGCAGAAACAGGGAAGTCCGCAGAATTTTTGAAACGTTCAATTATTTCGTTCTCAAACTTACCAGAATTTCCTTTGGCAATCTCGACCTCAAAGGCCTTGAACCGGGAGAATTCAGGGTTGTATCGCCTGATGAAATCAAACAGCTTCTGAACCCCGAACAACCTTACTCACAGAAATCCTCCCGGGAGAACAATGCCAGACTCCAAGGCCAGCAAAGAGGTCGCGAATCCAGATCAGAACCCAATGGAAGGTCAAAATATATTGAGGAACGGAATCAACGGACACCTCCTACAGCCGCCATTATTGAAATAGAAGATCCCTTGTCATCCTCAAAGCACTCTTCTCTGGAAATGGAACCAGTTCAGTCCGAAGATAACCAACACCGCGATGCGAGAAGATCGTCTCCGGGCAGGTCCTCCGGCGATCGTTTTCAATCGAGGGAAAGGTCCGAGCGTCCAAGAGAGGGAGGACGTCCCGCTTCTGAAGGCCGCTTTGATTCGGATAGGCCAAAGAGATCCTTTTCCGACAGACCGAACAGGTCCTCCGGCGATCGTTTTCAATCGAGAGAAAGGTCCGAGCGTCCAAGAGAGGGAGGACGTCCCGCTTCTGAAGGCCGCTTTGATTCGGATAGGCCGAAGAGATCCTTTTCCGACAGACCGGACAGGTCCTCCGGCGATCGTTTTCAATCGAGAGAAAGGTCCGAGCGTCCAAGAGAGGGAGGACGTCCCGCTTCTGAAGGCCGCTTTGATTCGGACAGGCCGAAGAGATCCTTTTCCGACAGACCGGACAGGTCCTCCGGCGATCGTTTTCAATCGAGAGAAAGGTCCGAGCGTCCAAGAGAGGGAGGACGTCCCGCTTCTGAAGAAAGTCCCCGGAGCTCTTCTTATCGGGGAAACGGTGAACGGACCAGACCACATTCGCCAGGCAGCCGTCCATCAGGACGTCCCGGGCAAGGTTCGGGTTCCCCCAGGAATGGCAAACCAAAAACAAGACGCCCTTAACAGACTCACTACGATAAAGAGGAAGAACTCATGGTTCGATCGCACCCCATTATTGATATTGTTTCCCTTCCGATAGGGTCAATGACAACACTTTCAGGTTGGGTACAAACCGTCAGGGACCACGGATCTCTCCTCTTTTTTGATTTAAGGGACCGGACAGGAATTGCCCAGATCGTTATCGACACGGAGAAGAATCCCCATCTGATTGACGCGGCAAAGTCAATGAGGGATGAATGGGTTATCTCTGTTCATGGAACAATCGAAAAAAGGCCTGAAGGGACAGAAAACACAACTCTCCCCACCGGTCGTCTTGAAATCAGGACCTCGACCATTACGGTTCTCAATACATCTCCAACTCCTCCTTTTCCTATCGATGACCGGACAGAGATTTCCGAAACGCTTCGACTGACATATCGCTATCTTGATATGAGACGCCCTGAACTACGGCGAAATCTCAAGCTAAGAAGTGAAGTTACCCATTTTCTCAGGAATCATCTTGTCTCCCATGGATTCTGGGAAGTCGAAACTCCGATCCTGACAAAGTCAACTCCTGAAGGCGCCAGAGATTTTCTGGTACCATCCAGACTCGAAAAGGGTTCATTCTACGCCCTTCCCCAATCTCCCCAACTTTTCAAACAGCTGCTGATGGTCGGTGGAATTGAAAAATATTATCAGATTGCCCGCTGCTTCAGGGATGAAGATCTTCGATCAGATCGTCAGCCTGAATTTACCCAGGTCGACATTGAAGCATCTTTTCTGACCGTCGACCAATTTCTCTTCCAAATGGAAGAAATGGTCTCCGCGCTTTTTTCACAGTTCACAGCTCATACGCCCCAAAAACCGTTTATGCGCCTCACTTATCAGGAAGCCATGAACAACTATGGAACAGATAAACCAGACCTTCGATTTGACCTCAAGATGGTTCGACTTGATGAACAAGTTGCAGGAAATACCTTCAAGGTCTTCCTCGACGTTCTTGACAAAAAAGATGGCACGGTCATAGGGATCCGTTATCCGGGTGGGGCATCTTTATCCAGAAAAGAGATGGATACTCTTACACAATGGACCATTTCACAGGGAGCAAGTGGGCTCGCATGGATGAAATGGGAGTCAGGAGAACTATCCAGCCCAATCGCAAAATTCTTTCCCGAAGCAACTCAAAAGGCTATCCTCAAAAGTCTTGAGGCACAGCCCGGTGATCTGCTTCTCTTTGTTGCCGACATAAGAGCAAAAGCCCAAAAAATCATGGGACAATTGCGGCTTCACATCGGCGATCGTCTGAATCTTAGAGACCCAAACCATTTTTCATTGCTATGGGTTGTGGACTTCCCGATGTTTGAGTGGAATGATGAAGAAAATCGTCTTGATGCTTTACATCACCCTTTCACATCACCCCACTTCGATGATCTGGAAAAACTGGTCAGCGATCCTCTTGCAGTCCGATCGAACGCCTACGATCTGGTTTTGAACGGAACTGAGCTTGGTGGAGGGAGTCAGAGAATCCATGAACGAACGATCCAGGAGACAGTCCTTAGCCTTCTCAAGATCGAAAAGGAAGAGGCCCTTCAAAAATTTGGATTTCTGCTCGATGCATTGACCTACGGGGCACCACCACATCTTGGCATGGCCCTTGGACTTGACCGGCTCATCATGCTTCTTGCAGGATCCAGCTCGATCAGGGATGTTATCGCTTTTCCCAAAACGCAAAAGGGCTCATGCCTCCTGACAAATGCCCCTTCAGGTGTCAGTTCATCCCAACTCAGAGATCTTGGTATTCGACTGACATCAAAAGACTAGAGTCCTGTAAGGGGAGTTTAAGATTCTGCTCCCCTTATTCCGTATTTTTCCATCCTATAAACCAATTGCCTCGTCGTAATACCAAGAGCAAGCGCCGCCCTGGTTTTTACCCCGCCCGACCGTTCAAGAGCCTTCACGATTCTCTCGCGCTCGATCTCCCTGATCGTGTCAGGCAAATCCGCATTGATTTCATGAACAGAGGAACCTCTTGGAGAGGGGATCGGATCCCGGGGTGCAAGACCAGGATCCGAAGGAGCCCCTTTCGCATCAACCGGCGCAGAACCACTGGAATGAACCGGAAAGAGAGCGAGTGTCTCGACCACATCACTTGCAGTGATGACATCTTTCCTGGCCATTACAACCAGCCGTTCTACGATATTTTCCAGCTCCCGGACATTTCCGGGCCAGTCATATTCCATAAAGACATCGATCGCATCGGATGAAATCCGGACATCCCGTCCATTCTCCTCGATGAACCTTGAGCGGAAATGTTCAAGCAGGAGGGGAATATCTTCCTTCCGGTGCCTCAATGGCGGAAGGTAGATGGGAATAACATTCAGCCGATAATACAGGTCTTCCCTGAATCGGTTCATCCTGACCTCCTGGTCAAGATTTCGATTGGTCGCAGCAACAATCCTCACATCAATTGGAATTGGCCTATTGGAGCCGATTCTTTCGACAACACGCTCCTGAAGAACTCGCAAGAGCTTTACCTGGACGGAAGGAGGAATTTCCCCAATTTCATCGAGAAAAATTGTCCCCTCGTTGGCAGCCTCGAAACGACCTGGTCTCGACAAGCTCGCTCCAGTAAAAGCCCCTTTCTCGTGTCCGAACAACTCGCTTTCAAGAAGAGTCTCAGGAATGGCGGCACAGTTAATCTGTATAAATGGCATTTTGCTTCTGGGGCTATTGAAATGGATTGCCTTTGCAATAACTTCCTTTCCCGTTCCGCTTTCCCCAAGGATCAAGACTGTCGCTCTGCTTGCCGCCACTTGGTGAACGCTTTCGGCAATTTGGGCAACCAGCTTCGATCGGCCGATCCATCCTGAAATCGTGTACCTGTTTTTCAGGGCATGTTCTAGCCTCGTTGTTTCATCCTGCAAACGTCTTTTTTCATCATCAAAACTATGCCGCAAAAGAACAGCCTGAGCCATAATGGAACTGATTGTCGTCAACAAACGAACATCCTCTTCCAGACTCTCACGGCCTCCAGATGCACTCCTGTCTGCAGAAAGAACTCCAAGTTTTCTTCCCTGAAAGATCAGTGGAACAGCAATAAAAGCTGTTTTTTCCTTTTTGGAGAGTCTTGATCCGGTTCTGTTCAGAAATCGGGGCTCAAGGGAAATGTCAGGAACGATGACCGGCTCACCACTTTCCAGAACCATTCCAGTAATACCTTCGCCTTTTTTAAAACGTCCCCGCTCCTTTTCTTCCTCGGAAAGCCCATGGGCTATTTCCGTCGACAATTCATCAGAGGCGCCCTTTACAAGGAGAATGGAACTTCGGTGGAGGCCAAGGTTCTGATCAAGAATGGCAAGGATCTTGACAAGGGCAACATCCAGGTCAGGGCAGCTTGCAAGCTCCTGGCTGATTGAGAACAATGTTGTAAGTTCCTGAATAATTTGATGTTCGGATTCCATAAAGCCCTTTCTGATCGAAAAGGTCAGCAAGATTAGAAACCACGAGAAACGCAAGAAGAAAAAAGGCCCGAAGGGAATCCTTCGGGCCAACAGGATAAACAGATACTAAAGGAAAACGCACAAATCGGGTCTAGACGTCATAATACAGGAAAAACTCATGTGGATGGGGGCGAAGTCGAACCTGATTGACATCCCTCTTGCGCTTTTCAGCAATCCACACTTCAATCAGATCCTTGGTAAAGACACCACCCTTAAGGAGGAAGTCATGATCTTTCTCCAGAGCATCAAGTGCGCCCTCGAGACTTCCTGGCATCTGCTTGATCTTCTTTCTCTCCCTGTCTGACATTTCGTAGATATCCTTGTCGAGAGGAGCTGGCGGAACAAGCTTGCGCTCGATTCCATCAAGACCCGCCATCAACATCGCCGAAAAGGCAATATAGGGGTTGGCACTTGGATCCGGGGTCCTGAATTCGATTCTCTTGGCTTTTTCACTTTTCGAGTACATCGGGATCCGAATACAGGCGGAGCGATTTCTCTTCGAATACGCCAGATTGATCGGAGCTTCATAACCAGGAACCAGTCTCTTGTAAGAATTTGTCGTTGGTGCAATAAAAGCCAACAGGGCAGGCGCATGATGCAGAAGACCGCCAATGTAGTGAATGGCCATCTCAGACAGGTCAGCGTAGCCACCTTTTCCGAAAAAGAGGTTTTTTCCACCCTTCCACAGACTCTGATGGCAGTGCATGCCCGAACCATTGTCCTGGAAAAGGGGCTTTGGCATAAAAGTGGCCGTCTTCCCATATTTTAATGCTGTATTTCTAACGACATACTTGTATTTCATCACGCTGTCAGCCATTTTGGTCAATGTGTCATAACGCATGTCGATTTCACACTGACCAGCCGTCGCCACTTCATGATGATGGACCTCTGTTCTGATTCCAAGCTTTTCCATTGTCAGGATCATTTCAGAGCGCAGATCCTGGAGGGTATCATTGGGGGAAACAGGGAAATAACCTTCCTTATGGCGGATTTTATAGCCAAGATTTGGCATCTCGTCACGGTCGGAGTTCCAGATGGCCTCGGAAGAGTCAACAGAATAGTGGGAGTAATTTGATCCCTGCCCAAACTTCACATCATCAAAAACAAAAAACTCTGCTTCCGGTCCCCAATAGGAAACATCCGCAACTTTCTTGAGGTAAGACTCAGCTTTTTGAGCAATCAGGCGGGGATCCCTGGAGTAAGACTCACCAGTGATCGGATCTTTGATGTTACAGACCAGGACCAGCGTTGGCACCTGAGTGTAGGGATCCATGAATGCCGAAGCCGGATCAGGAATCAGGAGCATGTCGGACTCATTGATTGCCTGGAACCCACGAATGCTCGATCCATCAAACCCCTTGCCTTCAGCAAATGACTCTTCTGTCAACTCATGAAGTGATGTCGAAACATGTTGCCATGCACCAAAAAGATCCGTAAAGCGGTAATCAATAATCTGTACATTGTTTTTCTTAGCAAATTCAAGAACTTCTTTCGGTGTCATCGAGTCGGGCTCCTTTCTTGATCAATCTTGGTGATGGGATAAAACCCATTGAAATATTGGGATGGAGACACAAAAAAAGCGTCCTTTCATCAAAAAGACGCCTTTGTCTTTCGACCGATGGGAAATATGGACCACGCTCCGGAGGATTCTAGGCATTCAAATCGAGACTGTCAAGATCCCGTTACAAGAAAATGAAATCCTTTCCCTATCAGGTGAAGATCTCCCCGAAAACTCCCGTATTATTACCCGCAAAGCTGACAGGATGCTGACGAAAGGAAGTAAATCCTTTAAGATAATCCGGATGAAGGCATTTGCCAAAAGATTCAACAAAACCAACAAATCTTGCAACATATTAAAGAATGGAAAAATGACCCGACACAAAAACATTCCGGAAAACACCGATGTTCTGGTGATTGGTGGGGGATCGGCCGGCCGATATGCTGCAAAAGCAGCTGCCAGGAAAGGAGCACGGGTAACTCTTGTCGACCCGGGACCCTTTGGAGGGCTCTGCATCCTGAAAGGCTGCATGCCCTCCAAGGCATTGTTACGCTCTGCCCATGTCAGACATCTCATCGTCTCTGAGCTTCCGGAACTGGGGCTAAGGCTTTCCGGCGGGCAAGTTGACCTGGATATGAATTACATTGTCGATGCAAAAGACAGGATGATAAAAGAGTTTGCAGATGATGCCCTTCAGGGGATCCTGAACAATCCATCCATTACGCTGGTCGAAGGTCTGTTTCGATTTACCGGCCCCCACGAGGGGAGTATCAGCGGAGCGCCTATATCGTTCAGAAAGGCGATCATCGCCTCAGGAACCCGGATCCGTCTTCCCCACATCAAGGGACTTGAGGCAAAAGACATCATGACCTCCGATGATATCCTCGAAACAAGGATCCTGCCCAAAAAAGTTGTCGTGATCGGAACTGGCCCGGTCGGACTTGAGCTTGGACAGTACCTCCACAACATGGGATCAGATGTGACGATCCTCAATATCAATCCGGAATGGGGACATGGGCTCGATCGGACGATCTCCGATGCCTATCTTGATGCCTTGAGGGCGAGAGGACTCCCGATTCATATGGGCATTACAAATGAATGGGTGGAGAATACCCCCTTGGGGCCCATTATGCATTACATCCATAATGGCAAGGAACATTCCTGCCCGTTCGACCGCCTCCTCTCGGCCATTGGACGGACGCCCGACACACATATTCTGGACCTGCCTGCCGCCGGGGTTGAAACCGCAGAAAAAGGCATTATCAAAGTCCTGTCCACGCTCCAGACAACCAATCCGGATATTTATGCAGCCGGGGATGTCACAGGGATTCTTCCCGTTCTGAATGTCGCAACATTCCACGGAGAAATGGCTGGGGAAAACGCAACAAGGGAACAGCCTCTCCCCGTCCCTGAACCACCGGTCCCCATCGCGATATTCACCGATCCGGAATACGCCCGCTCAGGCTTGTCGGAAAATGAAGCTCTTCACAAGGGATATTCGGTCATCACAGGCAAGATACCTTTTACAGATCTTGGGAAAGCCATTGTTTACCGCCGCACGGACGGATGGCTTAAAATTGTTGCCGATGAAAAGGATCGCAAGATTCTGGGGGCGGAGATGTTCGGTCCGGGAGCATCGGACCTGATCCATGTGATCCATGTTGCAATTGCATTAGGGGCAACGCTTGACGACTACCAGAGGATTCTCCACATACACCCTACATTTGCAGAAATATTCAAATATCTGGTAGACGACTTGACCGATGCTATCTGATGACCGGATAGCATATGCGCATCAAAACATGCCACGCAAAATTTCTCAGGAGCGTTGATGAAAAAACCCCTTTCACTGCTCATTGTCAGACCTTCAGGAAAAACTCAGAGGGAATGGGTTCAGACAGTTCAAACGCTCTTGCAGGTCTCTGCACCCCAGTTTAAAATATCCGCCTTTATCGATCCTGATCCCTCTGAAGATTTTTGCCTTATTGCAAGCTATGAACAAATTCCTTTTGGAAAATCCTGGACAGAAATCAAAACACACAATGAAGCATATGTCGTTCTTGCTGAAGAAGACCGTGCTTCCGCTGGCGTCCCCGGAAACGTACCTGTTTTGCCATTTGACGTTATTGAACTCCTCCGCCATGAAATCACCGCAAAGTTTTCGCTTTTATCTGTCCTGACCAGACTGCAGACCTTTATCCAGACAATCACCGGCCTGGGTTCGCCAGAAACTTCTTTTGCCGAAATGATTTCGACTGCAACACGGAATTTTCTGAATGCAAGGGGGGTTATCTATCTCAAGACCTCTGCCCACTCCAAGACATTGAAGGTGGAAGCCAAAAGCATAGAGGGAAATTTTCTTCTTCCCAAAGACGACCTGGCCCTACCATCACATTTTTTCAGAGAACCTCCATTTATCCAGAATCCGACAACACTTCATTCCCCCTCATCAGCACCACCGCTACTGAGGGAGTTCATCCGGAACAATCCTTTTTATCTCTTGCCGGTTGACTATCATATCCCTTACCCCAAGCATTTTCTTCTCGTTATCCCTGATACGCTTGAATACAACTCATTAAAAACAACCCTTGAAATGAAAAATGCGGTCGAACTTTGCTTTCCTCTTTTGGGAACAAGTCTTTCCCTGCACAAAAACCATCTTGCACTTAAGAAAAAAGCCGAACTTGATACAATGACCGGTGCTTACAACAGAGCCTCAATCGAAGAAATCCTCTCAAATGAGATCGCCCAGACCAAGCTCCAGGGAAACAACCTTTCAATCCTCATGATTGATCTCGATCACTTCAAAAAGATCAATGACAAGTTTGGCCATCTTGCCGGGGACGAGGTTCTGATTGAGCTGACAAAAAGTGTTTCGGAAGCGCTTCGATCGGAAGACCGCATAGGGCGTTACGGGGGGGAAGAATTTCTGGTCATTTTACCGGGAACCACCACAAAAACAGCAAGAAGCATTTCGGAAAGGATTCTCAGCAGAGTCCAGTCTCTGACGTTCTTGAAATACCCGGACATCAGACTGACTGTCAGCATAGGAATCGCCTCCTACCCGGAGCATGCCCCGCATCTGACAGGGCTTCTGGCCATCGCTGACCAAATGTTATACAACTCAAAATACTCCGGTCGGAACAGAGCTTCAGCCCCCAAAGAACGCATAGAGCCAACCGAACAGGGAGTTGTTTCACAATGAAACAGTCCGAATCATCTTAGCGCAATCGAGCCAACGCCTCCATTTTCTGCTGATATAGCCGGAACCGCTCCTCATTTGCCAAGACACCCATGACATATGCATTACGGGCGTTGCCTTTCCTCCCACTATACAGACCGATCATTCCGTAGACTGACCCGTGGGACAGAAGCAGATCATGCCGAATAATCATCATTCCAACGCGAACATTGACAGCAATCCTGTATAAGTCCTTAAAAGAAAGGGGCCAGAGCCTTGATCCCTTTTTGCGGGCAAAATGTTTTTTCCAGAACGCATAATGGATTTGAAAAAGTCCATAATCTCCGGAATCCCTGTTCATTGCCATCGGGTTAAAAGCAGATTCCCGCTCCATGATGGCAACACCAAGATCTACAGGAACCCCAAGAAGTGCTGACTGGCGAACAATTTCACGAGAAATCTTCCAGGCCTGCTTGCGGGACAGGTGGACACGATTGTGATTCAGAATGTACGAGGACAGAATATCTGTACCGGAATCGGCCAGATCTCCGGAAAAAGCCTGAGCAGACATGCCAGGTAATGAGGCAAATAAAAGACAAAAAAAGAGGAGCCCTCCAAAAAACAAAGGACTCCCCATCTTACACAAAGCTTCAAAGAGAAAAACCTGAAACGGACGAACTTCCTTCAACCTAGGTTGAAAAAGAGCTTCCACAACCACAAGAACTCTTGGCGTTTGGATTCTTGATTGCAAAACCCGATCCATAGAGATTCTCGACATAGTCGACTTCCGCACCGTCAAGCAACGGGTAGCTTTGTGCATCAATAAAGAGTTTTACACCAGACTCTTCAATGATCTGGTCCATTTCACCGGGAGCCTCTTCAAAGGCCATCCCATATTGAAAGCCATGGCAACCACCGCCGGAGACATAAACGCGAAGACCATAACCGACCTTGTTTTCTGAAGTCAGATATTCACTGACTTTCTCAACTGCTTTTTCTGACATGCTGATCATATATCATATCCTCCTGTTGTGATTCCGTTTGAATAATTTAGTTATATGCCATGATTTTACGATTTCGACCTACCATAGGAGCAGGTCTTCGCTTCCTGTTGGAGAGGATCACGGAATCCACAATCTCCCCACAGAGGATGCATCTCCAACCCCGGAAACCCAAATAACCCGTATCGTCATTTAAATCGTTAAACTCTTCCTCAAACATCTCCGTATGGCATCTTGGGCACTCCATCGCTGACCTCCGTCTATTGTCATCAGACAATCCAGAACTTCACTCAACGATATAATAGCAATACCCATGCCAAAAAATTAACTATTTCTAAAATAATGATTTCTTAAAAACACAAAACGTTCAGACGAAAGAATTATATCAAAATGAAACACATTTTAAAAGTGTTATCCCGAATTGATACAGAACACGTGAACGCGGAAACGGTTATTGGCCCATCACCTTGTGGTAAAGAGAAAAGCCGTAATAAGCATTAAAGATAATCACAAAAGTGGGAACAAGAATCGTCAGGATCACGACGACAATTGTTATCCACTTTTTGCTGTCCATCGGGGTTTGCATGATGTCGCCTCAAATCTAGTAGAGGATTTCCTCAATGGAGTATACAACTTCTCCCGATGGAATGCGGATCGTGACGCTTTCTCCCTTCGAGTGGCCGATCAAGGCCTTTCCCACAGGAGACTGGATTGATATTTTCCCAAGCTTCAGGTCAACTTCTTCCTGTCCAACCAGCGTATAGCGCTTTTCCTCTCCCGTCGTTGAAACAAGCTTGACGGTCGCACCAAAAGTAACCCTTGATGGGTCCTGATGAGCTGAAGATACAATGATGGCAGAAGAGATTTTCTGTTCGAGCTCCTGAATTCTGGATCCCAGGAAACCCTGCCGTTCTTTCGCTGCATGATACTCGGCATTTTCTGAAAGATCTCCATGGGCACGCGCCTCAGCAATATCCGCAATATTTTTGGGACGCTCCACATGTTTCAGCCGATCAAGCTCCTCTACCAGTTTATCATACCCCTCTTTGGTCATCGGTAATTGATTCATCTTCTCACCTTTTCTTTTTTCCTGGAACAGGACCACACGTTTTCAAACACTTGAGAGATCTATCTCCGGATCTCCTGCAAACAAATAACCTCTTCCAAAACATTTCTGCTTGAAGCATCCATAAGAGCCATCGCCAGAGCCTTGGCTCCCGCAACTGTCGTATAATACGGGATGTTTCTCGCGAGCGTTTCCCTCCTGATCGACAGGGAATCCCTCTGGGAACTTTTGCCGGACACGGTGTTTACCACAAGGGCGATTCTACCATCGGCAATCTGGTCAACAATGTGAGGTGAACCCTCTTTAACCTTGTTGACATGCTCGACGTCCATACCTGCAGCAATCAATACGTCACGGGTTCCGCCAGTAGCAACAATCTTATACCCCAACGAATTCAGGGACTGACATATTTCTATAATAGCTGGTTTATCCCTGTCAGATACACTGACAAAAACACGCCCCTGTTTCGGAAGATTCATTCCTGCCCCTTCCTGAGCATCCAGGAATGCTTTTGAAAAGCGGCGGGAAAGACCCATGACCTCGCCTGTTGATTTCATCTCCGGACCCAGAATGGTGTCAACCCCGGGAAATTTCTTGAATGGGAATACAGCTTCCTTGACCGAAACAAAAGGGGTCCGGGCAACTTCTCCATGAGAAAGACCCAAATCGGCCAGAGATTTCCCAAGCATAACCTTCATCGCTATTTTTGCGAGTGGAAGACCAATTGATTTGCTGATGAAAGGAATCGTTCTTGAAGCTCTCGGGTTAACCTCAAGGATGTAGACTTTTTCGTTCTGGACAGCAAACTGGATATTCATCAATCCCTTGACCGAAAGCCTGAGGGCGAGCTTGATCGTCTGATCTCGCAGTGTCTGAAGAACTTTTTCCGACAGGTTCATGGGGGGGAGGAAACAGGCCGAATCGCCGGAGTGGATTCCCGCTTCCTCGATATGTTCAAGAATGCCCCCGATAAAGACCGATGTCCCATCACTCAGAGCATCGACATCCACTTCGGTTGCCTGTCCAAGGAATGAGTCGATCAGGAGAGGAAAACGAAAGTCCAGACTCACAGCTCTTGCGAGATAGGCGGTCAGATCCTCTTCATCGTACAGAACCTCCATCGCTTCCCCGCCCAAAACATATGAAGGACGAACCAGGACCGGAAACCCCACCGACATTACCATTTCCGGGGTATCCCCGATTGAGTGGGAAAGGGCACTTAATGGCTGTAAAAGCCCCAGTTCCTGAATAACCGCATGAAACCTCTCCCTGTCTTCGGCAAGATCCGTCATTCCCGGAGAAGTCCCAAGGACAGGAATATTTTTTTCCGCAAGGATGGAGGCCAGCTTGAGGGGAGTCTGGCCTCCAAACTGGACGACAACTCCCATCGGCTTCTCTTCTTCAAGGATTCCCAGAACATCCTCCCGCGTTAGCGGATCAAAATACAGTCTGTCCGAGATATCAAAATCCGTAGAAACCGTTTCCGGGTTGCAATTGATCATGACCGCATCGAACCCCATTTCCCGGGCTGCCATCACTCCGTGCACACAGCAATAGTCAAATTCGACTCCCTGGCCGATCCTGTTTGGACCGGATCCAAGAATAACAACACTTTTCCCCTCGGAGCCTGAGAGATCCCTCTCATCGACTCCCGCATAGGTTCCATAGAGATAGGGAGTCGTTGTATCAAATTCCGCAGCACATGTATCAACCCTGCGATATTGCAAAGAGATTCCCCGACGTTCCCGCATCTCGCGAACAAGGGACTCATCCTTTTGCAAAAGCTCAGCGATCCTGAGATCCGACAAACCATCTTTTTTTGCTTTTCTCAAAAGATCGTCCGGAAAAAGGGCAAGAGGTTCGTTGCACCGCTCGGCAATCTCGATTTCAAGATGGACCAGTTCAAGGATCTCATTCAGAAAAAACTGATCCACACCGGTCCACTCATGGATTTTCTCCACTGAATAGCCTTGTCTGAATGCCTGAGCAATTCTGTGAATGCGGTCATCAAGAGATTCTTTCAACATCTCCTCAACCTCTGAATCGCTTTCCGGAAGGACAACAGAGGCAAAGCCGGAACGATTGTTTTCAAGGGAGCGAAGAGCCTTCATCAAGGCTTCCTTGAAATGATGGCCGATTCCCATCACCTCACCCACCGATTTCATTTGTGGACCGAGAACCCTTGATGCCTGGGCAAATTTTTCAAAGTGGAAGCGAGGAACCTTGACCACAACATAATCTATGCTCGGCTCAAAAGCTGCGGGAGTTACCTTGGTAATGTCATTTTTGATCTCATCTAGCGTATACCCTATTGCGACCTTGGTTGCGACCCTCGCAATGGGGAACCCCGTCGCCTTCGAAGCCAGTGCCGAACTTCTTGATACTCTGGGATTCATCTCGATAACAAGAACCCTGCCGGACTGAGGATTGACCGCGAACTGAACATTCGACCCACCTGTTTCGACACCAATCTCCCTGAGGATGGAAATAGCCGCGTTCCTGAGGTACTGATATTCCCTGTCCGTGAGAGTCATCGCCGGTGCAACGGTAATGCTGTCGCCTGTATGAACACCCATCGGGTCGACATTTTCAATCGAACAGACAATGATCGAGTTGTCAGCACGATCCCTGACGACTTCGAGCTCAAACTCTTTCCAGCCCAGAAGAGACTCCTCAACCAGCACTTCACCGACAGGGCTCAGGTCAAGGCCGGATAAAACTTTTTGCTCAAATTCTTCGGCATTCCTTGCGATCCCGCCGCCCGTGCCGCCAAGGGTAAACGAAGCCCTGATAAGAACAGGAAAAGGGATGGCCGTTAAGGCACGCTTGGCTTCATCAAGAGAGTGGACAACAAAACTTTTGGGACTGCTCAGCCCGATCTTCTCCATTGCCTTTTTGAATAGGCCACGATCCTCTGCTTTACGGATAGACTCAACAGAGGTCCCTATCAGCTTGATCCCCAAACGGGAAAGAACACCACGATCGGAAAGGCTGACCGCAAGGTTCAGGGCGGTTTGTCCACCCATCGTAGGCAAGATGGCATCGGGACGGTCCACTTCCAGAACCCGCTCCAGTGCCTCAACGGTTAAGGGCACCATATAGGTTTTGTGCGCAAGGTCAGGATCGGTCATGATCGTCGCCGGATTCGAGTTTACAAGGGAAACAATATAGCCCTCCTCTTTGAGCGCCTGGACCGCCTGGGTTCCCGAATAGTCGAACTCCCCTGCTTGCCCGATAACGATTGGACCGGATCCGATGATCATGATTTTTTGAATATCTGTTCGCTTAGGCAATTTCCCTCTCCTGGCCCGAAGATGCAATCGGAACCTCGTCAAACTCATCAAATGTCTCTTCTTTTTCCTGGATATAGCCTTCCAGAAGCTCCAGGGAAAAGAGGGTCTCCATCGCGCTCTCATATTCATCCATCGAAATTGGACGATTGATGGAGTCACTCTTTAGCGCCCTGTTTGTAGGAAAATACTGGGCCATCAGGGAAATGGCGGTATTTTTTCCAAGGTTTTCACGAATGAACGATCCTGTCTTCAAAAGACCGCCAATGCCATTTGGCATGATCAGATGCCTCACCAAAAGTCCTTTTTTCGCAATTCCATTCTCATCAAGAACCAGTTGACCCACCTGGCGGAACATCTCAAGAATGGCAAGCCTGTTGAAATGGACATATCGATCAGCCTTTGATATGCGCCGGGCATAAATCTCCTCAGAATACTTCATGTCGGGAAGGTAAATATCGATCAGTCCATCCAACAGCTTTAACATCTCAACATCGTCATATCCATTGGAGTTGTAGACGATCGGAACGGAGAGTCCCGATTCCCGGGCGACAATGATCGCAATGAGGAGAGACGGGACAACGTGGCTCGGAGTCACGAGGTTAATATTGTGGGCGCCTCTTTTCTCAAGATCCAGAAAAATTCGGGACAGGCCTGAAAAAGAGACTTCCCTGCCATGATCCATCTGACTGATCGGAAAATTCTGGCAAAAATCACAGGACAGGTTGCAGGACGTCAGGAAAACAGTGCCAGATCCCCGGACGCCGGAAATACAGGGCTCTTCCCCAAAATGAAGATTCGCTGCAGAAACGGAGATATTAACCCCCGTTCGACAGGTTCCCGTTTCTCCGGAAATACGGTCTACCTGACAATTTCTCGGGCAAACACTGCACGCACGGTACTTTTCCCAGGCAAGTATCGCTCTCTCCCTCCAGAATTCACTGCGAATAATCGAAGGGTCAAAAGAATCAGAAGACAAGGGCTACCTCTTCATCATTTCAAGAAACTCTGAAAAGATAGGAAATGCGTCCGTCGGACCAGGAGCAGCCTCCGGATGGAACTGGACGGACAATATTGGAGAGCGGGAGAATCGGATTCCCTCCAGAGAACCATCATACAGACTCCTGTAAAGTGGTTCGCATCCGTCAGGGAGGCTGTCTTCCCGGACAGCATAATTATGATTCTGGGATGTAATCCAGACTTTCCCGGAAAACAGATCCAGGATCGGGTGGTTTACTCCGTGGTGTCCGAAAGGCAGCTTGTAGGTTTTTGCACCAACAGCCAGACTCAGGAGCTGGTGACCAAGACAGATGCCAAGAATGGGCAATCTTCCAAGAAGCCCCCGAACCTCACCAATAATGGACGTCAGACGTGCCGGGTCTCCCGGACCATTTGAAAGGACAACCCCATCAGGGCGGTCATCCAGAATTGACTGGGCCTTGGTATCGGGAGGAACAACCCTCACCCGTACCCCAAGATCCTCCAGACACTTTTTAATCGATCCCTTTGCCCCGAAATCAATCAGGACAACTTCAAGCCCGGAAGTCAAAGACCTTTTCAATGTTTCATGCATGGGAAGTCCCTGACGGACCAGATCCAGAGATTCAATGGATGGGACGCGCCTCGCCCGTTCAATCAGACGGGACGGCTTGTCCATCTCGGTGGTCAAAATTCCCCGAAGAACGCCCTTTTTCCTCAAATGACGTGTCAGGGAGCGGGTATCAATTTCCTGGGCGGAAATGATTCCCTGCTCGACAAGGTAATCCGGCAGCGTTTTTGTGCACTGATGGTGAGAAGGCTTATAGCTCATGGCTGTCGTCAGGAACCCCGACAACTGAACTTTCGAAGACTCGGCATCGACTTCATTAATTCCCGTATTTCCGATCATCGGTGATGTCATTACGACAATCTGCCCTGCATAGGAAGGATCCGTCAGAACCTCCTGATATCCGGACATCGCAGTGTTGAAAACGACTTCGCCAGAAACAGTTCCCGATGCACCGACGCTCTGACCCGAAAAAATTGTCCCATCCTCGAGAACCAGTACAATAGGGGCGAATGATTTCATCGTTCCACCTCTTTGTCCTGCATCCGGTCAAAAACAAGCCGGCCATCCATAAAGGTCTTCTGGACCTCACCTCCGATAACTGAGCCCAGGAATGGTGAGTTCCGGCTCTTCGAGCGGAAGAAATCATTCTGAACCGTCTGACGTCTCGAAAGATCCAGAAGAGCAAAGTCAGCAAGGCCACCAACCCGGATCTCTCCCACGGGAAGACTGAAATGATGCGCAGGGTTGTTTGACATCAGGCAAATCAGCCTCTCAAGCGACAGATCGCCCCTTTCGACAAGTCCATACCCCAGGGAAAAGGCTGTTTCAAGACCAATAATCCCAAATGGAGCCTGATCAAATTCCCGCTCCTTTTCATGAGAGGCATGTGGCGCATGATCCGTCGCAATCATATCGATGGTGCCATCGGCAAGACCCTCAATAACAGCCTTGCGATCAGCTTCCTGACGCAGGGGAGGGTTCATTTTCGCATTTGTATGATGATGCCGGACACATTCATCAGTCAGGGAAAAGTAATGAGGGCATGTTTCCGCTGTCACGGGAAGACCATCCTTCTTGGCCTGTCGAACAAGGCGGACACCTCCTTCGGTCGACAGATGGGCAATATGCAGATGTCCTCCTGTCAAACGGAGAACCTCGATATCCCTTGCAATGACAACATCTTCCGAGGCATTCGGGATTCCCTTGAGACCCAACGTTGTACTGACCCATCCTTCATTCATCACGCCACCATCGGAAAGGTCCCGGTCTTCACAGTGGTCGATCACGGGAAGACCGGTCATGATCGAGTATTCAAGGGCCCGTCTCATGAGTTTTGCCGTCCGCACAGGAAGTCCGTCATCGGAGAACGCAACACAGCCAGCCTCGGAAAGTGAGACCATCTCCGAGAGAGTCTCACCTTTCAGGCCAATCGATACGGCTCCGATCGGAAAGATCCTGCACAGCCCAACCTCATTGGCCTTTCGAATCATTTCCCTTGTAACACCCGGATGGTCGTTGACAGGGTTGGTGTTTGCCATGACACAGACACTGGTAAATCCTCCGGACACTGCTGCCCGGGATCCCGTTTCGATCGTTTCCTTATACTCGAATCCAGGCTCCCGAAAATGGGCATGCACATCGACAAAACCTGGGACAAGAAGGCCGCGATTTCCTTCAATCACAGGAACGGAGGGTGGCAATTCCTCTACGACCCCAAAAGCACGGACCCGCCCATCCATAACCAGAATATCCCCGGTCTGGTCAACCTTCTGGACGGGGTCAAACATTCTGACATTTCTCAGGAGAAAGGATCCTCTTTGTTCACGCTGGTGCACGATTTTCCTCCTCCGGTCGCCCCCCGGCCATTAAAAGATAAAGAATAGCCATTCTGACAGCCACTCCATGATGAACCTGATCCAGGACAGCCGATCGTTCAGAAAACATCTCTTCCCCCTGGATTTCAATGCCCCTGTTAACCGGACCCGGATGTAATACAATCGCATCCGGAGCAGCCCAAGAGAGCTTCTCCGGGGAAAGACCAAACAGCCGAGAATATTCCTCAATAGAAGGAATGAAGCCGGACGCCTGTCTCTCAAGCTGAAGACGCAGCAACATGATGACATCAACCTGTTCCAGTCCATCACGAAGAGAATGAAAGACATCAATCCCCCACTGCTTTGCCTCACGGGGTATCAGTGTCGGAGGGCCGACAACCCTGACTTTCATCCCCATCATTTGCATCGCAGCAATATTCGAACGGGCAACCCTGCTGTGGAGAACGTCACCGACAATGGCAACGGTCAATCCAGACAATCTCTTCTTCCTTTTCTGGATGGTAAAAAGATCCAGAAGAGCCTGTGTCGGATGCTCCCGCAGACCGTCCCCGGCATTGATGACATGACAGTTCACCTGACTTGAGATCCACTGGGGAACCCCTGAGGAGGAATGGCGAATGACAATGCCATCAGCTCCCAAAGCCTCTATTGTGCGGACTGTATCCAGAAGACTTTCCCCTTTGACAACACTCGACTGGGTCGTCGTTATGTTGATCACATCGGCAGAAAGTCTCTTTCCGGCTATCTCAAAGGATGTTCTTGTTCGGGTCGATGCTTCGTAGAAAAGGTTGACGATAATCCTTCCCCTGAGAGACGGGACCTTTCGGACTGAGCGTGAGGAAAGATCCAGAAAAGATTCAGCTGTCTGGAAGATCCCCTCAATTTCTGGCACAGACAAATCCGAAATCGACAGAAGATGCTTTTTTTCGAGTGCGTGAATCGGGGGAGGAAGGTTCATGATGACATCCTGACCAAGGTAACAGATTCATTGTTTTCTTCAAGAAGGACCCGAACTTTCTCCTGCCTACTCGTAGGGATGCTTTTTCCGACAATATCCGCCCGGATTGGAAGTTCCCTGTGGCCCCGGTCAATCAATACCGCAAGCTGTACAGAAGATGGCCGGCCAAGATCCATCAGAAAATCCAGGGCACAACGAACCGTTCTCCCCGTATACAACACATCGTCGACCAGAACAATTCGGCTGTCATCGATGGAGAAGGGGATATTGCTCTCTCTCAAGAAAGGAGGGGCAGCGCGAATGGCGAGATCATCCCTGTAAAGAGTGATATCGAGCGTCCCCATTGGTGGGGCAATTCCTTCTATGCTCTCAATCACAGCCCCAATTCTTTGGGAAAGAATCGCACCGCCCTGAAGGATTCCAACCAGGCACAAATTTTTTGTTCCCTGATTATGCTCAAGGATCTCATGAGCCATTCGGCGAATCGTGCGACCTATCTGTCCAGAATCCATCAAAACACGGAGACCACCCTGTGGACTCATGAAGGATCCGATCTGAAAAAGTGGTATTTTTTTGAAAAAAAACAGGAAGGGAGAAACAAGCAACGATCTTGCAGAGATAAAAAGCTGATAGAGGAACTAAGAAAAGCGCTCACAGAACCCTTTCCCAGGCTCTCGGTCCTGGATTTAAAAGGATTTGACACCTACCCTTCGCCAAACATGAGGAATCGTCGCAGAGGGATATTCCCAAGGTGACTCTTGGGATTGACTGTTGGGAGCTATTATAGTGTGGATCGAGGGGAAAAAGCAAAAATCAAGAGCCCCCCGACCCAGCCCTGGCGTGGCACACAAGGAGCAAAGGACATGTGCCGGGAAAAAAGTCAAGAGCTTTTCCCTCATCAGCAAAATCCACGGTGCAAGACCCTGGGCAGCAGAAGCATGTCTGAAAAGAGGATTCTGACTTTTGTCCGGAAACTCCCTCTTGCAGTCGACAGCCCATCAGCTTTTGGTCCGTTTTGAGGCGGCCCGGCAATCCGACAACGCCGTTTCGGGGGAGGACTCCAAGAGCGGCGGAGGACCTGAACTCGGCCTCCGGGGAGAAAAGGCCCAGGGCTTTTTGGGACTATACGGGAACAGGAGTTCAATCCATCAGGTCACGCAAACACTATTTGGAAGCCGATGTTTCCGTCTGATCTCTGCCTTCCATAGCCAACCCGTTTTGAAGACCCATCTTATGGAATGAAGGTTTGACAAGCTTCGTCATATGGGTTGATCCATCCCCATGCACTTCAGGATAAACACAATAGTTCGCCAAAATGGTTGCCTGGGTATCCTTGAAGAAATTCCCGTAGAATGGACCACCCGTCAATATCGTACCGGCTTTTATCATGAACCCGCGATACATATCGATGTTGCGCTTGTAGATTTTTCCATTCTCGATATCAAAGTTTGGCTTTCCATCAACAATGCTGTTCTCATCCTGCTCAACCGTCCAGAGCCATTCCCTCACCCCTTGCAGATTGGTAAAAACAGCGGCTTCACGCGTCCATGGGTGCTGATTGATCGGCATAAAGTAAGGGTAAAGCTGATGAAGGCGCTCCTCAGCAAGCATCATCCGCTTCTCCCAGGAAGCCCGCCACGGAGAATAGTTCTTCGCCAAAACATTTTTTTCGGCAAGAACATCATCAAGCTCCTTGGCAAGGCCAGCATACTCGGTATAAATAACCTCCAGCTTTTTATGAACTGGCGCTACCGGATAATCCGGCTTTCCTGCCACAACCCATGCCCGGGCGTCCGTTGGCAGGAAGAAAAAACCTCCAAACAACTGAAAAACCAGAACAGACACAACCACTCTGAACATCTTCATCTTGGCTCCTTCCGGTTCCATTGTCCACGATCAATGCCAGACACAGGACACACCCAAAAAATCGGACCTATTCGCCTTTCTCGGCACACTTGTCCATCTGGGGCACACGGGAAAACGCAGGCAAAAGCCGGTCATAAGTCATCAACAAGGATTCAGGCAACACTCGCACTTCATGGATGGAAGTCATAAAATTCGTATCGCCATCCCATCTTGGCAGGAGATGAGAATGCAGATGTCCCGGGATCCCCGCACCTGCAGTACGCCCGATATTCACACCCATGTTGAAACCTGTCGGCTGATACTCCTCAAGGAGAATCCGTTCCGCATGTTTTAAAAGGTACATCATCTCACTGAGTGTTGACTGGGACTGTTCGGAAAATGTTCCCGCATGATGATAGGGAACAACCATCAGGTGGCCGCTTGTATAGGGAAAAGCGTTTAGGACAACGTAACAGTCCTGCCCGGAGTAGAGGACAAGACGATCCCGTTCTACGCCGGACTTTCCGAGATCACACAAAATGCAGTCGCTCTTCGGAGTGACCTCACCATTTTTTTTAATATATTCCATTCTCCAAGGTGCGCTCAAGCCTTCCATCGCTTCCCGTCATTTAGAAAAAGGTTGATTCCGCGTTCAAGCCCAGAGACATCCCGAGAGAGGGAATCGACAATAAAAGAAAACCTCCTGCCAGGACATTCCAGATCACCCTCCCAGGAAAAGGAAAGATGGATCGTCACAGCGAACAGGTCTCTCGCTTTAAGGGAGAGCCTTTCCCCCCATTCAACCAAGGCCAGCTTCTCTTGCGAACATTCTGTGAGGGCCCATTCAAACTCCTCGGAGGCACTCCCTTTAAAGCGGTCAAGATCACCATGAAACAGGGGGATCCGGCCACCCTCATAAAACTGCCACGTCAAAAAAGTTGGACTGGTTAACACCTCCCTGATTCCCAGAGATCTGGCCACTCCCTTACAAAAGCTGGTCTTTCCGATTCCAGTCGGACCGGACAGGAGTATCAGTGTTCCAGAAGATGCATTGCTCCCGAAAAACTCTCCCAATTCCGACGTCTGGAACTCTGATGGAAGGATCCATACAGAAGAATCAGGTTGCTTCACCATCTGCCATGGCCCGAACAAGATCTCCCCTACCTATGACTCCGACAAGCTTCCCTTTTTCAAGAACCGGCAGAATATCGACCCCTGTTTTCTCGAAAACCCCGGCCAGGTCCGCAATCTGGGCTTCCGGGGATACAGTGGGTGGATTGTGTTGATAGATGTCCCTGACCTGGGTTGCAGCAAGACGCTCGATCTCTTTTTTTAAATGGGAGGGAGGCTCCAGAAAAAGCCATGCATCGAACAATGAAATAACTGTCGGGATATGAAGTGGTTTCTCATGATGGATCAGATCATGTTCTCCCACAACACCCAGAAATTCTCCTGGTACGTTCGAGACCACTACCCCGTTGATCCGGTTCAGGACAAGAAGGTCCGCCAGCTCCCTCAGGGAAGCTTCCGGAGAAATCGAAATCACACTGCGAGACATCAAATCCTTTGCGGTCAAAGTGAACCTCCTCAATTTCCTGAAAATGTTTGTTTAAAATCATACTACACCAAGGCCGCATTCTTTTCCATTGAGACCGTCCGGTCAAAGAGTCACCCTTCCGGGCATGACTTCCGTCAGAAGCCCCTCTTTTTCGCATATATCGCATAGATTGCAAGGGCAAAGAGCAAAGGAATGATCAGAGTGACTTCAACTGCAACGGAAAGCCCCCATTGCTGGGAAACCTCTCCAATAATGGAGGGGGAAAGGAGGTCGCCAAGAAGATGAGATACAAAAAGACTCATTCCGATCAAGACTGCTGGAGAGACCTGGGCATCACGAGAAAGAAGAATCCAGTTCAACGGCACAAAAACAAGAAATATTCCGGAGATGGCAAGAAGCAATCCTGCGCCACAAACAAACAGAGAGTTTCCGGCAATAACAACCAGGACCCCCAGCAAAGATGCGCCCAAACCCAAAAGGGTGGGTCCATGAAATGGCCTATCCGGATGAATCCTGATTTCCCTGTCCAGCAACTTCCCTCCTCCAAGCATCCCGGTGATTCCTCCAACCAAAAGCATCCCACCGGTCAAGGACTCAATCGAGGTGACAGGAAACATCTTCACCCTGATAAAATAAAAAGTCATCCAGGCAGCCATCCCGCCAAGAACAAAGGTCACAAGCGTCTGCACCTGAAAACTCATCATGACCATTGCCCTGTCTTCCATGGAAAACCTTTTCAGAAACCCCCTCCACGAGAAAAGATCTTTTTGCAAAGGAGACTGATAAAAAGAATCAGGAAAGTGGCTCCCTTTCCTCATGATAAAGATCCATGCAAATAGGAATCCGGGAAGAACAGGAATCATGAGGATCTGTTCCACGCTCAGTCTCGAAAGAAAGGCACCTCCCAGCAAAAAGCCCATTGCCGAACCCAGAGGGATCGCAAGGTAAAACCACCCAAGCCTTGCTCCTTTCGAAGAAGAGACAAGATTGTAGAGGTAGACAGGTCCCAGTGTTGACAGAACCGCCTCACCGAAGCCGGTGAGGAATCTTCCCAGGAAAAGCATCCACCTGAACTCAGCCAGGGCGGCAACAAGCATCCCGATCGAAAAAAGCAGAATACCTCCACCAAGCATCTTTTCCATTTTAAACCTCGTTCCCCAAAAACCGGCAACAGGGGCTGCGGCAAGATAGGCAAAAGTAAAGGAGGAGGAAAGAAGACCAATAACAGGATCACTGAGTTGGTAGAGGTTTTTCATCGCAGGAAGAAGGGAAAGAAAGAGTTGCCTGTCAAGATAATTCAGGCAATTCGACAAAAAAAGGAGGATAAGCAAGGAATCTTCAGACCGAAGGGGGAAGAATCGGCTCTGCATCCTTCGACATCGAATGAAAAAGGGAACGATTCTTCAGCAGATACCAAACAATCAGGATATTGACACAAAAAGCGGCTAGGCGAAATAGGGAAAACTTCTGGTCGATCGCGTAAACTTCAAATGGAATCAACGCAGATATTTCAATAATGGTCATATATTCGGCCCACCGGAATCTCCGGTGCAAACCCCATGCAACAATGTAGTTCAGCACTCCGTAACAGACGATCAGGAAGGATGCAACCTTAAGGGCTACAGGATTGATTCTTCCGGAAGCATGAATAAGATAGTCCAGCCAGGGACTGTCAACTTCTATGTGCAGAGTCATACCCACCTTCTGGACAAGGCTTGACAAATCCAGCGGGACAAGGGACAGTCCACCGATTCCGAGTGCCAATACCAGAGAACCCTTAGCAACGCGCTCTGCAATGATGTATTTTAAGAATAGGGGGGATGAGGACTTGATCAGCATGGAAGCATTCTATCAAAGGGTCAGCAACCTGTCGAATCAGTTTGCCCTGAAAAAAATGACCCTCATGACATTCGCAGTTCTGTCAATGCTTCTGATGAACAAAACAGTCGGACATGCAAACTCTTCACAAAAAGAACTTCGCATTGTATGGCCCGCACCGGCAAAGAATAATACAAAAATGACCATCCAGGTGTTTTTCCCCCAATCTCCTGTCAATGATCAGTTTTATCGCATGGAAGTTGACATTGATGGAAAAGCGGTTGCAATATCCGACATATCGAGGACAAAAAAAGCATCGATAGACCTTCCGCCTTTAACCATTGGGATCCACTCAGTCAAGCTTCTCTGGCTGAACCCTCCAAAAGGCCAGAAAAGCGATTATGAGGGGTCGGTCAAGGTTCTTCCCGGACAATAAAAACGAAGGAAAATCATCCATGAGAAAAAGAACACTGGTCGGTTTTTTTGCATTTGGCACAATAGCCCTGCTGGCAGGATGCGCAAACTCTCTGGAACCTCCGGTAATCGTTGGAGGGCTTAAATTTCCCAAATCCCCTCCCCCTGACAATACCTCCCAGGGCATCTCTGTCTGGCTCCTTCCCGTAACGGACACTGGTAACGGAAAAAGACTCGGAACCCTCTTCCATGCTCTCGGGAGCAGGTCCCACTTGCTTGTCAGGGAGTCCCTCTCTCAAAGCATCCAGAAAAAAATCGAGCAGGACCTTGTTGACGAGGGATTCTCGGTACAAATGGCCAAAACATCAAACCACCCTTTGACCGTTTCTGTTTCCATTGAAAAGATCGAAGACAGGGTTTCGGCTGCACCACTCAACGTCCGCCAAAAGGCAGTTGTCATTTTAAGCTACAAGATCATTACACGATCATCCGATGGCACGACCCGGTCAATGTCGGGAACAATAACCCGACATCAGTCGCCGACACCGGATGCGCTCTTCCATCGCAGCACCCCTCCGTCACTCATTGGATCGATGGTCGATGATGAAATCAGACACGAACTTATTCCAATGATTCTCCGGACAGGAAAGGAGTCTTCATGAGCCCGATTACCCCTCCCATGAAGAACTCGACAGCAATTGGACTGACAGCTCTTTTCGCATTGGTAGCCTTTGGTATTCTCATCTCGCTTCCGGAAAAAAAAGTTGCAAGGGAGAGCTCACAGGACCTTTCAAGAGTTTTTCCCCTTGCATCCGGAAAAACACTTTTTGAGGAATCATGCGTGCAATGCCATACTCTTCCTGTTTTCAGCACACATACCCCAGACCAATGGAAAGTCCTTGTCAAAAAAATGAACCGCTATATGGAACAAACTGGAAAAAAATACCTTTCCGCTGACGAGACAGACGCCGTTACCAGCTATATTCTGTCGAACATCTCAACGAAGCACTGAATCACCCAAACAAACCAGGATCTCCCCGGTCCGGCACCAGAAGAGGGAGAAGGGATTCCCGAGGGAATCCCTTCATTGCCTTCTTGGGTCCGATTCCCTTTGAAGTCAGCAATACCTTGAAGACTCTCCCCATCTGAAGGGGATGAAAAAGCGTCGACGCCGCAATAACTTCTTCCTTGCTTAATTGATTCTCCTGAAGGACCTGGTCAATCCCAAGCGCAATAAGGTAGGACATCTGGTCGCTATACCCCTCAAACCGATGCCCCAACTCAACAAGGCGCTTCATAACCCCGCTGAAATCGACATGTGCAGTAAGGTCGATGCTTCCTGCCGGATGATCGAAGACCTGGTCGATCAACTGGTGGTCCTTGAATCCCCTGATCGTTCCACGACTCCTTCTCTGTGAGTATTTTTCGGAAGCGCTGTCCCCGTAATCGATCCATAGCATAAAACCCCGGTCCAGAATGGAATCGAGCTTACCCAGAACAGAAATGGCATCAATCGAAATGTCCGTTTCGCACCCTTCCGGCAACTCGACACCGATCCAGTCAAGGTAGTTGACGATATCCCGATTGACAAGAGGCTCATAAGAATGTCCAAGAACCCTGTCCGCGTCGACCTCGACATAAACCTCCTCCAGCCCACCTCCTGCCATCCTGATCCAGTGGGCAGGAAGAGCATCAAGGAATTCATTTCCAAGAATAACTCCATCGACCTTCTCCACCGGAAGGCTATTCATCTCCATCCAGACGGGAGCATTTTTCAAAGACAGGCTTGACAGCCTCTTGAATTGCTGCTGCCTTAAAAATGGGCTTGTCTCGATCATCATGGGACAAACCCGTTCAAAAAGATGAGGATGGAGCAGTTTTATGCAGGTGAGAACTGAACGCATCATCGTCCCATTGCCGGGCCCTGCCTCAATCAGATAAAATTTCTCCGGATTTCCGAGATAATCATCAAGCTCTATGATCTGTTCCGATATAAGGAGAGAGAAAACGGGACTGACCTCAGGAGCAGTGATAAAGTCACTCCCGGACAAACCGATTTTAGCCCGACACGTGTAGTACCCTATATCCGGATCAAAAAGGGACCATTCCATATAGTCCCGAAAAGCCATCGTCCTAATAGCCATATTTTCCGGCTCCATAGAGAGGTTCAATGCTTCTTATACGATTATTATTTTTTCTCATGCTCATTCCTGGAATACTGATTCTTCTAAAATTTCTGCGCCCGGGAACCGCACACAAGACTCCGACATTACAATCTGCCGCACTCCAGAGAGATCCTGTTTGCGGAACTTTTGTCGACCCGGAAGCCCCATCGACACTGAAGGCGAAGTCTGAAAACGGCACACTCTACTTTTGCAGTTCCGATTGCCAGGAAAAGTATACAAGGAGCCATTGAGTTTGAATGAAGAGCAGTACGCGAAGCATTCGAGACAGTCCATCAATAAAATCCTTAAAGCTCTTTCACCAAAAGAGCTCATCTCCCAGGAGATTCCATCCCGACCAGAAGAACTTGGACTGAGAGACCCTCTTTTTCTGCTGTCAATCGGGAAAGCCGCCGCAGAAATGACCGAGGCGATTTCCGGTCGATGGCGAATACCTGCTGAAAAGACTTTAACATTAATTCCACAGGGATCTGTACCACCGAAAAACTATCCAGCCCTCACCGGTGAACACCCTTTCCCCGGACCTTTGAGCATTGAATCCACAAAAATTGTTCTGGAAAAGATCTCATCACTTCCCACAAGAACAGCTCTCATTGCGGCGATTTCCGGAGGAACATCAAGCCTGCTTGCAGCACCAGTCAGTCCAATCACCCTGGAGAAAAAAGTTCAAGTCATTGGTTCATTGATGAAAAAAGGCCTGCCGATTGAAGAGATCAACCAAGTCAGGACAGCTCTCTCCAGTGTCAAGGGCGGAAAGCTTCTGGACTTTTTCCATGGATCAGAATCATTAACCATAATTCTCTCGGACACTCCGGGTATGCCATCCTATATGGTCGGATCAGGACCGACCATCCCCTCCGACTTGGGAAACAGAGCCACTGCAAGCAATATCCTGAAATCGCTTGATATCGACTGCAAGATCCCAAACCCATCCCGAAGAGTTGCCTCTGCCAGAAACACTTCTCTCCTGCTCCATGAACCGATTGTGATCGGAGACTCCCGAACAGCCATTTTGAGATCCAGCGGGATCCTTGAGGTGCCCAATACAGACATCCATATCTGGTCAGATAAAATAAAGGGCGAGGCACAGACTGTTGGCATAACACTTGCGTCTCTCATGCTTTACGACAGACGACCCTCTGGAAACAATCAACTTTTTATCGGATCAGGAGAGACAACTGTCTCGATAGGAACAAGTAACGGAGAGGGTGGACGAACGCTCGAACTTGCATTGTCAATCGCCCAAACACTCCATGACGGAGGGCTCCATTCATTTGTTGTCGGAGCATTGGCAACAGATGGAATCGACGGCAACTCAGGACTTGCAGGATGTATCATTCCCGGATCCGGATTCGGAAAACTAAAACAATTCCATATACAAAATGCATTAAGAAGTCATAATACAAAGCCTGTTGTTCAAAAAACAGGGTGGGCGATCAAAACCGGAGCGACCGGAACCAATCTGAATGACCTTTTTTGGGTCTTCTTGCCTGAAAATGCTTAGAAAGGAGCAGCAATGAATCAGAGAAAACTGGGTTACAAAACGGCTATCCTCGTAGCCGCTGCCGCCGGATTCATTATCGCAACAGGAAGTAGCGCCGCGTTCGGAGCTGATGGGGAATATCCTGTTGCATACTGGGGACAAACCCATCGGCATTTTGCCCTTCAGATCTACCACGCCCTGACACCGGCTCAACTCAGGGAGATTTGCACCCATCCCGCGTCAACAAAAGACCTGATCAAATCCCCTTCACTAAAAACAGCATGGGAGCAGTTTCATCAAAAAAAAAGGGCGGCTTTTTGTAAAAGCCACCCCGAAAAAACATGGAAATTGCTGGGAGAATCGCCCTACTTCATGCTCCCCCCACCAAGAGAGGGAGACCAGAAATAAAGAGGTGTAGGACCAAGCTTTTTAAGCGCTGGAATAAGAAGGGATGGATCAGCCACCGGAGACCCTACAGGGCTTGATTCACCAAACAGTCCTGTTCCGGACAAAAAGGGCTCCCGATAGCGTACAAGCTCAAACTTACTGACGTGCATGACTCGCTCGAGGTGGGTGACCAAGTCCTCCCTGTAACCGATCCTGTCGACAAGATGAAGCTTGATAGCCTGTTTGGCGGTGTAAACCCTCCCATCAGCGATCGGCTTCAGCTGCTCCGGAGCAATCTGCCGGCTTTTCGAGACAACTCCCAAAAACTGCCCATAGAGGTCTCCCACCAGATCCTGAAAGATTTGCTGATCCTTGCTCGACATATGCCTGAAGGGAGAGCCCATCTCTTTTTCGTCCCCCGACGTAATTGACCGGTCGGTAACCCCAATCTTCTTCATCAAACCGGTAACACCAACATTGAAAACAACAACGCCGATGCTCCCTACAATACTGGTCGGATGAACCCAAACCTCATCTGCACCCATTGCAATATAATAAGCACCAGAAGCCCCTATGTCCTCGACAAGGGCAAAAACAGGGATGGGATGTCTCTGGCGGAATGAACGGATCATATGATAAATACGGTCTGAGGCTGTCACAGATCCCCCGGGGCTATCAATCAGGAAGATGACACCCCTGACGCTCGGATCATGTTCCGCCTTTTTCAGCATTGAACGCGTTGCAGTAACAGTGTCTTCCCGTCCACCTAAAAACGGGATTCCCTTTTGAGCCCTGTCTCCGATAAATCCGTCAATGGGGATGAGCAACAATTTATCCGGAGAACCTTTTCCAGAAACGATTTCCTCCGTCAACCCGTTACTTTGCGGCAGCAGGTTTACCGTAATGCAGGATGTCTGGACCAAAAGCCCTAAAAAGAACAAGGATCCCAGAATTTTTTTTCTAAAGCACACATGCCCCCCCATCTCCAGAATATTCCCTGGAATCAAGATACGTTGTCACGGAATCGGTTGGAGAACCAGAACACACCAAAAGGTCTTAAAACACCATTGGCTACCGGTAATTGGTGAACTGCAAATCAATACCAAAGTCCTTGTTCTTGAGAATCTGGATAACCTCCTGAAGGTCATCCCTGGATTTTCCGGAAACACGCACGGTGTCTCCCTGAATCTGCGGCTGAACCTTCAATTTGGTCCCCTTGATCTCCTTGACAATTTCCTTGGCATTTTCTGAAGACAATCCCTGTTTGAAACGAATACGCTGCCTTGCTGTCCCACCCAATGCCTCCTCAACCTTTTCCTTGTCGAGATTCTTCAGGGAAATCCCCCGTCTGAGACATTTCGAGTCTAGGATTTCATTGACTGATTTTAACTTGTGAACATCCTTGGCTTCAAGGATCAGATCAGACTTGTCCCATTTGACCTCGGATTTTGAGTCCTTGAGGTCAAATCGCGTGAGAATCTCCTTATTGGTCTGCTCCACAGCATTTTTGGCTTCCTGCATGTCAACCTTGGAAACGATATCAAATGACATTTCCGATGCCATATTAACGCTCCTTTCCTTTCCGAGCTTCTGCCGGAGAAATCCGGAAAACTAATCTTTCTGAAATTGCCTGACGGAAATATATAACATCAATAGTCCGAAGAACATAATAATAAATATATCCCGGTAGACAGAATAGTAAAAAGTTCCCAGCAGTATTCCCCTCATCAGATCAACCCCATATGTCAATGGATCCATTTGAGAGAGAACAGATAACCATGTTGGCAACTGATTTAGGGGGAACATCGCACCTGAAAGAAAATAGATGGGTAGAACAATAAAGTTCATAAGCACCATAAACCCTTGGCTTGAACTCATTCTCGCGGACAAAGCAATTCCCATTGCTGTTTGGGAGAGGGAAACAATCAGCATGACTCCCAACATGAAGAAAATCTGTCCAAAAGAAGGGTAAATCTTCAAAAAAGGAGCCAGCGCCAACAAAAAAATTCCCTGAATCAGGCTATTTGATGCTCCTCCGAGAATCTTGCCGACAACAACCGCTGTTCGAGAAATGGGAGCAACAAGCACTTCCTTCAGGAATCCCATCTCCCTATCCCAGACAACGGCCATCCCGGCAAAGGAAGAGGTAAACAATATACTCATCAGTACAATTCCCGGGAAAATAAAAATTTGATAATTTGTTCCTGAACCTTGAGGCACAACTCTTCCCCTAAGCCCACCCCCCAAAACAAACAGAAACAATAGTGGCTGAATAAAAGAACCTACAAGTCGTATACGGTCTCGCCAGAGCCTGATCACATCACGTAGCCAAAGTGTATAGATACCCCTTAAATCTCTCAGAAATGGCCCCGTCGAATGGATTTTTTGATCAATATCAGAGATAAGCTCGATTGTTAATTGCGATTGAGGTTCCTGGTTTGTCATCCGCTGAATTTCTTCCATTCTTGCTAAAGCATTCAACCATTCATAAGGCAACAAGGGGACTGTTGAAGAACCATTCTCACAAATTCACCGGTTATCGATACTTCCATCATCCCCTGTGAGAGAAATAAAAACATCATCTAGTGTTGCAGTTCCTATTGAGAAACCGGTTAAAACGGGTGGCAGGCTTTGGAGAAAGACTGCCGGAGATGAAACGTTGACCGGCATAGGGAAACGTAATAACGATTCGGATTCGAGAGAAAAGCGAGATATCCCATAAAGCATATTCAACGTCGTTTTAAGAGATTCCAAAGATTCCGGTGGAAATTCGATTGTCACAAGGGATGGACCAAGGCTTGCCTTCAGGTTGGCTGGGTGATCAAGAGCAACAATTTTGCCCTTGCTCATGATTGCAACCCTGTCTGCCCCATCCGCTTCCTCCAGATAATGCGTAGTCAATAAAATAGTCATCGACCACTCCCTCCGGGCTTCATGAATATAATGCCAGATATCCCTTCTACTTTTCGGATCAAGACCGATTGTAGGTTCATCAAGAATCAGGAGGAGAGGGCGATGCATCAAACCCCTGGCAATCTCAAGCCTTCGCTTCATTCCTCCGGAAAATGTCCTGATCAGGGAGCTTCTTCTGTCCCAAAGGTCTACCATTTTCAATAGCAGCTCTGATCTCCGCAGCCTGTCTACAGGAGACATTCCGTATAAACGTCCATGAAAATCCATATTTTCCTGGGCACTCAGGCGATCATCAAGGCTTGGATCCTGGAAGATAACGCCAATATGTTGCCTGATCCCATGAGGATCCTTCCGAACATCTATCCCATTAATCAGCACATTTCCTGATGTCGGAGACAATATTGTGGAAAGGATTGAAATAGTGGTTGTTTTTCCAGCCCCATTAGGACCAAGCAATGAAAAAAACTCTCCTTTTTGCACATCAAAGGAAATTGAATTCACCGCAGTGATCTTCTGGCCTTTCTGAATATATTCTTTTCTGAGATCACTGACATGAATCATTTTTTTTCCTCAAAGCATTACCTTATTCGAGCCATTCCAATTGAAAAGCCCCCTCCACCGTCAGGCGAAGGGGGCTTTTCTAGATAGGAAAAGATTTTTTTAGTTATGGAATGAGACTTTCTTGAAAGCTGAATCCGGAAAAACTCCGATATTGCCCTTTGTAATCGGAATCGGAACAGGTCTTCCCTGGCTTCTTTCAACAGGCAGGTATTTTTGTGGAATCGTGATAACGGAAGGATCAACCAATCCCAAGACCCAAACAGTAAGAGCTGTCGTCTGCTCATCCGTCAGATGGAAATTGGGCATGATCGTTGGTGGAACCTTGAATGCCGGAATACCGGGAGAAATACGTCTGGGGTTTTTAAAATGTTCCCATTCCCACTCTCGTTCCGATCTGATTCCGTTTACGTACTCAAACATGTGAACGTTATAGAATCCAAGCTCTGTTCTTGAACCAAAGCCTGAAAGGTCTGGAGCCAGAACTCCATGGAGATTGAACTGGGCCATCATATGACAGGAACCACAACCTTTTTCCTTGATGGTCCTTTTTGCAAGGTTCAAATAGGGTGTCATTGGTGGATTGACACCTTCACTATATAGATCGGTATGGCACTTGGTACAGGATGCCTCCGAAAATGGACCCACCTTTGGCTGATAGTTCAGCGTTACGTTAAATCCATGGGCTTCCTTCACAGTGGTTGCCATGCCATTTCCGTCGTGACAAACGGTGCAACCAAATTTTTCAAAAGGATGCTTTGACATAAATCCCGACAAATCCGGATGTGCAGTAAAGGGCTCCGGCATATCCTTGAAAATGGGAATATTGATGCCCATGTGGCATGTCTGACATCGGTCGGCCTTATTGAGGATCGTATTCCATGTCTGAACAACCTGTAATGGAGTATTTGCAATATCCGGCTTGTTCGTTTTTTTAGCCAGAATCTTATAGAAATGGCTTTGATAGGACATCCACTCCGGATGGGAATCCTTATACATTTCAATGGCGACCATCACACCGACAAAGATCGTCGAAAAAAGAAACATCGCATATATTTTCATCTTCATGATCGAATTCCCCTTTCTTGATCATTGGAAGACGAATCCTTGCGAAGAGGATGGCCTTCTGGGTAAAAACTGCCCTCCTGCCATTTCTGAAACCAGATAACCAGATAATAAAAAAATGCCGTTCCAAACAAGAGTACAAGAGATATCCCAATCCTGTACGGGAATCCAAAAACCTGCTCGATCCAAGGAGCATCAAAGAAACTGTGTATTGATCCCATTCAACCTCCCTGTGGGGCGGGGAGTATATCCCCACCCTTTGTTTTGCTTCTTACACGTGAAAACGAGACCACAAATTGGGTCAAACATTAATCCAGGGCGTTACGACAATATACTTGATGTTGAAAAGAAGTCTCAAAACGATTTTTAGAGCGACGCCCATCATGGACAGAAAGAAAATCATGAAGGTGATATAGCGTCCTGCCCCCATTGAATCGTAAAACTTTCGCATGAACATATAGGGGATAAGCATACCCAATGCAAAATACCCAAGGAAGATGACATCGCAGAAACCCTTCGCCACATCTTTTGATACATGAAGCAGATTGACAAAGACAATATGCAATGGAACCAGTGTCACCAAAGCCGGATTCATATGGGCAAGCTTGTCACTCCATGGCCAATACCATTGCCAGTCCAGACCTCTCAGGTAAGTTCCGATCACAATGGTAATCCACCATAGGGCAAATCCAAAGGAATAATTGAAGACTGCAAATTTTCTTTCTGTATAAGTGTAATACCCAACACCCTTTGGGTTTGTATCAACATAGGGAAAAATCATCAACCCGACAATAATCATGCCCGGAAGAACAACACCTGCATACCATGGATCGAAATACACCAGAATTTCCTGGAGTCCGAGAAAGTACCAGGGAGCTCTCATTGGATTTGGCGTAGTCGAAGGATCCGCCAGAGACCTGAGCGGAGCATGCTCAAACTGAACTAAAAGAATTAAAGCTGCTGTTACCAGTAATGCACAGATAAGTTCGATCATGATCAGGTTGGGCCAAGTGTAGACAGTATCTTCCGGTTCCTTTCGGACGATCGGAGATGCTCCCTTCATCAACTCAACTAGACCGTAGGATTTTTTTGCATCCCTCGGAAATATTTCTCTCACTGCCTTGTTTTCCATAAGATTATCCTCTCCGAAACGCTATTACTCTAACGGCACAGTCAAAACTCCTCAGCGAGGACTTTACAAGGGTCCTGAAAAACCGTCTTTCCGAATTCTCCAAAAGTGAACAGCAAGAAAGACCGTCACAACCAATGGAAGGACCACACAATGGAGCACATAAAAACGGATCAGGGCATTTTGGCCAACAACCGTGCCACCGATCATCATGAACATCAGGTCGTTTGTTGGATTAACACCAAGCTGTGCGCCCCAGGGTCCATTCTGACCGATAAAGGGTGTGTAAGAAGCCATTTTTGTTCCAACGGTAACAGCCCAGTAAGCAAGCTGATCCCATGGGAGAAGATAACCAGTCCAGCTCAGGATCAGTGTGTTGACCAGGAGGACCACACCGACAACCCAGTTGAACTCCCTGGGAGCCTTATAGGCCCCCGTCAGGAACACCCTTGTCATATGCAGCCAGACAAACAGAACCATTCCATGCGCTGCAAAACGGTGAAGATCTCGCATCAGGTTTCCACCAAAAATCACAAACTGAATATCCTTGATATTCTTGTAAGCAAGACCGGTGTAGGGCGTGTAGTAGAACATGAGCCAAATCCCTGTGACCGCCAGCATGATGAAAAGGAACAGGGTAATACCTCCGAGACAGAAGGTATATCGCATTCTCAGAGCAGTCCGGCGGACCTTCACAGGGTGAATATGGAGGAAGATGTTGCTAAATACGACATAGGCCTGATTCAGCTCATTATCAGGATAGCCATGCCTGAAAACAGACTTGAACAGCTGAGTCTGAACAACCTTTTCTTTCATCTTTTCCAGCATCAAATATCCTTTCCCTTTAAAAAAGGAATGTTTTTAATGTGTACTTGCAACGGCAAACTTGATTCTGAATCGACAGACCTAACAAAGAAGCCTGTTTGACGAACAGGAAGCCCCCGACGGTGGAACATGCTCTATCCAGAAGGGATTAACTTCCTTGACTTTTTCCTTCACCCAAAGTCCCTGGGGAGTCTGAGCCGGATTTGGATCGAGTCGAATAACGGTATTCACAACCAAAGCACCATCGACAGGATCCTTTGTGATCTGTCCTCTCCAGAGAGTTCTTGGAGCCGGACCTCCGCGTACATTTCCGTGAACATCGTAAATGGAACCGTGGCATGGACATCTAAATCGCTTTTGGTCCGGGAACCAGTTTGGAGTACATCCCAGATGGCGACAGATGGAAATCATGTTGTAGATTCCCCTCATGTTTCTCACAACCCAGAAACGGCCTTTCAACTTCCAGCGCTCATCAACACCCAGACCATACTCCGTAACGTGACCGATCTTAAAAACTGTCGGTGGCTCATAAAGGATCGGAGGGAAAAGGTATTTGTAGGCTGCGAAGGTAGAGCCAGCCAAAGTTGCACCAACAACTCCCCAGCCGGCTGCCAACATGAACTTCCTGCGACTTTGCTCGGTTGGGCCTAGCACACCAGAATTATTGTTCTGGGATTGATCTGCGACACTACTCATGTATGGGTTACCTCCTGTTTGATTTCCAGGTGTTCCATTGTGATGGCACCAGTTGGACACCTCTTGGCGCACAAGCCGCATCTGATACATCGGGCACCATCCCAAATCATGGCGGTAGAACGACTAAGCTCTTGAAGAACTTCGTTTTCTCCAAGACGAGCCTTCTCGACTCCAATGAATCCACTCAACACATCTGCAGACTTGGGGATATCAAGATCCACTTCCGACAAAGGAATCATTTTCAGTGCAAACTCAGGACATACATCGACGCATCCACCACACATGATGCATTTTTCCCCAACAAAGATTGGGTTAACATGGCAGGTCAAACACCTCGATGCCTGGGTGCGGGCCTCTTCTTCCGTGAAAGAAAGCTCCGCCAGCTCAAAATTTGTACGACGGAATTCCGGTTTCAACAGCTGGGGATTTTGTCTGGGAATCGTATAGTATCCATCCACATTGAAATCGACCGGCCATACAGGGGTCGGAGCACCTCTATGTTCAATCGCCGTTGAAATACCAAAAACAGTTTTCGGTGTTTCCTTTTGACTGATATAGCGATGAACAGATGCTGCAGCAGATTGTCCAGCAGCGATCGCTTCAATGAAAATACGTGGCCCTGTCACCACATCACCGGCGGCAAACACACCGGGAATTCCTGTGCTCATATCACTCATGTTCGCCCGGATCACACCGTTGCGACCAATAATTGAGTCATGCTCGCCTGAAATAAATCCAGTATCAATCGACTGACCAATGGCCAGAATAACCGAATCAACCGGAACGACAATCAAGTCTTCTTCGTTATAGACCGGACTGAAACGACCCTGGTCATCAAAAACGGATTTCACGCCAACAACCTCAATGCCTTCAACCGAAGAGGTTCCGACAATGCGACGGGTTCCCCTGCGAGGGAGAAAATGCACGCCCTCATCGACTGCATCCTCAATTTCTGCATCGTCAGCCGGCATTTCAGCCCAATCCTCAAGCGCAATAACAGTGACAGACTCGACACCCGGAAGGCGCACAGCCGTCCTGCAGACGTCCATGGCAACATTACCCGCACCAACGACAGCCACACGTGGTCCCAGAGGAACTGGGTCATGATGAATATAGACAGATTGAAGAAATGGAAGGGCTGAATAGGTTCGCTGAAGATCCTTGCCTTCAAACGGTATTGGGCGGGAGCCCCATGCCCCGGAAGAAATGACAACAGACCTGAATGACTTATAGATTTCCTCAAAGGAGATATCTTTTCCGACTTTTGTATTTAACCGGACCTCGACTCCCATGCTCAGAATCGCCTCAATCTCGGCCTGGAACAAAGGTCTCGGCAGACGGTACTCGGGAACAAGGTAGAAAAGGCCACCCAATTTAGAGTTCGCCTCAAATATTGTAACCCGGTAGCCAAGGCGGGCCAGGTCGTGAGCGGCACTTAGACCGGCAGGTCCTCCACCGATGATTGCAACCTTTTCTCCCGTCGCCCTGCCATACGGGACACCAGGAGCGGTCGAATAACGAAGCGTCGCCGCAGGATCAAGAACAGCCTCGACGCCAAACTTCTCAGTCACGAATCTCTTCAGTGCCCTGATCGCAACAGGCCGGTCAATATTTCCACGGGTACACGAGGCCTCACAAGGAGCATTGCAGACCCACCCGCAAACCGAAGCAAAGGGATTTGGTCCCCTGGCAATCGCGTAGGCTTTTTCATACTCTCCCGAGCGGATGGCCTGCACATAACCACCAGCATCCGTACCAACCGGACACGACTTCCGGCAAGCCACCTGATCGGAATAGTAATTATACTCTGGAATATGGAGCTTATACTTTCCTTTCATTTATCTAACCTCCGCCCTTAAGACCCCTGGGCCAGACAAGCTTATGTCGATATATGACTTGGAGGAGGAGATAGTACTCCCCCCTCGGGGACAGCGCCCTTACATTTCACTTTTTAAATCTGGTGCGATTTGTCACGCAGGATCTTCTCTATTGGCTTTTTTAGTTCGGCGGTTATAGCACTTAAACATGGAAGATGTCAAGGCACCATCTGAGCGAGTTTGACAAGCTCTTTGACAAAGATCCACCTTCCATATCTAATTTGATCAATCCTGATATTTTCGCTTGCGAGCTGTTCCTTGATGAAAAATGGAATGGTCCATGAACAGATTTTTCTCGATACGATACAGATACTCGCGATATTTCTGGGAATACCGACCAAAGCTTTCCATGAACGGCATCAAAATCCCCTTTTCATTGAACACCAGAGTTGATCTTGTCGCATGACTGCCCTATCCTTCCCCGGTCCGGAATTTTTATAGCTGCCTCAGGTTTGTCCTACTACCCGCAACCATCACTCTTCTGAGAATATCGTACCATGGCTGCACCACTGCCAAACATGAGAAACGTTTGTAGTGTGGGCTTTTTGGGGACTGCCCCGAGACTCTAGCCCGAGTCTCAAAATAGTCAGGGAAACGTTATAGTCCCTATTCTTTCGAACCGGGGATAGCCCGTATCGAGAAATGACCGTTCCTTCTTCAATGCCGGGAGTGTGTTCTTCTGTCCGGAATAAGACGAAATACCGTACCACTCCCGGGCGTTTTTCCTGTACTCCAGAAAATGCTTGTAGAGCCAGCGACACTCTTCCAACTGTTGATCGAGAACAGTTTCCTGCTTGCGAGTCGGATACAGCCGATACCTGAACGCGTTATGCATATGGGTCAACAGGATAATAAGAAGACTCTTGTTATCACGATCGGGCACTACTGTTTTTTCATGATCCATCGTAGAATACTGAGATTATTTTACAGACCGTTCCGAATTGCCTTCGTACCCTTCTTCGGAGACCGAATGATGAAAAACACTCCCATTTCGCGAGTGGGGATCCTTTGCAAGCCGCATCGCTCAGAAGCGATCAGATCGATTCTGAGTGACTTGCTCCCCTGGCTGAGATCAAGAGGCGTTACCCCCTTGCTTGATCCTGAAGGAGCGTTGCTTCTTCGCCACGAGATTTCCTGCTCACGGGAAACAATCAAAGATGAGAGCGAAGTAGTCCTGGTCTTAGGAGGGGATGGCACGCTTCTTTCAGCGGCCAGACTGCTTGCGGGAACACAGATTCCCATTCTCGGAGTTAACCTTGGCAACCTTGGATTTTTAACAGAAGTCCAATCAACTGAATTATTGGAGGTTCTCTCCCGAACTCTGCAGGGAGATTATTCGATTGAAAACAGAATCATGCTGCAGGTCCGGATCTTTCGCAATCGGATAGAGCAGTCACAGACCCATGTATTGAATGATATCGTTATCAATAATGGATCCATTGCCCGATTGATCGAGTCGGACATCTACATGAATGCGCAGTTTGTCACCTCCCTTAAGGGCGACGGAGTCATTTTCTCCTCCCCGACCGGATCGACAGCATACTCCCTGTCAGCAGGTGGTCCCATCCTTTACCCTGGCATGGATGGGATCATCATAACTCCAATTTGTCCCCATACACTGACACACAGACCCATCGTCATTCCCGGGGCTGCAACACTTGAGATCCTGATTAAAAAAGGCGATGAATCGGTAACAGCAACACTTGACGGACAGGTTGGACATTCATTAAAGGTTGGAGACATGATTGAAATTACAAGATCACCTCATATAACAAAGCTGATCGTAAATTCGGAAAGAAACTACTTTGAAGTTTTAAGGGACAAGCTCAAATGGGGGGACACCTGACCTCCAAAAAATATCTTATTCATAACCTTATATCAGTCCAGGATAATTTTTTAAAGATTCCTCTTCAAGGAAGATTGAATCAGGCACAAAAACAGGAAGGAGTAGCGGAAGCATCGCCCCGACAGTACGGACCCAGGGCTTCCGCGATATCAAAAATGATGAAAGAATTTTCAAGCCCGCAGGATATCATACAGAACATTCAGGAAAGATATCTTGAAAAATCTGGCGTCACATCAACGCTTCTGGGAGAGATAGCAACGGACAATGGGCCCTGCCCCTTCATTCGACTGAAAAGAAAATCCGGAATAGGTTTGCCAAAGATCCTGCTGTCGGCGGGCATTCACGGAGATGAACCTGCCGGCCCTCATGCAGTCATGTCCCTTCTCCAGAAAATATCCGACGGAACAATAATCCTGCCCAAGGTCAATCTCGATATTTTCCCGCTGATCAATCCATCCGGTTTTTTGAGAAGAACCAGAACCAACCAGCAAGGAAAGGACCTGAACAGGTGCTTCTCAACAGGACATCCTCCCAAAGAAATAAGGCTGATGATGGATTACCTGAAAAACCGCGAATATGACCTGTCAGTGGAATTTCATGAGGATATCGACACAAAAGGCTTCTATCTTTACGAACACCAGCCTGTTGATATGGCAGGGTCCAGAACCAGGGCATGGGGAGCAGAAATAACCACTCTTTTAAGAAAGCAGGGATTTCCGATCAATGAAAGTCCTGTCATCGAGGGAATGCCCGCCGTTGATGGCGTGATTTCTCCCAGAAGGAAAAGACGATCCTTCTTTAGAAGACATGGGTGGCCACAGGCATTTTATATGCACAAACATGGCACAAAGCGTACCCTGACACTTGAAACACCGCCCTGCCTTTCTCTCGAAGACAGAACAAAAATGCATATCGAGGTCTTTCTTTTTGCATTAAAAAAACTCTCGGGTGACGCCACATGAAATGCGGAATCACTCCATCAGGGGACAGGGGGAGGCATAACAGGACTGATGAGCTGACCAATTCCCGCGATTCCATTGAGGGTCAGGGAAAAACCATAAGTCGTCTGGACAGGAAGCGGTGCAGGCTCAATCACCATCGAATACATTAAACCAAAACTCCAGCATGCCCCCTGATACCCCGCTGACAGAACCTCCATCTGAATGCCACCTGCAGGTCCGGGATCAAGATCATCATAATAGGCAACCGATCCATACAAACCAAGGCTTGTCGAAACCCCGATCGAAGGGACCAAAAAAGTGGCGCTCGTAGGCTGATAATATCCTTCGGTAATCGCGAGAGGGGTAAAGTAATTGCCCACCATCGGAACAGTTCCCGCCCTATAACTTGTCTCGCCAATCTGGAAAAGAAAGTTAATCGCCTCCGGCATGACTGCCGCCTGATTGAAAATCATTGACAGATCCTCTGTGGGTAGAACTCTTGAGGTCTCGTCATAAAACGCCTCTCCATAAAACGATACCGGGTCAGATGGAAGGAGATGCGCCTCAAAAAGGATCGGACTGAAAGGACCGGACAGATTGACAAACGGATTGGAGAGAGTCGTCCCACCATAGAAGGTCGGGGCCGTGTTCGTCGAGTAAGAATCCAGAATAGCCTCCTGCGCAACCTTGAAAGACAGGATCTCACTCGTTCCTGATTGTCCATCATAAAAAAACCGGTTGGTTATACCGTAATAGGCCGCATTAAGACCTGGAATATTGTCGGACCACCCATTCTGGATAATCGCGGACTCATTATTCTGCGGAGAATATTCATAGTCTCCGTTCAGGACAACCTGATGGGTAATAGTCCCGCCCCCAAGATACGATGGAAGAGAAAAATCTCTTTCAAAGGCACTCCTGACAGCAATTCCCCCATTTGGAACAGTCTGGCTATAAGGACTCGGGGAGCTGTTTCCCTCGCTGTAAAAGGACTGAAGGACCCCACCGTGGGGAGAAATCTCAACAGCACCATCCCCAAGGGAAAAACTTCCACTCATATGAGGAAACAACAACCCTCTCTGCATTAAAATCGGCCCGGACATAAAGTCCACCCCCGACAAAAAGCTCGAAAAATAAAATGGAGTTTCTCCAAGGCGATAGTCCATGATGGCAAAATCTCCTTGTGGAAGCTTTGAGACTGTCGTGTTGGGACCCGGGAAAATATCCTCGTTGTAGACACCGATGAGGTTAACTTCGCTATTATCCTGATAGTAGTTCGCATAGATTGAGGACATCATTTGCGGGTTAAAACTTGCCGTACTCCCGACACTCATCAACTGGTAAAAATCCTGAGCACTGACGAAGTTGATATTCCCCATCAAGTTAAAATCCTGCCCGGAATAATTGTAGAGATCCTCAGTCTGCGTAATATTTGTCCGAAGCCCCAAGCTTGGATCATTGACTGCCTGCTGACTGTAAGACAAGAGCAGGTTCTGATTCTGGGAAAACGACTGCCGGTACGTTAAGCCTTCCCCAACACCGAAATTGCTCATGTCATCCACGGTAAGCATCAAATCATAGGACGGATCAAGATCCCAGAACAAAGAATCCTCGAAAACAAGCCCCTGAATCGAATTATAATTTCCAAACGGCATCAGCAGCCCCGTTTTTCTTGAAACAACAGGAAAGGAAAAGTAGGGGAGATAAATCGCAGGGAGACCTTTGATATTGAGTATGTCGTTAGAGCTGTCAAAGTGATCTCCAAGATAAAGATCAGCCGATCCAGTCTGCATCATCCAGCTTGGAGTCGAATCAGGGAGGCAGTTGCAGGTTGTGACGTTTCCGCTTACGACGTGATAATGATCAGAAGAAAGCTTGTCGATCACCTTTCCCGTAATATGGTAGGTATATTCTGCGCGCAACCCGTTCCCGGTATAAGGCTGAACAGTATCGACCGATCCATCGATCAGGTGAGCCTTCCCGTTTGAAAGGTTCAATCGAAGGCGCTTGGCCTTCATCTTTGTTTTTGGAGCACGAAGGTGGACATGGCCTGCAGCCCAGACAATATTCGTCTCGCGATTGATAATAACCTCATCCGCATTCAGTGAGATATTGCCTCTGGAAACATACGCATGTCCCACCGCATGAATCAGGTGTGTCTTTCGGTTAAATCTCAGGTGATCGGCAAGGACAACGACCTTGTCCTGCTGCTGATTTTTTTGGGGAGGAGGCGTGGCTGACTCGGTGGAATTCCCTGTTCCAGGACAAAACATAAGCCAGATCAGGGAAAAGAAAACGATAAAAACAGATTCCGAGAAAAACCTTCTCACGATCGTCTGTTGTCTTCGGGAGAATGTTCTCCTATGGGAAGCTCCGGCACCAATCCTGTCAGCTGTTTTCTGACCTCGCCAACCAGATACAGCGATCCCGCCACAACAACAGGCAAAGATCGTGCAAGAGCCCTTTCAATGGCTTCTCCCAACATATCATCAAGAGATCCGGATTTTGTCGGCAAGGTCTTTTTGACAGAAAAGATCCATTGTTCCAGTAACTCGGGAGGAACAGCCCTGGTTGAAGGTGGTGTCGTAAAGAACATGGAGTCCGCTGACCCTATAAGCTTTTCCAGGACAAGAGTCCAGTTCTTGTCATCAAGTATTCCAAAAACGTAGATCACTTTTTGATCTGAAGAGAAGGAGCTTCTGATTGTTTGCAAGAGGAATTCAGCCGCCTCAGGATTATGAGCCCCATCAAGATAGACCTGGGGTATATCCAGGACTTTTTCCCATCTTCCGGGATGAGTCACCTGGAGAAGAGAATGGGAAAGAGATTCCTCTCTGGGCAGTTTTCCCAAAACATCAAGCGTGGCCAATGCCAATGCAACATTTCCGATCTGATAATCTGCCACAAGGGAAACTGGAAGTTCCATTTCGCCTGAAGGTCCTTTATAGATAAAAATCCTTTTTGACTGGCTTGCCGGAGATACCCATCTTGCGAAAAAGTCTTGTCCCCAGATGATGGGAGTAAAACCCAACATTTTGGAATGCCGGCGGAATTCAGGCAACAGTTCATCAGGCAATTTTGCGACAAAAGGTTTGCCCGCCCGCCCGACAGCAACCTTTTCCGACAGGATCTGCTCAAGGGTATTTCCCAGTATCTGGGTATGCTCAAGAGAAATCGAAGTCAATACCGTTGCAATCGGATCGACCACGGAAGTTGCATCCCATCGGCCGCCCATTCCTGCTTCAAGAACTGCGGTCGTTATTCCTGACTGCTCAAAAAGGAAAAAGGCCGCACATGTTACTGCTTCAAAGAATGTAATTGGTAGAGCGGTTTCCTTGATGGATTCGTCAACGAAATTCAGTGTTTGAAGCCAGGAATCGACAGGGAGCATCCTCCCCTGCACCAATACACGCTCCCTCAAATCCGACAAGTGGGGAGATGTATATAAACCGACCGGAGATTCATTCGCAGCAAGAATGGTTGCCAGGATTGATGCCGTTGAGCCTTTGCCGTTTGAACCAACAACCTGGATGGAAGAAAAGCGAAGCTGGGGATTGCCAGCGTGAACAAGGAGGGACTTCACATTCTCCAGTGTCGGATGTATGCCATGAAGGCGGAGACCATTTAAAAACCTGATAGCCCCCAATCGGTCATTGATGCTCAATCACGCACCGGGGCTTCGCCCTCAGGATCTCCCTCCGAGTGACACCTGGACGTTCCGCTTTGCCGAAAATGGCAAATCAGCAAAGAGAGTGTTTCCCGAAGTTTTCCTCTCTCAACAACCATATCCAGGAATCCATGAGACAAAAGAAACTCTGCCCTTTGAAATCCCTCCGGAAGCTGTTGCTTGATTGTCTGCTCAATAACTCTGGGACCTGCAAAACCAATCAGGGAACGCGGCTCGGCAAGAATGACATCTCCCAGCATCGCAAAACTGGCAGAAACGCCACCGAATGTTGGATCAGTCAAAACAGAGAAAAATGGAACGGCGTTTTCATGAAGACGGGAGATAGCCGCACTCGTCCTGGCCATTTGCATAAGGGAAAAAATCCCCTCCTGCATTCTGGCCCCACCAGATGCGGTAACCAAAATAAGCGGAATTTTAAGTTCAAGGGCCCGCTCAGCTGCTCTCACAACCTTTTCGCCAACAACAGACCCCATGCTGCCACCCATAAATCCGAACGAAAACACCCCAAGAACAGCCATGCGACCATTGATCCTGCAAACACCGATTCTGAGTGCTTCTGTCAGCCCGGTCTTTTTTTGGGCGAGTCTCACCCGCTCCGGATAACGCATGCTGTCGGTAAATTTCAAGGGATCGAGCGGTTCAATATTTCCGGCAAACTCTACAAATGAATCCGGATCAGCCAGCTGGGCTATCCGCTCATCAATGGTAATCGGAAAGTGATAATTGCACTTGGGGCAAACCTTTCCGGCCTTTTCCACTTCCTTCCGGTAAACAATCTGTCTGCACAGATGGCACTTGATCCACAGACCCTCAGGAATTCGAACCTTCCGTTCGACTTCCTGAACTTCAGGTATTTTTTTTTCAGAAGTTTTTTCTTTCGAATGAGATCGTGAAAGCCAACCCATATTATGACTCCTGATTCAATCTATTGATGAGGCGAAGAAGCCGCCACACTGGCCACCTCGCAAAATTGTCTCAACAGGTTTCCCCATGCAACCGGGTCCTTTTCTTCCTGAACCAACCTCGACCCGACAATAACTCCATCGGCAAAATCAAGAATTTTCTGAGCCATCTCAGGTGTCTGGATACCGAACCCCACGCAAACAGGCAGTTTTGTCCGCGCTCGGAGATCCCGAACTGATTCTTCCATAGTTGAAGACAGGGTCAAAGCTTTACCTGTCGTTCCCAGCAAAGATACAAAGTAAATGAATCCATCAGCCGTTGCAAGAATTTTTTTAATGCGAGGAAGACTTGTCGTCGGTGAAATGAAGGGAACCAGCGCAAGTCCGGCAGCTTTAAAAGATTCCCGGACCTCTTTAGCATCTTCAAACGACAAATCTGGGATAACAGCTCCCGCAACTCCTCCGACTCGAATAGACTCATCGATAAACTTATCGATTGTCATGGCCAAGAAGAGGTTGAAGTAAGTCATGATGAAAACAGGAGGCCTTTCTGAAAGAGGGATCGTTCCCAGAAAGGACAGAACATTTAAAAGTGATGTTTCATCGGAAAGCGCCCTGATTGCCGCTTTCTGGATAACGGGCCCATCGGCTGTGGGGTCAGAAAAAGGGATACCCAGTTCAACAGCCCATACGCCAGCTTTTCTGGCCTCGAGAAGGAGAGACCTCGTCACAGACAGGTCAGGATCCCCTGCCATCAGGTAAGGAATGATTTTCTTGCCGGACCGATCCTGTTTTTGAGAAGAACGGGATGTCATGAAAGAACCCCTCCTCTCAATCGGGCGACTTCCAGGACATCTTTGTCCCCTCGACCCGAAAGATTGATAATCAGGATCTTGCCCCGACCCATTTCCTTTGCCAGTCTGATACCGTAAGCGATTGCATGAGAACTTTCCAGCGCCGGGATAATACCTTCAAGACGGGAGAGGGTATCAAAGGCCTCCAGTGCCTCATCATCACCAACCATGTCAAAGTGAACTCGCCCGGTTTCAAAATAGTAGGCCAGTTCAGGGCCGACAGCCGAATAATCGAGTCCGGCGGAAACCGAGTGGGTCCTAAGGATCTGACCATCAGCATTCTGCAGGACAAAAGTCTTCGAACCCTGCAAAACGCCGATGCGCCCTCCCTGGAAACGGGCAGCATGTTCGCCGGCAGTCAAGGAACGGCCCCCTGCTTCAATCCCATACATTCTCACCGACTCATCCCCGACAAAATGGTGAAACAGACCAAGTGAGTTGCTCCCGCCCCCCACGCAAGCAACAAGGGCGTCTGGAAGACGTCCTTCTTTTTTCATGATTTGCTGACGTGCTTCCCGACCGATGATTGACTGGAAGGAGCGGACCATCAACGGAAATGGATGTGGCCCGAAAGCTGTTCCCAAAACATAATGAGTTGTCAGGACAGACTGAGCCCAATCGCGCAGAGCCTCGCTAATGGCATCCTTGAGAGTCCTGGTCCCTCCATCAACCTCTTTCACGTTGGCACCGAGAAGGTTCATCCGAAAAACATTCAGGGACTGACGTCGCGCATCTTCCGAACCCATAAAGATCTCGCAATCAAACCCATACTTTGCTGCAACCGTCGCAGTGGCTACGCCATGTTGCCCGGCACCTGTCTCGGCTATAAGCCTCTTCTTGCCCATTCTCCTGGCAAGAAGGGCCTGACCTACGGCATTATTGATCTTATGGGCACCGGTATGATTCAGGTCTTCCCTCTTCAGATAGATTCGAGCGCCACCCGCATGATCAGTCAGCCCTTCCGCAAGAGTCAGGGGGGAAGGTCTGCCGACAAACTCAGTCAGGACCTCCTGATACTCCTTCTGAAAGGACCGGTCGCTCCAGGCCTTTTTAAAGGCCTTCTCGAGCTCATATAGGGCTTCCATCAGCGTTTCTGAAACAAACCGGCCGCCAAAATCCCCAAAGTACCCGGAATGGTCCGGCATTCGCGAAGCTTCGGATTCTTTCTTCCGAGTTTTCAAATCAACCCCCTCAACTGATTATTTTCTCGCTTCTTCTATAAAGCGGGCAACCTTTTCCAAATCTTTCTTTCCGGGGGAGACCTCCACTCCTGAAGAAACATCCACCCCAAAAGGAGAAATCTCATGGACAGCCGCTCCAACTGTTTCAGGATCAAGCCCCCCAGAAAGGATAAGAGGAACAGAAGTCCTGACACCGGACAGCTTCCTGAAGTCCCATACCGTTCTGGTTCCTCCCGGAGCTTTTTCACTAAACCCCTCGACAAGCACCATAGAAGCACCTGCATCGGAAGAAAGAGTCAAAAAGGAGTCAGACGGTCGAACCCTTCGCACTTCAATCCAGGGGACACCAATTCGATTAAGCTCATACCCGTCCTCTTCCGAGAAGGAGCTTCCATGCCACTGAATCATGTCCAGAGATACCCGTTCGACCACACTGCGAATAAAGGCCCATTGGGGATCAACGAAAACCCCCACTTTTAAAACCCCGGGAATTACCTTCGATGTGACATCAACCGCCCGTTCGGGAGTTAGTCCCCTTGGAGAGGGCGGATAAAAGATCAAGCCAATCGCATCAACTCCCATGCGACTGATTTTTTCGGCTTCATAAGGGTCGGTCAAGCCGCAAATCTTAACCCACATGTGACATGAATTCCTTCATTGCTCTCCCGGGATGCTCCGCCGTCAGAAAAGACTCCCCTACAAGAACCCCATCATAACCAAGATCCACCATCTTTCTGTAATCCTGGTTACTCTTCAGACCACTTTCGGCAATCCGGACAACATCATCAGGAATCATTGGCGAAAGACGTCCGGAAAGCCCTGTATCCATACTGAGCGTATCCAGATCACGATGGTTCACTCCCAAAAAGGAACAGCCAGCATCCAGGGCCCTCTTAAGTTCTCTCTCCGAATGCACCTCGACAAGGGATTCCATCCCCAGATTCCTGCTCTGCTCAATCAGCTTGACAAGAGTTTTGTCCTCCAGTATCCGGACAATGAGCAGGACAATATCGGCACCGGCCACAAATGCCTGATCAACCTGCCTTGGATCAAGGATAAAGTCCTTCCTCAGAACCGGCAAAAAAATACCACGCTCCCAAAAGGCCGTCTTGACGGCAAGAAGATCTGAAAGGCTTCCCCCAAAAAAATGTTGGTCGGTCAGGATGGAAATGCCGGATGCACCCGATTCGGCATACTCAAGAGCAATCGAAACAGGATCATAATCCATCCGAATGATCCCTCTGGAGGGGGATTTCGCCTTGCTTTCGGCAATAACCCTGATCCCGCTCCCCCTTCTTTGCCGCCAGTCTGAAAGGAAATCCCGAACAAGAGGAACGGATCTTTCGTTTAGCCCAGAAAGCCTTTCCGGCAGAAGCGAAACTTCTTTTTTCTTCGACTCCATGATCTGAGTCAGGATCGGGTTTGGCAAAGATCTCTCCATCGATTCAGAAGTTCTTCTCCCCGCCCGCTCATCACAACCTCCCGTGCTATCCGGACACCATCAAGAGGACTGTCCGCATGCCCTGTTATCTGAAAACCCAACGCAGCATTCGCAAGGACATAATCCAGATAAGGCCCTTCTTCTCCAGCAAGAACCCTCCTGACGATAGAAGCGTTCTCAAAGCAATCCCCTCCGGAAATAGCACTGACCGGAGTCAGGGGAAGACCAAAATCTCCTGGCATCAGGGCCCCTTCCTGAATCTCGCCGCCTCGACCGATAGCAAAGATTGTCCGCCCTTCAAGGGTAGCCTCATCAAGACCTTGCCCACACATGACGATAAACTCCTTCGAGCCATGGGAGAGAAGGAGCTCCGCCATCGGAACGACCAGTGCCTCGGATGACACACCCAGCATCTGCCTGCTCACACCCGCAGGGTTGGCAAGAGGAGCAATCATGTTAAAAAGGGTCCTGATCTGAAGCGACCTTCGTAACGGTGCCAGACCTTTTAAGGCAGGATGGTACAGTGGTGCCCATAAAAAAACGATTCCCAGTTCGGAAAAAATTTCGAGAGACCGTTCAACAGGCAAATCTACCTGGATTCCCAATGCTTCAAGAACATCCGCCGAACCAGAACGGCTGGAAACAGCCCTTCCCCCGTGCTTTACAACCGGAATGCCGCCTGCCGCCAGAACAATCGCTACGGTCGTCGAAATATTGAAGCTCCCCTTTCCGTCACCACCGGTACCGCATGTGTCAAAAAGAGGACCGAAGCTACCCGAAGGGAAAGGAATCATCACTCGTTTCAAGGCATCAAGTGCTCCTGACAACTCTGAAACCGACTCCCCCCTGTAAGACATCGTGGCCAAAACAGCGGATACAACAACCTCAGGCTCCTGACCTGAAACAACACTCGTCAGCCACCGGTCCATCTCGAGCCGGGACAGCCTCTCTCCTGAGATGACTCTTTGCAGGACAGTTTTGTTCATTTCTCCTGGCACAACTTGTCTGACTGAAAGGATTTCGCCATCCTGAGGAAGTTCTCCAGAATAGACTTGCCTTCTTTCGTCAAGATGGATTCCGGGTGAAACTGAACCCCCCAGACCGGACGATCAACGTGTCGGACACCCATGATTTCGCCTTCCTCTGTCCATGCGGTCACAAGAAGCTCCTTTGGCATTGTTTCAGGCAGAATCACCAGGGAGTGGTAACGGGTGGCCTCAAATGGAACAGGTATACCAAGAAATAATCCTTCACCATGGTGAACAATCGGAGAAGTTTTTCCATGCATGAGCCTGGGAGCACGATCCACCGTTCCTCCAAAAACTTCTCCGATGACCTGATGCCCAAGACAAACACCAAAGATTGGAATCTTTGCAGAAAGATTGAAAGCAACCTCCCGACAAACTCCTGAATCTTTCGGAGAACCCGGACCGGGTGAAAGCACAATCCCCTCATAGTCGCGAGAAAGGATCCAGTCTGAATCAACCTGATCATTTCTCACAACATCCATGTCAACACCCAGCTCCCAAAAATACTGAACCAGATTGAAGGTGAAGGAGTCATAGTTATCAATCATCAAAAAAGCCATGAGCCTCTTTCCCCGTTAGCAATGCGTAAGGCTTCCATCATCGCCGCAGCCTTCGCCGCCACTTCCTGATCTTCATTGCGGGGGATCGAGTCTGCGACAATCCCGGCCCCTGCCTGAAGAAACGCATTTTTTCCACGAATAAAAATAGACCGGATCGCAATGGCCAGATCGCAGTCCCCGGAAAACGAGATCGTCCCGACCGCTCCGGCATAAGGTCCCCTGCGCATCGTCTCCAGCTTTTCAATAATTTCCATCGCCTTGATTTTAGGAGCTCCGGAAAGGGTTCCCGCTGGAAACGTTGCGCGAATGACGCTGAAGGCATCGTTCTGCTCCGAAAGAAGCCCCTCTACATGGGAGACGATATGGGTCACATGAGAATACTGCTCAAGAACCATCATTTCCGGAACCCGGACACTTCCCGGGCGGCTTACCCGCCCGATGTCATTGCGTCCAAGGTCAACGAGCATGACATGCTCCGCAAGCTCTTTGGGATCCGACAGAAGTTGTTTCTGCCGCAATGCATCTTCCTCAGGAACACCGGTCCGCCTGACAGTGCCGGCGATAGGCCGAACCTCAACCTTTTCTCCTTTAACCCGGACAAGAAGTTCCGGTGATGATCCGACAATCGCCATTTCTCCATCCTGGATCAGGTACATGTAAGGGGAAGGATTGATCGACCTCAATACACGATAGACCTTTAGCGGATCCCCATCAAAGTGGAAGGAAAATCTCTTGGACAGGACGATCTGAAAAATATCCCCTGATCTTATATGTTCTTTAGCTTTCAGGACATTCTCTTCAAAAACCTCGGACGTGGGAGTTTCATTAAATGAAAGAGGTCTCGAACCAACCGCAGAACTCTCAGAATCGGATGGGACTGAAAGAGATTCCCTAAGCCTCATCAACCTGAGGCAGGCATTTTCATACAAGTCATCCGGAGCGGCTTTCTGGGCACAATCGATCCATGTAAGAATTCTGATTTTACCGAGAACATGATCAAAAACCAGAAAGAACTCCGGAAAAACAAAATAAAGATCAGGAAAATCTTCCTGAGGAGGAAGAATATCGGGCAACCTCTCAAATTCACGCACCATATCGTACGAGAGATATCCCACTACACCCGCGGCAAGACCAACCGGCAAAAGATCAGAATCGACTGACAGAGACCTCATCTCATCTTTCAGGGAAGAAACAAGGTCACCATCCCTGTGCCAGGATTTTCCCTGGCCTGATTGAGTCAGGTCAGTTACAGACAACCCCCTCGAAACATCACCCTCAAAACGGTACAGAACACCGCCACCGACATAGGAAAATCTTCCCCAGCTCTCTCCTCCGACAACACTTTCGAGAAGGAATCGATATTTTGCGTGATCAAGAGATGCATAGGCCGAAACAGGGGTTATCCTATCCGAAAGAATTTCTCCAAAAAGAGGAATAAATCGTTTTCCAGAGGATAACTTCCGGAATTGGTCTTTCGAAAGAGAAAGAATCATTCGAGATCCATTTCTCTTAAACGGCGCCATAATGTCGAGCGACCAATTTCAAGCTTTCTGGCTGCTTCAGAAATATTGCCGCCGGTCATCTCCAATGTTTTGCGAATCATATCATCCTTCACTTTTCGAAGCGGCTGGGAAGTTTCCAATACAATTTCAGAAGCATGCATTTCATCAGAACCCATTTGGATATCGGCGGGGAGGTTTTTCAGATCGATGGTCCCAGCTGTGGAAAGAAGAACGGCATGTTCAATTGCATTCTGCAACTCCCTGATGTTCCCTGGCCAGGAATAGTTCAGAAGGACCCTCATCGCTTCCGGAGTTGTTCCAGATATCTCCTTGCCCGTCGTCAGGGAAAACTTCTCAATAAATGAGTTGACGAGAAGGGGAATATCCTCCTTCCGCTCTCGCAATGGAACCAGTGTGATCGGAATAACTCTCAGACGATAGTAAAGATCCTTGCGAAACTCTCCTTTTTCCATCGCCTGTTTCAAATCCCGGTTAGTTGCGGCGATAACACGAACATCGACCTTGATTGTGTGCGTTCCACCAACCCGCTCGAACTCTTCTTCCTGAAGAACCCTCAGAAGTTTTACCTGCATGGAGGCAGAGATTTCCCCGATCTCATCGAGAAAGAGTGTCCCGCCGGAAGCGATTTCGAAACGGCCCGGGCGGCTCTGGACTGCTCCGGTAAAAGCTCCCTTCACATGGCCAAAGAGTTCCGATTCAAGAACACCTTCTGAAAGAGCTGCACAGTTAAGCTTGACAAAAGGTCCTTCTTTGCGGGAGCTTGACTCGTGGATGGCATTTGCCACAAGCTCCTTGCCTGTTCCGCTCTCGCCTTCGATCAAAATCGTGGATTTACCATTCGCTATAATGGGGAGAATATCGTAAAGCTCCTGCATCTTCTGCGAACGGCCAATTATGCGACCAAAAGAATAACGGCCATTGATCTCTTCCCTCAATGCGAGAATCTGCGTCACATCACGAAAGATCTCAACCCCACCAATCAACTCCCCGTCCGGTCTTTTCAACAGAGCCGTATTGACTCGAATGGTACGAATTTTGTGAGAGCGGTCAAAGATCGTTATTTCATGGTTTCTTATCGGCTCGCCTGTTGCGATGGTCTTTTCCAGCAGACATCTTGTCTGACAGGAAGAGGATTTGAGAGCCTTTTGGCAATCGATATTTTTTTCCTGTCCGGGAGTGACCGACAACATTTCCCTTGCAGCTTTATTCATATAAAGAATTTTACGGTCAAGTCCTATTGCAAGAACACCTTCCTCCAGAGACTCCAGAATAATTTCCGGATCTATCAGGGAAGCATTCTTGTCTCCGTCTTCCGGTGTTCCATTGTTCTCAGGAAAAGAAGGCACCAGAGAACGCCCGCGAAATGAACTCATGAATAGGACTCTCCATCGGTCTTTGAGATCAGAGACAATGCCTTGTCTGGGCAGAACGTCAGACAATACCTGCAGGCGATGCAAACCCCCATTATCGAGAGCCCACCCTTTTGAATCCATCGACCCGGGGAAGGGATAACAAGAACTCCTGTAGGACAGATTTCCTCACATTCAAGACATTGCCGGCAAAGGGTGAGATCGAGACTCATTGAACCCTTTGCAACGACCACATAATCATGCCCTGACAGACACCCTGTCATGGATCGATTTTATTGATCGACCAATACAGAGCAAATGCGGAAAGAGTCTTTCCGTCACGGATTGATCCATTCACAATGGACTTGGCAATCATAGAAAGTGGCAGAGAAACAATATCAAGGTCCTCATCCTCATCTGGCTGACTTTCTCCGAGAACACCTCCGGTCGAAAGGAAAAGATGGATCCGCTCATCGCAGAAGCCAGGAGTCGTCATGATCGTCCCCATCAATGAGAGCTCGCCTCCAAAAATGCCTGTTTCTTCCTTCAACTCCCGAATCGCCCCTTTCAGGGGATCCTCTCCATTTTCGAGCTTTCCGGCTGGCAATTCAAGGACGGTCTCGGAAACCGAAGGCCGAAACTGCCGGACAAAAAATACTTTGCCATCAATAATCGGCAGAATGGCAACTCCTTCTCCAAAACAAACTGACTCATGGATCCATCCGGACTGGAGGGAACCGACTCTGGACAAAGAGACCGAGATCCTTTTTCCCGAAAATACAATGGAACGCTCATCTCCATCGGGGGGATTCATTTCAGCCTCCGTCATGAAGGTGTTCCCATTCTCTTTCGCTTCTCTCTTCCGACATACCAGAAGAGAATAACAAGAGAGAGAATCAGGAAAGAACCAATTCCGGAAAGGGCCCCGATCGAAGACTTGATCCCGTAGGAAGGATTCCTCGCCGGATTATAAATGACAAAAAGCATCGTATAGACCGAATAGGCTGTCACAATGGAACAGATAAAACAGATGAGCGTTACCCACCCCAGTCGTTGATGCACTTTAGGGTTCTTCACCAGAACCCGTTCACCATCTTTGAAGTCGGTTGAAACAAACCCGTTAAAAACGACGACACCTGTCAAAACCAGCGCTGCGGTAGAAACAAGAGAATGAAAGATAATCACGGGATAATAGATCAGAAACTTGACAAAATCCGGACCACCGAATCCTACGATTCCGACGATGTACTGTTGCGCGATATACATCAGGAACCAGGCAGCAACCAGTACGGAAGACAGAAGCATTGTATTGTGATGGCGAGTTCCTTTGTGTTTCCTGCCAAAATATCCACCAACCGCAAGAAAGCTGAATACGATCGTTTCGCTTGTTACAGTCAGATCCCACCAGAAATCGGCCTTCGTTCCCAAAAAGCCATGCATCTAATACTCCTTATCCAGATACTCCTTCATAACCATCACGAAACAGGGTCACCACTTTCCAGTGCCCGACATACAAGATACCAAATAGAAAATGGGACGACAAAAGCAAATATCCCGACCATTCCGAAGAGCAGGGAAAATCCCATGAATGCATCCATTGGACTTTTCCCAACCAGCTTGAAGAATGAAAACAGAAAATGCCCACCAAGAAGGTTGGGAACCATAAAAGTATACCCAAATCCCCAAAATGAAAAGATCGCAGTGAGAAAAGGATGACGTTTGGCTAAAACAGGAAGTGAAATTGAGTCCGTGGGCGGGGCCAAGGGTTGCTCCCTTTATGGCTTTGGCTTGTCCATGTCACGAATGCGGGCAAACTCTGAGAGGAGGTAGGAAAAGTCTTCCTTTTTCAAAGAGTTCCGCCTGATCGCAGCCTGAATTCGCCGTTTGTCAACGGTTTGCCCCCACACCCCCAACAATGTCCGGCCTCCCTGGAAGTTGAGCTTTTTGACGATCTCGTCAGCATCTCCATTTTTCCATGTCAGTATGACGGACCGATTCCCGATCCTGATTGATTTGAGGGAATGAGGAAAAAGCAGCAGGCACTGTGAACCGACAGAAGTAAAACCCGAAAAGAGAGCAAGCCATAATGAAAAGAAAAATAAATAAAATAGCGGAGAAGTATGGCTTTTTTCATAATAATCGTAACTGAGAACTGAAGACATGAAAACGGCGGCGCCATGGAACAAACCGCTCCATAAAGCACCCTTTTTATCTGGAATCAATTCTATAATCTTCTCTGACATGGCGGAACGATACCACAGTTATTGAACTATTTCAACGAAAACGAAGGCTTCACGGTCCTTTTTCCCAAAAACCACAATAGCCACATCAGTTGAAAAAGACGTGCAGGGCTTTTTTGTCCGCCTTGCAGGAATCGGCAACCTTCGCGATGGACCGAACCGCCATTGGGTCGAACAGGCCGAATCGGCTCACCGTCTCATTATATCCAAGACGGGAGGCAAACTGCCCGAAGATCCCCTGCTCCATCGCCTGACCGGAAAACCAGTTTGCAGGCATCGTTTCACCGCTCAAGGGCATGGCACAGGGTCTTCACGGATAAGGAGAAGCATTCTCTTCCTCAATCCTGGCAAGCAACGCCTAAGCGGGGGGATCCTGCGCACAATAATACTGATGAATACAGACCGCCCAAAAATATTTCACAATCCTTGAGTTATATAGACAGATGCCTCCTGGGAAAGCTCCTGTTTTTTAGAGTTCAAAGAAGTTACATGAATCACGAAAGGATGCAATCCCTCCGAAAGGTTGCCTTCTTTGGGAAGGATTGAAAAAGGAATTATTTTTTTTCCTCCGGCAGGAATAGTCACTTCACCGGCTCCCATCCGGACACTTCCTGAAGGAAGCCCATCCTGCTGAATCAAAAAACTTTGCGGAACCGGCTTTTTATTAGAAATAGCAAGAGAGTAGCTCGTCAATTGGCCAGGGTTCTGACTAAAGGTTATATGGAACGGAATGTAAGAAAAAATCCCATAAATGAAAAGTGTCAGGGGAATCATTGTAAAACCGGCCGTCAAGGCAAAGCGGTTCAGTGCCGGGGAAACCTTGTTGATATGTTTTTTTCCATCCTTGCCTATCGAAAAACCGTCAAAATGGAATGTCAATAATGATGGGACATTTTTTTTCCCTGAGTAATCTTCACAGGCAACAACACATTCACCACAATTAATACAACGGGTGTAGTTCTTCGTATCTCGTGGATCAATATCAACGATGCAGGACTTGACGCAAAGGTTACATCCGGTACATTCCTCCCGTCGCGCATCATCAAAGGCAACTTTCATTGTTGCTTCGCTTTTGAACATGTGCTGCCAGAGAGGATACGGACAAACCCAATTGCACCAGTAATGACGTATCAGAAAGAGATCAAGGATAAACAATGCCCCGATCCCTGGAATAATAAAGAAGACTCCATGAGTATTCGAGGCTGTCCTGATATCGTTCCAAAGGACCTTTGGAGCGACAAAATATCCCGCAAAGACAACACCGAGAGCGATCGACATCAGAACAATAATGGTGCCGAAAAGGACCCATCCCACAGGGGTCGCCTTTGAGCTTTTGCTCAAATCCGCACCTATTGTCAGGGAGTCAAGACCGAGACTTTGCTTTTTCGATTTCAGTATCTTGATGACGAGATAGTCGACAAACTCTGACAATGTATTCTGAATACAGGCCCACCCGCAGAAAACCATTCCGAGCATGGAATAAACTGTTGCAGCTCCCGCGATCAGGAGAAGCCAGAAAGGAAAAATAAGGAAAAAGTCGCTCCACCAGATCTGATAACCAGCCAACAAAAAACGCCCTGTGGAAAGATCTATCCGGAACAAACCCGTAAAGGGCAATATCGCGATAGTGGCAAGAATCGTACCCTGAACAAGATATCTGACAGTTGTAACGCGCCAGAACTTTTTTGCACCGGACTTGGACGGATTTTTATTGATGCTGGGCATTGGAATAAGTGAAGCATTTTTTACAGAGGATGACATAGCCAACCTTTCCGACAAGGAGAATCAGGGGAATTTTGCAGAGAGACTATTCTTCGCCCTGATCATCACCCTGTTTACCGCTGGATTCAATCTCATGACGCCAGTACCATGAAACTCCCAGATATAGAAAAAGCGGCGCCAGAACTCCTAGTAAAAAGACAAGATAGGCAATCCAGGGAACACCCAGTGTTACATGCACATACCTTGGCATATAGGCATCTGACCGGACCGGGAAAAACAGGCCGGTCCAAATGGACAAAAACAGTATCCACAGGAACAAGAACTGCCCTTTTCGGCTCAAACCGATTCTCCTGCCCTGACAGCCACCCGACCGCTTATCATGGCATCCTCTTCCGATGGAAGCTTCTTGCGCCCCTTTGCGACTTGAACAGAGTTGTAAATATTGTAAGCAAAGATAAAGTTTGCAAGAAGGACCATCATTCCGAAGATACCGACCAGTTCCATGTAAGGGACTTCCACTGGTTTGATATCAGCAACATTACCGTGAAGGAGGATCATTCCCCCCTTGTAACCCGCAATACTAAAACAGAGAACCATTCCCACCAGCCCGATGTTATGGGTCCAGAAATGGATCTTCATAAGCTTGTAACTATAGAGGGGAGAGTTGTAAAGCCTTGGAACCACATAGTAAATCGTTCCAAAGATCGCCATCTCCACCCATCCAAGGAGGTTAATATGAGTGTGCCCAAGAACGATCAGGTCAGAAGGACCTCCTGCGCCAGCCTGTACAAAGTTCCTGAACTGTTCGACTCCACCCATGATCGACCCCCAGGAAAAACCGATAATCGCGTATAAAAGACATGCATAATAGAACTTCATGATGTAGTCCTTGATACCTTCTTCCCGATCCATAATCTCTCCTTCTTCAATCATGAATGACATCGCGACATGTACGGAAACCAAAAAAATCTGACGCATAGTCTGGCCAGGTGGGATTTCTCGCTGTCGTTCTGGCACTATACTGGTCGCTTTTCCAGGAGCCTCCGCGCAACACCTTGTAAACCTTGCCCCTGACCCGGTGCAAGGTTCCCGTTGCATCGACCTTATATGCCATAAATCTTGCCTTGTTGGCGGTACTTCCCGGATAGGGCCTATATGTCGATGAGGTCCATTCGAACACATTTCCAGCCATGTCGTAAATACCGTATGGACTGACTCCGTTGGCATACCTTGTAACGGATGTGGTATCTCCGACGGTATAATTTGCGTTCGCCCGACGGGGATCCCATGTATTCCCCCATGGCCATAGCCTTCCATCTACACCGCGAGCTGCCTTTTCCCACTCTTCTTCCGTGCAGAGCCGGCTTTTCTGCCATCTAGCAAAGTCTGACGCATTAAGATAGCTCACAAAGGTTACGGGATGGTCCCCCTTCCCTTTGGGGTAGGTTCTCCCTTTCCAGCCCGGGGGAGCCAGGTAATGGGCCTGGTCAATAAATTCCTTGTACTCGCGATTGGTCACCAATGTTTTCATAATGGCATAAGGAGGCAAATACACCTTGTGGACAGGTTTTTCATCAAAGTTGGAGAAGGCATCGTCCGACCCCATGATGAAAGGTCCAGCAGGAATATAGACAAATCCGGGAGGCAAACTGACACCTTTTGGTGCAGGCACTGCAAGGCTTGGAGTTGCCGGCATTTCATTTGCTGCCTTGGAAATGGGCAAAGATGCCGAAAGGTGGGGAACAACGCCTCCCATTGGCCTGAAATTACCCGGTGTTGCACCATGGGTACGGATGCTTGACTCAGAAAGCCGCTTGATTCGGTTCGAGGCCAAACTCACGATCTGGATTGCCCCCGCAATCAGGATCAGAATCACGACAGTAACAGATATGGCCTTCCACGGCAGTCTCCAGGGGGAGAGTTCCTGCAAGGTCAGATCATCGTCATCCATTGTTGTGATTGAAGGGCCTGGAGCCTTCTTTTCCTGACTTTCCGATCCCGACGGGACGACTTGATCAAGGGATTCATCTTGTTTACCCGTCATCTTCTCAAGCCCTTTCTTTCACAGGAACGACGTCAGGAACAACGGAAGCAGATTCCTTCGCAAAATAGGTCCAGAAAATGTTGGCGACAAAGGTCCAGTGAGCCAACCCCATAAGCAGCGCTGAAAAGACGAATCCAATCCTGTGAATCGGCTCATAATGGGCACGAGCCAAGGGGTAGACAATCCCTTCATCGATCATCCGATTTCCCTCGAGAATCCCGAAAACAAGAAGTGTCACATAAAACAAGAGGACACCGGAAACCATAAAATAGAAATTGGCCTGGCCAAGGAAAGCACTTTTGATATTCCTTTTCATCATTCGGGGGATCAGATAGTAGACCACCGCCATCATGACTGAAACAACTCCGCCAATCAGGTTGATATGAGCATGCGCCAGCGGATCGACAAGATGCCCGGCCTGTCCGGTGGTATGAACCCAATGTCTAAGTCTGGGCGTTGACTGAAGGAATCCTTGCAGCGTCCCTATGAAAAGGCAGAAAACACCAAAAAGGATAAATTTAAGTCCTAACCGATCGCTTTCTTCGATTTTCATAGCGGAGTACTCCCTTCATTTCGCCCATTTTCAAACGTCTGGGTGTTTGATTTTTGTTTCAGACGCAGCCTTTTAATCTTGTCCTGCCGTTTGCGGAGATACTCGCCTGCCCAACCTCCCACAAATGATACTTCCGGAACAGTAATAAAAAAAATCATCATAAAGGGAGCGGTCGGCAGACCGACCGTATGAAAGCTTCCGGATCGGGAAGCATTCATGTAGGCCCAGAGAATATACGCCATCGGCGGAACTGCCCCCCAGTACTTTCCCCACTTTCCGACAATGAATCCAACATAAAAAGCAACCAATGCCGGCACAAGAAGGTATGTCCAGAGAATTCCACCTCCGAACAGGTGATGGAAGGCACCATCGGTCAGGTGAAATACTGAATCTATGATCCAATAACCAAGCACTCCCAGAATCATTGCAAGAACCACCCGGGGAATATAATTTTTCTCGAGATTCATCTGGACAGACCTCCCCCAACCTACTTACGGTCTTCTAGTTCCTTTTCCTTCATTGCCTCAATATGATTCTTTCGATCATCATCATCCTCCATAAAAACCAGATATTTGATATTTTCGTCAAACTGGTTGTTCTTATAGGCCCAGTAGATACCGATTACGACCAGTACAAGGGATACCAGTCCTGTCGCTGTCCAAAGATAGGCAACAATTCCTTCTGGTAATTTCATCGTTAACCCTTTCTCATTTATTTTGGCGGTTTAGGATAGTTGGGAGAGCCTGGAAGCGATTGGGTTGATGTCAACAAATCCAGAAGCATCGCCTTGTCAGCTGGAGGAATATCAGAAAAATCCGTTGCAAATTTTCCATCGTGTCTGGTATTGAAAAAGACTTTGTGCGGGTCTTTCATATAAGCTTCCAGCCACTGGCGCGTTCTTTTGGTTCCTTCTCCATCAAGATCCGGACCTGCAAAATCTCCATCTCCGTAGAGAACATGACAGTTCTTGCAGCCATCTCTTTTGAAAACATGAAAGCCTGCTTCTGTTTTTTTGTTAAATACATACACATCATTCGTCGTCCAGAAGTTAATGATATGCATCTGGCCCAATACATACAAAATCATTACAACCCCAATCATCAGGGCCGTAAGCATAAACACAACCTTTTCCCCAGTCTTCATTGCCAGAACCTCATCAAACCAGAATTTTCAAGACGAGCTGAACCACCGCAAACAACAGAACGACGGTCACTCCGATAATACTGAGGACGACAACAACCTGCTCTCCTTTTTTCAACTTTCCAAAAGGGCCAATGATATAACGGGACATGATGAGAAAGACAAAAACAGCAGCAATCAGGAAGGTAAAGATAACGATAGAAACAGACAGTTTGATATTCATACAGGACCCTCTTACCTGTTATTTTACGGCCCCTCGCATTCCCGGGTCAACAAAAAGGGCGGTCGCAAGCGAACCGCCCTGGTCCAATATGCCGGAAATGAGAAAGGCCGGATGGGAAATAATCCGGCCTTTCTCCTGCGACTAAAAACTACTCTGGCCGTCTCTCGTCGATAAAGAAAGAATAGATCAGAGAACAAGCCAACATCATCATCGTTATAACCCAAAAAACGTAAGGACTATTTAAGTTCCACATATGACCCTCCCAGGAGAGTTTTCTCCAGAAATCTCTTGCAATCGATACTCAAAATTAAAAGTCTTTTGAAACCTCTGTTTTTTTCAACAAAAGGCCCATCCAGACATAGAAAAAACAAACATAGGTTGAGTTGATGATATAACCCTGATCCCACCATGGGCGCGCCAAGGTTTTCGACAAATGTGCCTTCAGGACGGGAGCTCCCATAATGAGCCAGTGATGGGGATGGCCTGGATACTGGGGCCTTGCTCCAAAAAGCGGGAAGGTCAGCAACTCAGCCGTAACAACAGTCATTGTCAAAATGAGAATCAACGCTGCAGGGATGTTATTCGTCCCTTCAAGAATTCCGTCATACCTTTCGTTCAACATCTCGTCAATATCAGCCATTTTATAACTCCTTACAAGTATAATTGCAGTGAAACATCTCCGTCAATTGAAGACGTCTATTTCAAGCTTGCCATGTAATCGGCCAGAGCGTCAAGATCCTTTTTCCGGAGATAGTTAAAAGCCGGCATCATGGACTTGGGCTGAACAGCTCTTGGATTGGCATGATGGACAAGATGCCATCCCTTGATCGGCAAACGGCTTCCCACATGGAGAAGGTCAGGAGCCTTACGATCGGAGCCGAACACTGTCGGGCTCTCACCCACAAAGTCAGCTGCTGTCGGAGGAGCTCCAAAATACTGCCAGTCCTGGGTCTGCTCAGGTAGCAGCGTATGGCACCACCAGCAACCTTCGCGAATAAAAACAACCTTTCCTTTTCCGATCATAGTTGGCCGATTGTCACCGGTCATCATAGGATCTTCAAGCGTCCATCCGCTCTCAGAGCCGTAGTCCTTTGATTTCTGGACTGCCGTGGCTGTCGGAGGGATTTTCGCCATCTGGAGGGATGGGAACAAAACAACGATCGAGAGAACGATTACAAAAAGCGTCCCGATCATCATGGTACCAAATTTATACTCACGATAAGCCATTCACCACTCCTCACTTGAGGTTGAGGGTTCTACACCCAACCTGACTTGTCCAACAATCGGTTCAAGAGCCAGGGACAAGATTCCCGGCAGACCTCTCAAGGAAACTATTTTTTCCCTTTTGTAGGGTCAAACTTAGGCTTTGCGCCAATTCCGGTCATGCACTGGATCATAAGGAGCAAGCTGGTCAGAGCTGTGGCCGTTCCCATCAATGCCGCAAAAGCAGAAACACTGGCGTTACCGCCTGGGGTAGCACCACAGCAGTTGGAAGAATCAGATAATTGTGCCAGCGTAGAAAGAAGATTCATCGCTTTCTCCTTTACAATGTTCAAACATTCTTTAAGTTCAACGAGAGGTCAGCTGAAAAGAAGGCTTCATTGAAACGGAAGCTCAGCCTTTCAGAGTCCAATCACCAGTTTTCTTCCTTGCGATGAAGTGAGCGCGCCCACAAAGAAACTGCCATTCCAGTTATTGCGGAGATGACCATCACTTCGTAAACCCACTCATAATCTCCGCGCCATGTCGGAAACCGGTGCGCACCCAACCACTCCTGCAAACAAAACCCAACGACGCATCCGCTGCCCACGGCCACAAATGCACCAACCAAGGCATACGCCACAAAACCCTTCATGCTGTTTCCCATTTTGATACCCTCCGATTTTCCATGGAATCCATGGACCGGTAAACGATCCTACTATCGGATAAACTCCGAAAAATAATAGCTGACGACCCCCCACTCCGGACACAATATACCCTTTTACAAAGGGAATATCAGGAAGGGATCGGGTGGATCATACCCCCCACATAAATACTTGTCAAGAATATATTGGGATTTCTATCCAGCCCCAGTGCTCTAAGACTGGGGCTATGTTTTTTGATATGATGGAGATATGAAAAATTCTCTTCCATCCGTTGAAGCATGGCATTCCCCAGAAGGAAGGCGGATCAAGGATTCCGTTCTCGGAATCAATGACGGGCTGGTTACCGTTGTCAGCTTCATCGGGGGGTTGACCGGGTCAGCACTCCCGATGCATACGATCTTTTTTTCTGGAGTCATGTCCAATATTGCAGGGTCCATCTCAATGTTCCTTGGGGGCTATATGGCATCAAGAAGCCAGCGGGACTTCTACCTCAGGGAATCAAGGAGGGAGTGGGAAGAAATCAGGGACACTCCGGAGCTTGAACGGAAAGAAGTCATCGACATTCTCCTGCAAATGCACTTTTCACATGAAGAAGCCATGCTCTTCGTTCAAAGAATCACAAAAGACCCTAAGCTTTGGCATGCATTCATGATGAAAGAAGAGCTTGGACTGAATGATATCGACAAGATTCACCCCCTAAAAGATGGAACATGGCTGGGTCTCTCTTTTCTCGTCGGGGGGGTTCCGCCTCTTCTCCCTTACGCATTGGCCCACTCCCTTTCACTTGCATTCGACCTGTCACTCGCTCTGTCCATAGTAGTATTGGCAACCCTCGGTGTTATAAAATCCTATTACTCGAACGAACCGGCAATCAAGGGGGCGGGAGAAATGGTCCTTCTTGGGGGATCAGCGGCATTGGCGGGCCTTTTTGTGGGAACAATCCTTCCAAAGTTCTTTCACCTGTCATGAACCCTGATCGGAGTTGAACAATCAGGGGAATACCCCGCTGGAGTCCTGCCTCCTGCCGACATTAAAAACCAAATAGTTAAGGAGACAAAAGCAATGGGGAGATTCAGATATCACCTTTTCGCCTGCACAAATGAACGTCCGCCAAACCATCCAAGAGGATCCTGTGCTGCCAGAGGAATCGCCCCACTGCTTGAAGAGCTGAAGGAAGAGGTCCTCTTAAACCATGTTCCTGGACCGATCCGGATCAACAAAAGCGGCTGTCTCGATACCTGCGAGGAAGGACCTGTGCTGGCAATCTATCCTGATGGTGTCTATTACCGGGTACAAACATCCGAAGACGTCAAAAGAATTGTTTCAGAACATCTCCAAAAGGGCCGTGTTGTTTCTGACCTTCAGATCCCCAATCCTCCGGAGCTGGGAGGACGATCCCTTTGAAAGAGACCCCTGTGGGACCGGTAACAGTTTACGCTCCAGCTTCGGTCGGAAATATCGGACCCGGGTTCGACACACTGGGAATGGCCGTAACCGGAATGGGTGACCTGATAACCGGTCACCTCGAAAACAACAGCTCAGGGGACAGGATCACTTCAATTTCCGGAGCCTGGGCCAGTTTGCCACTGGATCCGGAACAAAATACGGCAACGATCGCTGCCAGAATCATTCTCGACAAAGCAGGCTTAACTGACAAAGACCTGATCATGTCAATCGAAAAAGGCGTACCTGGGTCTGGCCTTGGCTCAAGTGCAGCATCGGCCGTTGGAGGAGCTTTTCTGGGAAATATTCTTGCTGGGGAAATTTTCACACAACAGGATATCCTAGAAGCCGCAGCCACGGCAGAAAGCAGAGTCAGCGGAGGCTATTTTCTTGATAACGTATCGGCTTGTCTCCTTGGCGGAGTGACCGTTTCCATAACAAATCTGAAAAGCTCCTTCCGATTTGGATCGATTGAAGGCATTTGCCTCCTCTTCATTGTACCGGGGGCACTCCTTAAAACAGCAGAGGCCAGGAAAGCGATCCCCGAAAAGGTACCATTTACTAACTCTGTCGAGGCCATCATGAGAACGGCCGGCATTCTTGCCGCAGTTTCCGCAAACAACCGCAAACTGTTCTGCCAAATGGTCAGTGATCCACTGGTCTCTCCCTACAGGGGTCCGCTGATACCAAAATTCTCGTTGATCCAGAAAGTCGCAGTCGAAGCCGGAGCATCAAACCTCGTCATATCCGGAGCTGGATCAACAATGGTGGCTCTTGCACCGGAACAGGATGTCATAGAGAAGGTCCGGAGCGCCATGGAAACATTTATGAACGATCAGGAATATCAAGCTGTCCTGATCCCATCAACCATTGATTCCAAAGGAGCCAGAATTGTCGATCGCACCTCCAGTTTATGACATTCGAATCTCTTATGAGGAAAACTATCGAAACGGACCGGTCTTCGGAATTGCCCCTCCTCCACTGCAAAGCACACACCAGCTGGTTTCATTTCTTGGGATACCTTGCCGTTCAAGGATAGGAATTCCGGCAGGACCACTCCTCAACTCCGACTGGATCGGCTTTTACGCAAAAATGGGATTCGACATCCTGACCTATAAAACCGTCAGGAGCCATAGTCATCCTTCCTATCAAAACCCAAACTGTCTCTATGTTCCATTCAATCGACCGTTCAAAATGGAAGATCTTGCATCCCCACTCATTGCGACCCTGGACTTTCATCCTCAATCAATGAGCTCTGTAACGATCACAAATTCTTTTGGAATGCCCAGCCAGCCGCCTTCTGTCTGGATCCCCGACATCAGGGAATCGATCAACTCGCTCGCACAAAATCAGGTTCTTGTCGTCTCGGTTGTTGGTATCGAACAAAACGACTGCTCCATGCCTGAAGATTTTGCCCGAACAGCCAAAATGGCAAAAGAAGCCGGCGCAATGGCTATCGAGGTCAATTTCTCATGCCCGAACGTCAAGGGAAAAGAAGGGCAGCTCTACCAGAGTCCAGAGTCGAGCATGAAGGTTCTCTCCATGGTCAGGGAAGCCATTGGGGAGACCCCTTTGATTATGAAGGTCGGACAGATCTCCGACCCTGACCTTGCGGAAATGCTGATGGAAAAAGCGGCCCCATATATCCAGGGAATCGGAGCAATCAATACCGTTTCCGGGACAATCATCAACTCCAACGGGCAACCTGCCCTCCCAGGGCCAGGCCGGGAACGATCCGGCCTTTGCGGCGCCGGCATCAGAAATCTTGCGTTACAGACAGTTGGAATACTCAGGAAAGTGATTGACAAAGGGAATTTGAAGGTTGACATTATCGGAGTGGGCGGCTACAACACCCCCGATGACTACCAGTTATTTATAAACGAAGGGGCCGATTTTGTGATGTCAGCAACAGGAGCCATGTGGGACCCCTACCTTGCCTATGTCACAAAACAGAGGGATATTTCCTAGGCTTCAAAAGAACTTCCCTCTGCATCCGGTGGATCGGAAAAATACTGATCCACCTCACAGTGGTAGGTCTTGAGTGGATCAAGCATGTACAATACCTCGCCCTCATTTACTTGGATCCCGAACCACTGGATAATATAGGACAGATCATTTTCCTCGAGGATATGATTGACCGCCATTGAGCGGCCGCAGGCTCTCGTAAAGTCTGGGGGTCGGCTCACACCATCCGAAATTTGCCTGTCGGAGATCAGTCTCCGGTGTCTCCCCTCCTGTTCGAGAATCCGAAACAACCCCTTTTCAGGATGAATGTTGTGATATTCAAGATCCAGGCTCTCAAGCCATGGATCTCCCCACTCCAGTCCTTCCTCTTCCCTGAACTGATTCAGGAGAATAAATTTTGCAGCCCAGTCAACGCGGTCAGCAACCTTTGAAGGATCTTTTTTGCCAAGGTCGGAGAGGAGCTCAGCCCATTCTGAAAGAACCCAGTCCGTTTCCTCATCCCTGCCACGATAGTTCCTGTCCGCCGCCTCAAAGAACATCCATTGCAAATCTGTCGCCGTCAACATTTGTCCATCATTGTCCATCACCCTCCAGCCCATCGATATGTCATGGGAAATCGCATGGTTGGCCCGAACCGGATCAATAATCCCGACTGCAGGAGCAAAACCATCCTCAATGAGGGAAAGAGCGAGCCTGGTCGTTCCAAATTTCATCGCCGTGGCAAATTGAGACATGTTTGAATCACCCATCAACAGATGCATTCGGCGAAACAGGGCCGGATCAGCCAGTGGCTCGTCGCGGGTATTCACAATCGACCGGTTCATCTGGACCCATTGATAAAACTTGTTAACAACATAATCAGCTCTCTGGGAAAGCTGAAAAGTAACCACCTTGTCCGTTGGAGGAAAAGTGATAATGCTTTCATTGAGATTGGCAGAACCAACCCGTCCTGCTCCAGTGAAGATCTGCCTTGTTACAAGAAAGGCCACCAGTGGCTCCATTCCCTTTTCCGTAAAAGGAAACTGCCTTGAGACAAGATAATTCTCATGAGAACCGAATGTGGCAAGTGTCTGATGGTCTATATTGTTTTTAATCAGGGAGATTTCCGAAGTCAGACCGAGCTCGTTAATCGCGTCCTGAAGAATTTGGTCGCCAGCCCTGTCGACCAGAACAAGATCCAGAAGATCAAGCGCTTCCGGAGAAGCATACTCCAGATGCCCCATGTCGACATAAAGCCTTCCGCCATTTTTCAGAAAACCACCATTCCCGACAGGTTCATCATATGCCCGCTGATGCTGATCGATCACACCAAGACGCCGGGTATGGAAGATATGGTCCCTCAATCGCTGGAAAATCTCTTCCTGTCGAAAAAGATCCCTTACAGAACCAGGCTCCCTGTTCAACAAGGTTCCATATTCCGTTTCAAGTCCTATGATGGAGCGCAAGAGCAGACCCTCCTTCCGGAGAATGGATGTGATTAAGGCATACTCGGCAATGGAAGAGATCTCATCAAACCGGTTCGACGATCCAGAAGCTGAATGTCAGGCTCCCTTTCAGACAGAAAAAGCTCTTTCTTGCGCCGGTAGAGATCCTCATCAAGAATTTTTCCATCTGCATCCATCCCTGCCTCTTCAAAGTCCAGACTTCCCGAAACGCACGCATCAACCAATACAGGAAGAGCCTCTTTTCCAGACAGAACAGTTGAAGGCAGCATCTTCCTGATACGATCCGAGAGATCCTCACCGTTTGAAATCACGGCAGATATTTTAGAAGGCTTTACCTGACCATCGAAATCGAGTTCATAGAAAAGATCTTCCCGTGGAGAAGCTCCTGCTTCAACAAAAATCCCCCTGTAAATCAATGGGGAAGACATAACATCCTCAAATGAGGATTTAAGCTTGGGAGACAGGGTAAACATAGTCAGTCTCCTCATCGAGACATCTCTTGACGACCTGGTAAATCCTTCAACATGAGAAGTATTGATTGCGGCCATCCGGATCATCTCGATATCTGCAGGATGTCCGATCGCACCCATCGCCATGCGATCATAAATTTCAAAAATTTTTGAGGTTCTGCGATAAAAAGAAAGCAGCAAAATGCCCTCCTCCACAGACACGGCCACAACAGGCGAAGAACGTTTCAGTTGCTCCTCGATGTAGTCCCTGCGCTGATTGATCGCATCAACCCAACGATAAGGTTCATCAAACACCATGAACCTCCGTTTCCAGAATCTCTTTTAAAAGGTCCTCGCCCACTGTTTCAAGACCGTCACCCGACACCAGCTTGATGACAGGGTAAATCCTGTCACCCGACTGAACTCCTCCCGTTGCGGAGTCAAAATAGGATGCCGTTTCAAGAAGTCTCAGACTGAGGACGATCGCATCTTTTTTGGATAGGGAGGAAAGCCCGCCAGGGAGTCCCCAGTGATCAAGAAATCTCAGGATGCCCTGTACTTCAAGAGAACCGGACCCCCCCACTGCAAAAGGAGTTCCTTCAAAATGGGCACCAAGAATATCGTAAAAATAAATTCTGGGACCATTTGTTTCCGGGTCAAAGGTAATGAACAGGGGAACGACCCCACCGACTCCGTTCATTGCCATAGGGAGATTTTCCTTCAGAAGCTGGGCAAGAAGCCTTAATTGCCCCTCAAGGGACATCTCGTCAAGCTGAGAACGTCGATAGTATCGAAAAGAGTGGTCCAAAACCCTTGCCATCTCGATGGCCTGAGCTGGCGAACCTGAAATAGCAAGGACAGAACGCCCGTCAATTTCAATAACCTTCTCCACACGATTGGCCATAATCCTGTTGCCGGCTGTCGCCCGACGGTCACCGGCAACAAGAACACCGGACGAAAAGTGAAAGGCAAGAATCGTTGTCGCCTGAATCTCCGGCACTTTTCCCGAGGAGGATCTCTCCACTGAAAAATTTGGAGAAGCGCCCTGATGCTGCTTTAAAAGGTCCACAAAAGATCCGGATGCCCCCTTGACGGAATCGGTTATTTTCATTGGCCGGTCCTTTGCCGATATCGCTCGGATTGATTGGGATCCACCCTTTTCATCCTTTCGCGAAGACGATCAACGCCATCACGACCGCCTTCCGGTTTTTTGGGAACAGGAGCTTCCTGCTTGTTCTCGCGTCTTCCCGGTGAAGCAGGAGAAACGGGTTGATCCGGAAAAGCAATGATAAAATGTGCTGACAGCGTTTTTTCAGTAAACATCTTGAACCCTCCATACTGGTCAAACGTTAAGGACTGGAGAAGTCATTCCCTCTAAAGCTGAAAAAGGGCGACAAGTTCCCTTGGGTGAAGAAGTCCCATCACCTTTTGTTCAAGCACATCCATTTGTTCGGGAGTCTCCCTGAGAAAAAGAGGAAGATCAACAACCGACCCATCATGGAATCTTATCCTTTCCCACCCAGCCTCCGAAACCTTCTCCGCAAAATGGGAGAGGATCGCGCTCCGGATCCTGGGGCGCCCCTGTCCGGGAGAAACACTCAGAGCTCTGACAACATCCTCATCCTTCGTCAACCGGCGAATGGAACCGGCGGACTCCATCTCCCAAAACAGACCTTCTTCGGGATCCAGGTCATGGTAGGCAAGGTCCAGGCTTTGAAGCCATGGATCATTTGCGGCCAATGACTGCTCTTGCCTGAAAGAGTCGAAAAGTTCTTTCTTTGCAACCCAATCGACCCTGTCCGACAAAAGTGATGGATCCCTTCGGAAATCTTCCAGGGCCGATGCCCATTCTCCCAGGACCCAGGAACTCTCCTTGTCCTTAGGGGAAAAGCTCTGACAAACATGAAGATAGGCCTCAAGGATTTCCGATGCGAACATTTCGCCACCATTTTTCATCGGGACAGGCTTTTGATCATAGAGGTTCCGGGAAATCTCCTTGATTGCTTGAACTGGATCAGACATGGCAACCCCTGAAACCGAAATATCCCTTAGAAGCAAATTCAAAACCAGTTTTGTCATTCCCACTTTCATCGCTGTCTGCCATTCGGACATGTTGGCATCACCTGAAATCAGATGGAGCCTCCGGTAGGAAGATGTTTGGGCATGAGGCTCGTCACGACTGTTGACCAGGGGACGATTATGCATTGTGTCCACACCAATCAATGCCTCCATGAAATCGGCTCTCTGGGAGATCTGATAGCGAATTTCTCCCGGCCGCTCAGAAGACTCAGTTGCATATTTTCCTGAACCAATTAGTATCGTTCTGGCAACCAGATAGGGGAGAAGATGGGAAACAATCTTCTCAAAGGGGATCTCCCTGGGAAGAAGGTAGTTTTCATGACAACCATAGCTGTGTCCATGATAGTCCGTATTATTTCTGTACAGGGCAATTTTTCCACCCGATCCCAGGCGGCTCTCACGGTTCTTCTTTGCCATCCTCATGATCAGAATTCCCGCCCTGTCCTGAGCAAGGAGCTCGAAAAGGCTGTGGCACTCAGGTGTTGAATATTCCGGGTGAGTGTGATCGTTGTAAAATCGGGCTCCGTTTCGAAGGATCCGGTCGCTTTTCATCTCCCTGAACGAAAAAAAACGCTGATGATCGGAACGGGTAAACTCTTGCTCCTCAATATCCTGGGCAAGTCCCTCGGCGTGGAACCCTCTCGCATCCATCGAAGGATCCTCCTCCGAGTAGTTCCACTTTAAAGACTCGCTACCATCGTAAGACCGAATGAGCTCCATTGACTCAATAACAGGATCAGAATTCTCAATATCGCTCCGGACAATCCCGTACTCCGTCTCGATCCCGGCAATAACAGGAAAAGAAGGATCCATCATTCGATCTGCCGGCGTTCAAGAAAAGAACGCTCCTTCTCTCCCGGGCGAATACGCCTGATATCCACGACATCCCGTGAAGGAAGATCCAGAAGATTCAGCCAATCTCTTGCAACATCGGAATCCGGCAAAATATCCCCTTCCTCAAACTCCTTGGAGAGCGAATCCCACAAATCCTCTTCCTGGATTCCGGCAACTTCTTCGGAATTCGACAGCTCGCGTAAAAGAGCCTTCTCCTTGGCCCTGTCAAAAATTGACACAAGAATTGCCCCGGAAAGGAAGGACTTGCGATAGAGCGTTTCCCTTCGACCGGAGCGGAAGAAAAGATCCATGACCGCATTTTCCTGGCTCGAGGCATAAAGTCTGTCAAGAAAAGCAGAGAGCATTTCTTCCCTTTGCTTTCCGTCAAGAACGGTGGATTGCTTGACCGTTGGGATCGAAGGAGGAATAGCAAGGGACAATATTTCAAAAGCTGCTTCCCTATTCGGACGCAGAACACGTATTTTGCGATCAATTCGCCCTGGACGCAGGATTGCCGGATCAATGATTTCCGGACGGTTCGTGGCAAGAATCACCATAAATCCGGCTTGAGAGGATAAACCATCCATCTCGGCACAAAACATAGGGACGATCGTATTGTGTATATTAAATGCCCTTGAGGACTTTCTCGTCCCAAGAATTGCCTCCGCCTCATCGATAAACAGAACCGGAAACTCGCCCCTTGAACGTGACTCCCTGCCCTGCGCAAAAAGCTCCCTGACAATACGTTCAGATTCCCCAAGCCACATATTAAAAATCTCGGGTCCCTTCACATGAAAGAATGTTCCCTTGATTTCCCTGCCTTCCTTTTTTGACATCTCCCCTGCGATATAGTTGGCCGTTGCCTTCCCGATCAGCGTCTTTCCGCATCCCGGAGGACCATAGAGAAGAAATCCCTTGGGAGACTTGAAATGGTATTTTTGAAAAAGATCCGGGTGAAGAACAGGATTCAGGATCGCCTTTTGGATCTCCGAAAGTGCTTCCTTCTGCCCACCGATATCAGACCAGGAAATGTCGGCAACTTCCTTGATCAGATAAGGACTGTCCTGGGAAGAAACTTTCTCGAGGGCAAGCCTTGATGAAGGGTCAAGACGAACCGAATCACCGGGAGCCACCGGCTCATTCAGAAGTTTCTCCCCTCGCCCAAGAACCATCGAACCCATTCCGTTTCCCATTGCACGGTCCTGGCCAATCTCAAGACGACCATCCGGCAGAATTTTTTCGACCCGTGTAACTGGCCCATGCATATCCGCATCGAGTACACCTACAAGAGACATGGCCTCATTCAGTCGGACTCTCATTCCGGGATGACATGTGGAGGGATCGATCCTGGGATCGAGAGCCGCATGATAATCTCCACCTCCAACGGATACCCAGACAAAACCATCTTCCATGACTTCAATCAACGTTCCGATCCTGAAGGCTGGACTGGTGACCTTTTCAAGGACTTCATTCATCTTTTCCTGTTCGGACAGGAGTCGCCCCCACTCTACTTCTGCTTCATAAAGATTTTTCTTGAAACTGAAAAGATCCTTGCGAATCCCATCATGGTCATCAAGCTTTTTGGCAATTCGGTCAACCCCGTCAATCATGGAACGGAACAGTGTCTCCATGCGCTTTTTCTCATCGTTTTCCGAAGATTCGCGGGGAGAGGATTGGTCGAATGGTGGCTGATGCTTCGGCGGAGATAATGAACCGTGATCGCTCATCGGAAAGGACTCCTTCTGTCAGCTGGAGGAAGAGGGGATCTGAAACCATGCTGTTTTAGTCTAAGAGTCATACAAACACCAAGTCAATTGATCGATCAAAAAACTGGAGGGAATCTCAAAAAGAAAAATCGCTGAAATATTTACTTAGCTTTAACCCCTGGGCACTATAGTTTGAGCCGATATCCTGACCATAAATCTTGTCCGGCGGGCGGTTCATCCGTTCGTAGCGCAACCTGAAGATTCTTTGGCCATCAACGATCCTGAAGGGAACATCATGAGGTCTCACCTCCAGGACAGCCCTTGCACCCTGCTCGGAAAAACCAAAGCCAGGATCAAAAAAACCCGCATAATGTGTCCTGAGCTCCCCCGACTGAGCATCAAATTCCAGCATCTCGGCAGCGTAATCTTTCGGGATTTTAAGCCTTGAACGTGAAGCAAACAGATAAAATTCCTCAGGCTCCAGAATCAGGGAGCCACCAGCGGGCGTTTTGATAGGTTCCCAAAATGCCTCCGGAGAAAGAGGGAGTGGAGACGACAGGTCAAGAATCCCGGAGCTTTTCCGGGCACGGTAGCCGACAACATCCCCTCCGGACAGATCCACACCAAGGACAAGCCCATCCTGAAGCCCCCCCTCCGACTCCTCTGAATAGAGCGAATACTTTTTGTGAAGAAGGGAAAGATCCTCATCCGACAGGATGTCCCTTGAGGAAAAGAGCCTCAGCTGGGAAAGACAAAGTCCCGCAGAAATCCTCAACGGGAAAGAGCGGGAAAAAAGCTCCAGATAGAGCGCCCCTGAATACCCATAAGGAACATCGTCGAAACGGTGTCCACTTTCAGTCAGGACACGGGTAAAGACATCAATCCGGCCTGTCGAGCTTTTGGGATTGGACTTTCCTCCTATGGAAGAAGGAAGGGAGAGATATTCATCAAGCGGAATGATATAGATCGCTCCCGGCTCAATATAGGGATGGGAATTGAGATCTATCTGATACAGGGTCATCTCCGGGAGAAGATTCTGGACGGTTTCTCCTTGGGGAAGGAAGCTGCTTCTTACCCGGTAGGCAATCGATCCCAGGCGCAAATCAAGAGAGGCCGGCTGGATTTCGAAGCGCTGATAGCGCCCCGAATGAATGTGACCATCTGAAACAAGTCTCAATATCTCCCTGTCACTCAATGTTCCCAAAAAAAATCCTCCGATCGATCAAGATCATCCCTCAATTTTTTCAGCAGTTCGCCATCCTGACCATTCCAGCGGTCGAGGAAAACCAGATCCGAAAGTTTTTGCCGGTAGGCCCAATCTTCAGTTTCAAGCATGGGGCGGTTTGGAAAAGCTGAAACAAATCCGAGACACAAAAGACCTATCGGTCTGATATGAAAGGGAAGGCCAAGAATCGACTGGACATCCCCCTTTCGAAAAATTGTCACCCAACCCATACCGATCCCTTCCGCCCGGGCAGCAAGCCACATGTTCATGATCCCACATGAAGCGCTGTAGAGATCCGTATCGGCATCAGACAACCTCCCCAGGACGTGAGGACCCTCCCTTGAAGGGTCAATCGTCACGGCAATAACCAGGGGAGCTTCCAGAATCGCCTCAACTTTCAGAGAGAGAAATTTTTCCGCCCGCGGAGATTCAAAGATAACAGCCGCAGACTGCCGTTCCTTGTCGACGGCATGCTTGAGCTGCATCCGGATGTTGTGATCTTTCACCAGGATGAAGTTCCATGGCTGCATAAATCCCACGGAAGGGGCATGATGAGCTGCCCTCAGCAGCCGGACAAGCGTTTCATCCGGAATTGGATCCGGGAGAAATTCCTTTCGTATATCACGCCTTGTATAGATGGCATGATAGACCCCCCTTCGCTCTTCAGGGGGGAAAGAGTGGTCCGGTCGGGAAGAAGACGGAGTGGGGTCAGGAGTGGAGCCACCCATTTCTTCAGCGGGCTTCATCGATCATTCCCGGATGAATGGTCCGTGAAGCCGATTCCCGAGGATTCGAGCAAACGCCATCTCCCTCGGAAGAAGACTTCGCTATTGTCTCTGCTCCGGAAGACGGATCCGGATAGGTAAAGATTTTCCCTTCATAGTTTTTCAGGACAACATCTCCGTCACCCATCGAAATCATGTAATCAGACGGAAGAACAGGGATCTTTCCACCTCCACCGGGAGCATCAATCACATAATGGGGAACGGCCATGCCCGAGGTGTGCCCCTGAATTTCCCTCATCACTTCAAGCCCCTTGGAAACAGGTGTCCTGAAGTGGTTCGCACCCCTCGTCAGGTCGGCCTGGTAAAGATAGTAAGGCTTGACCCTGATGGTCAGAAGCTTTTGAAAAAGCCTCTTCAATACAGCCGCGTCATCATTGACCCCCTTCATCAGGACCGTCTGGCACCCCAGCGGGATTCCCGCATCTGCAAGCATAGTGCAGGCCAGGGATGTTTCCGGAGTAATCTCATCCGGATGATTGAAGTGCAGGTTCATGTAAAGGGGATGATACTTCCGAAGCATTGAAACCAGGGACGGAGTTACCCTCTGAGGAAGTGACGAGGGCACTCTCGAGCCGATCCTGATGATTTCGACGTGGGGAATAGCCCGCAGGGAAGAGATAATGTGTTCGAGATAATCATCCTTCAGCATCAGAGGATCTCCGCCAGACATGATAATGTCCCGTATCTCCGTATGCTCCCTGATATAGGCGATTCCCTCGTCTACCTCGTCCCTCGTGACAACTCCTTCCGGGGTGCCGATCATCCTCTTTCTTGTACAATACCGGCAGTAAATCGGACATTGGTTTGTGACAAGAAAAAGAACCCTATCCGGATACCGGTGAACAATAGCCGGAACGGGACTGTCCTCATCTTCGGACAACGGATCGAGAGGGCTATCCATATCCATGATCTCTTCCGGGTCGGGGATGACCTGACGGCCAATCGGCCCCATAGGATCCTTGATCAAGGACTGGTAATAGGCATTGATCCTGACCGGGAAAATCTCTTCCACATCTTTTTGTTCTACACCGTCCTTCGCCAGGCGCCAATCCTGGGGAAGCTGATCCGAACGACGGATGCCGTCCACAAGAAGCCTTTGCCATTCTTCCATATATAAACTCCAGAGCTATAAAGACATTTCCAGTCGAACCGGTGCACCAGGAGCAAGGATCGCATCCGTCATGCCATGGATGATTTTCTTGTCCTGTGGACAGGCAGTTATCAGAACACCACCGAGAATCGCTTTCCCTCCCCGGACAAAATAATAAGGGCAGGCTCGAACCCGGTATAAGCCCGATTCGACAGAATCGGTATCAATATCAAAACAGGAAAATTCAAACAATGATGTACGAACAAACGGCTGCAAGATATGCGGAGTGACCGGCCATGCACTAAAAGCGTCGGCAACGCTCCGGTTCCAGTCTTCCTCCGGGAGGTCGTGGCCAATAACGACACCCCTGCTCCCCCAGGACTCAGGTGAAAATCCGGAGGGTTTAATGATGAGTTCCCGTTCTTTTTGAGTCAACCCGACCAAAGACTGAAAATCGAGGAGCCTCCGACCTTTGACTTCCAGGCCAACAATCGCAGCACCTGCAGGAACAGGGGTCGGGTCGAGCGGCCATGTCTTCGGAATGATCTGGTTCAGAACACCCCTGTAGCTTTCACTGATCTCGGATTTCCAGTAGCCATCCAAACGGTGATGGTGCCAGAGGGCCATGCCAAGCTTTTCTTCAAGCCATGGCTTGAAGGGGGGAGTTACCTTAAGCTTTCCCCCTTTGACAAAGTATTGGATGATATCGATTTTAGGAATATTGGGAAGATCAAAAAGCTCGAAAAACCGGTATATAATATTGATTCTAATGACATTTCCGGAAGAATCCTTTCGAAAAATCCCTTCACCATCAAAAGAAATCTCTCTCGGATGCAGGCAGGCCGCCGGAAAGAAGTCGGCATCAAGACACTCTGCAAGGTAACGCATCTCAGAACGATAGTCATGAGACTCGTCAGAGACAAGGATTGCAAGCGACGGATCCGGGACCTGCGAACGGATCATGGACGCAAATCCGGAAAGCATCCCGCCCGTCCCGCCAAAAACACCACTTCCTCCGACATCACGCATCGACCGGGTCAGCGCATGAAGCAGACCGACACCACCTGGCACCGAGTCCATCTCGGTCAGAACCGGCCCAGACGGAGTGATCAGAAGGTCCGGACGAAGGATTCCCGGAAGATCATGCCTGAATTTTTTTGAACGTCCGAACTCGACCAGTTCACGGGGCTTCCCCCTGTCGAGCATTTCTGAAACAAAAGAGAGGCTCGGATCAACCGAAGATTTTCTGTATAATGCGTCAAGAGCCTGATAGAATTCATAGAGCGCCTGTCCGATATCTTCAAGAAGGACCTGATCGAGACCTGAAATAGAAATCGCAGAAAGAGGAAGGCGGAACGGTTTTTCAAACAACCCCTTCCTGCCAAGGAATCTGGCCGTATCCCATGCTGCTTCCGGAGAAGCGGATGCCATCATTTCAGTAGTGGAAGTCATGGCTTATTCTAGCCCAGACGATCGGACAGGGCAAGGATAAACACGAAAAGATCAGCTCCCTGGGACCTGATATATCTTTTGTCATCGCAGTCAGACACATGCTGGAGGTTCCCCTGTCACCATTTGAAATCTTGCTCATCAAAATAGCTGCCGGATTCTACTTTGGAGCCTTTGTCCTGCTCCTGGGAGATATTCTTTTTTCACGGGTCAAACATGGATCCCTCGCCGGTGTCACCGCAGGCGTCGGCGGCGTTCTGGTACACACTCTTGCCCTTTTCATCCATTTCACATCCATAGGGCATATCGCCCTTGCCACCTTAAGGGAAGCAGTCTCGTTCTTCTCCTGGTCACTTGTTGTATCATTCCTCTATCTTGAGCACCAAAGGAAAGGATCACTCCTGGGGATCCTCATCTTTCCTGTTTCATTCGGGGCGCTCCTGTTTGTCCTCGGAGAAGGAGTCAGGTCCGGGCCGACAAAAGAAGGGGCTGAAAGCCTTCTGGTCCGCCTCCACTCAATCCTTGTCGATCTTGGCCTCGCATCAGCCACCATTGCCTTCTTCCTTTCCATCCTTTACCTGCTTCTTGAAACATTTCTCAGAAAAAAGATCTTCAACACCCTCTTTAACCGACTGCCATCCCTCGAGTTTCTTGACCGGCTGAACAGAGAGTTCAACGGGCTTGGATTTTTATTCTTGACCCTAGGCCTTGTTTTTGTCATGATCTGGTCTTACGGCACATCCGGTGTTTTATGGCCATGGGGGAAAAGGGGCTCATGGGCTTTCCTGGTCTGGTTTCTCTATCTGGGACTTGTTCTTCTCAGACTCAAGAAGGGATTTCAGGGACGACAGGCGGCTTATCTTTCGATTGCCGGATTTTTCCTGTTCGTCGTGACCATTCTGGCTGTCAATCTTTTTGTAGGAGGCGGTCATTCAGTACTTTAGCCATCTGTTGCAAAGCCGTTCCAAAAAGGAGGGCCAACTGAATTGCTGAGAATGACACTTGCCGGGGTGAACCACAAGAAGACCCCCATCGAGGTCCGCGAGAAACTGGCGTACCCCAAGGAACATCTCGACGAAGTCATCAGGAATTTAAGCACAAAGGATGGGGTCCTCGAGTGCATGGTCCTTTCCACATGCAACAGGGTCGAGATCATCACGATCACGACCGGCGGTAATCCCGACCAGTCCTTTTTCCTTGATTTTCTGAAAAATACGCATCCTTCCCTCTCACAAGTCAATATTGCTCCCTATCTTTATCACCTCACGGGGGAAAACGCGGTCCGTCATTTTTTTGAGGTGACAGCAAGCCTTGATTCGATGGTCGTAGGGGAACCGCAAATCACCGGACAGGTCAAGGATGCCTTTGAAAGAGCCAAAACACTTGGCTATACGGGGCTTTTTCTGAACCAGCTCTTCCAGCGGGCCATCTCCGCATCCAAAAGAGTTCGAACAGAAACAGCCATCAGCCACCTTCCTGTTTCGATAAGTTATGCCGCCTGCCAGCTGGCCCGGAAGATATTCCAGACGATGGATGACAAGAGCGTGCTCCTTCTTGGCGGCGGGGATATGGCCCAGCTTACAGCCAGACATATGAAAAAGATGGGTGTCCGCTCACTCACACTCATGACCCGGGACTCCCACAAGGGCATCGCACTGGCGTCAGAGTATGAAGCGACCTATCGTCCTTTCAACGAGATTGAAGAAGCGCTTGCCGACTCCGACATGATTGTCTGTTCAACAGGCGCCGAACACTATCTCGTTACCACGGAGATCGCCGAAAGGTCCCTTGCAAAAAGAGGACGCCGGTCCATGTTCATGATCGACATTGCCGTCCCACGAAACATTGATCCGGAAGTCGGCCGTCTTGGGAATCTTTTTCTTTATAACGTTGACGACCTCAAAGCCGTCGTTGAGTCGAACCAGAAAGAACGGGAATTTGAGGCCCATGCAGCAGGGGCGATCATTTCGGAGGAACTGCGTTCCTTCGCACGATGGCAGGAGAACAGGTCATCGGTTCCACTCATTCAGGCACTCAAGAGCCATACAGAGCGAATTCGCCAGTCAGAAATCGAGCGTTTTCAGGGAACGCTTTCAACACTGCCTCCCGAAGCGCGCGAAAAAGTCGAGATCCTTACCAAATCCCTGTTGAACAAAATTCTACATCCGGCCTACCAGACCATCAGGCACTCTCCCGGCTCAGAAGAGATCTGGGAATGGACAATGAAGTGCTATGGACTTCCGGAAAATGCCCTGGACTCGCTTGTTCAGGAAAAAGTTAAAGAAACTCCTGAAATCTCCAATCCAATCCCCTTTTTGAAAGGTGAAAGCCCGGCCTGATGACTCAAATTCTGAAAATAGGAACCAGGGGCTCCGAGCTTGCACTCTGGCAGGCGCGTCACGTCGCAAAACTTATAGAGGAAACATCCGGAATCAAGTCTGAACTGACCATCATCAAGACATCAGGCGATATGATTCTTGACAGGCCCTTGTCCGATGTCGGAGGAAAGGGTCTCTTCGTCAAGGAGATCGAGGAGGCCCTTCTTTCCCACCAGGTAGACCTGGCCGTTCATAGCATGAAAGACGTCCCGGCTGAAATGCCCGATGGCTTGATTCTCGGGGTCACAATGGAGCGGGAAGACCCCCGGGATGTTTTTGTAAGCCTCAATTATCCGAACCTGAGAAGTCTGCCGACCGGTGCAAAGATTGGAACGTCCTCCCTCAGGAGGGTTTCCCAGGTTCGAAGAATAAGACCGGACCTTGTTATCGTCCCTGTTCGGGGAAATGTCGGAACACGCCTCAGAAAGCTTGAAGAAGGCCTGGTTGATGCCCTTCTCCTCGCTGGTGCAGGAATGAAAAGGCTTGGACTGGAACACAAAATCACCGAATGGATTGCTGTTTCCGATCTGCTCCCCGCAATCGGTCAGGGAGCCCTCGGACTTGAGTACAGGGAACACGACAACTTCACCAGTTCCCTTGCATCAAAACTTTTTCACCAGGAAACACACATCGCCGTCTCTGCAGAAAGAGGCGTCATGAAAAGTCTGGCCGGTGGGTGTCAATTACCAGTTGCTGCTTACGCCACCGTCAAAAGAAGCGGATGGGTCCAGCTTGAGGCACGTGTCATGAGCCTCAATGGGGACAGGGTCCTGACAGAAAAAGTAACAGGACCTTCCGAAGAAGCCACCGAACTTGGCCTTGCCATCGGGCAAACACTCCTTGAAAAGGGTGGAAAAGAGATTCTTGATGAAATACGGCTTGGTTCCTGAGTCAGGAGATCACTAGATTGCATCTGCCTCCACCAAACAAGATCGTCGACGCCATGAAAACACTCGAAGGGGGGGGATTCCCCGTCCGGCGCCCCTTTCCGACAAGTATTATTCATGATGCCGACCCTTTTCTTCTTCTTGACCACATGGGCCCCGTCAACTGGGGAAAAGGAGAGGCAGTCGGAGCCCCCGACCATCCGCACAAAGGCTTTGAAACGGTGACATATCTCCTTGAAGGAGAGATGGAGCACAAAGACTCCAGGGGCCACTCCGGAAGAATGGGCCCAATGGACCTTCAGTGGATGACAGCAGGCTCAGGGCTCCTTCATTCCGAGCTTCCATCTCCCCGTTTTCTTGAACAGGGCGGGGTCATGAACGGATTCCAGATCTGGATCAACCTTCCGGCCAAACTCAAAAACACCCCACCCCACTATCAGGAAATCTCCGGGGACAGGATTCCATCCCTTCAGAACAACGAAAAAACAGGCTTGGTCAAGATTCTTGCAGGAGAACAGTCAGGGGTCAAATCTCCGATAAACACACTGCATGAGGTTTTTATAGGCCATATCATTCTCGACCCGGAAGCAACCATCTCCCTTTTGCTCTCACCGGAGGACCGAACACTCCTGTACGTTTTCAAAGGCTCGCTCTCTCCCAATGGAGACAAAATGGTGATTCGGGAAAGCCAGATGGCACTCTGGGACCCGGATGCCAACCGATCGGACAAGTGGACCCTCAAAAGTACGAAAGAAGGAGTACAGGCGCTTGTCCTTTCATCCCCGCCAATCGGGGAACCTGTTGCCCGCTATGGGCCTTTCGTGATGAATACCATGGAAGAAATCAGAGAATCCATCGAAGAATATCGATCCGGAAAATGGGGAGATATCAACTGAAACTGCTCTCTTTCCGGCCAAGAACGATCGCAAAATCCTCATTCGAAGAGAGATGACTCCCCCGTCCGGAACACCTGAACAGGCCCCCTACAAAAAGACATGATCTATTAGCGTATCGGATAGCAACAAGATGGATAGCATTGCCCCGGAAAAAAAATTTGGAACAGTATACCTTGTTGGAGGCGGCCCGGGAGACCCGGAGCTACTGACCATAAAGGGAAAAAAGGCACTTGAAAAAGCTCAGGTGGTTCTCTACGACCACCTGTCATCACTGGACCTTCTGGACCTGGTTCCCGAAACGGCTGAGTATATCGATGTCGGCAAGGAGAGGGGCCACCCGAAACTGGGACAAAGGGAAATAGAAGAACTGATGATCGACCGGGCACAAAAAGGACTGACAGTCGTCCGCCTCAAAGGAGGAGACCCTCTCGTTTTTGGTCGGGGCGGAGAGGAAGGCCAGGCCCTTGAAAAGGCCGGGATTCCCTATATCATCATTCCAGGAGTGACCTCGGCTATTTCCGTTCCGGCATATGCTGGAGTTCCTGTAAGCCACAGGGATACCAATTCCCGCATTTCCATCATCACCGGTCATGGCAGTCCTGACCGCATGACGGACAAGGAAATATCCTCCCTGGCAGTTCCGATGCAAACGCTCATCGTCATGATGGGTGTGGAACACATCCAGAAATTGGCCCAAAAACTCCTCGCGGCAGGAAGGAGCAAGGAAACGCCGGTCATGATCGTTCGATGGGGAACGACTTCCGCCCAGACATCATGGGAAACAACGCTGGATGAACTGTCAGTCCGGACACTTGATCCTCCGGTTAAACCTCCGGCGGTTGTCATCATCGGGGAATCCGCGGGAAAGAATGTCAGGCTTTCATGGAAACAACATCTTCCACTGACACAAAAAACAGTCATGATTACAAGGGAACGGGATCAGGCAGATTCGCTCAAAAATATCCTGACCTCCCTGGGCGCAGAGGTAATCATCTGTCCAGCCATCAAAATCGAGCCGCCTGACGACTGGACAGAAACGGACAATGCCATCAGGGAACTGAACCGGTGGAACTGGATCATGTTTCTGAGCCCAAATGGTGTTCGGGGGTTCCTGACCCGATTCATTGCTTTGCACCGGGACCTGCGGGAGATCCATGGGCAGAAAATCTTCTCGCTCGGCCCCCAAACGACAAAAGCTCTCTCCGGGTGGGGAATCATTCCGGACCTTGTTTCCGAAGAGTCCCACGGTCAAGGGGTCATAGAGTCCATGAAAAAGTCTCTTTTAAAAGGGGAAAAGATTCTCCTGATCAGGGGAGACCGGGGCGACAGGTCCATTCCCGAAGAATTGAGCGCTGCCGGTGGAGATGTCTCTGTCATTTCCTGTTACCAGAACAGGTTGCCCAGGCTTCTGCCTCATGCCGAAGAGCGGATCAAAGCAAGGATTCATGACGGAACAATTGACGCGATGGTTTTTTACAGCCCGTCCGCGGTTACCAACATTTTAAGCATGTTTGCGCAACTGGCTCCTTCCATACGCCAGGTACCAGCGTGCGCAATAGGTCCTACCACAAAAAAAGCCCTCGAATCCGAACACTTTTCAGACATCACTGTTTCAAAGGACACGACCGTTGAGTCAATGGTTCAAGCCATTGGAGAATCACTGAACAAAAAACTTCAGCACTAAAACACTAAGGGGTATTGACCATGGGATTCCCTATTGATCGCCCAAGACGGCTCAGGAACTCCGAAAACATCCGGAATCTAGTCAAGGAATACAGGCTCCACCCATCACAGCTGATTTTGCCTCTCTTCATTACATTCGGGCAAAACAAGAAAGAAGCAATCTCTTCCATGCCCGGAGTCTTCAGATACTCCGTCGACAGACTCTCGCCTGTCATAGAAGAAGCCAGGAAAGTTGGAGTCTCAAGTTTCCTTCTCTTCGGGATTCCGGAAACAAAAGATCTTGAGGCGACACAGGCACTTAACCCTGAAGGACCAGTACCATCGGCTATCCGTTTCATGAAAAAACATTTTCCGGAAACGACGATCATGACAGATGTCTGCATCGACGAATACACCTCCCATGGCCATTGTGGATTCCTTTCACCCGACAACAGGATCGAAAATGACTCAACGCTCACCTGCCTTGCCCGGATGGCTCTGATCCATGCCAGGGCGGGAGCTGATGTTGTCGCCCCGTCTGACATGATGGACGGGCGAGTGTCGGCCCTACGAACCGCTCTCGACAAGGAAGGCTTTACCGATACACTGATCATGTCCTATGCAGTCAAATACGCATCCTCCTTTTACGGTCCGTTCAGGGATGCAATGATGTCAGGACCGCAGTTTGGTGACAGGAGCTCCTACCAGATGGATCCAGCCAGCAGAACAGAGGCGTTAAGAGAGGCCCGACTGGATGTTGAAGAAGGCGCTGACATCCTCATGGTCAAACCGGCACTCCCCTATCTCGACATTTTAAGGGATGTCAAAAATGCGGTCGACCTTCCCATGTGTGCATACCAGGTCAGCGGTGAATACTCAACATTGGTCGCCGCAGGGCAAAATGGCTGGATCAACCTTGACAAAGCCATCATGGAAAGCCTCCTGTGCATTCACCGGGCGGGAGCTTCGGCAATCATCACCTACTTCGCAATCCGGGCGGCAGAGCTTCTTCTCAAGGGAGACTGATGGAAAAGACACTGTCTGGGAAAACCGGTCCGGGAAGATTCTTCGAAACGGGGAAAATCCCGACCAGCGCCGGCACGCATCTCCCATGAAAATCATTGAACGATTCTCGGACGAAGGATTTTCTCCACCTGGCAACACATACCCTCCCGGAACCAGAACATTTCTTTCCATAGGCAATTTTGATGGTATCCACAAAGGACACCAGCAACTCCTCAAAAGACTCGTCACCCTGGCCAGGGAGAATCAGGCACTTGCAACAGTCATCACTTTTTCCCCTCATCCCCTGGAGGTACTCTTTCCCGAGAAACCTTTCCTCAGAATCATGGACCCTTCCCACAAAGAAAAAATTCTTGAGTCCATCGGAGTGGATATCCTGACGGTTGTTCCTTTTACCAAAGAACTTTCCAAGATGAACCCCGATGAGTTTACGAAAAATTTCCTGAACAGGCTTTTTCCGTTGGTCGGGCTTATTATCGGAGAAAATTTCAGATTTGGACACGAGAGAGCTGGATCTGTTTCCGACTTCAAACGGCTTTTGCCTCCCCTTGGTGTCTCCGTCGAGGTGATTCCTCCAATCATGGAAAACGGCTCAAGGATATCAAGCTCCCGAATCAGGGATTTGATTCGGGCCGGAGATGTGCGGGAAGCAGGAAAACTTCTCACGCGTCCATTCCAGATCGAAGGTCCCATCATCGACGGAGAGAGAAGAGGCAGACGGATCGGCTTCCCGACAATCAACATCCTCCCCCCTCAGGGGAGGATTCTCCCTCCAAATGGGGTTTATGCCACTGTCACCAGGATCCAGGACAAAATATATCCAGGCGTTTCCTATATAGGGAGCAGACCAACCTTCGGTCAGGGGCAGATCATTTTGGAAACACACCTGTTCGATTTTGAAGGCGATCTTTACGGACTCATGGCCGAAGTCTCATTCATCGAGCACCTCAGAGGCGAAAAATCTTTCAGCGGCCCACAGGAACTGATCAATTCGATTCGGCAGGACTCCGAACAATCCCGAAAGCTCCTCAATGAACTCCCGGGATAAACATCCTCCCGACTTCAGGATTTTTCTTGAAGCGCTGCGGATTTTCCTTGAGAGGAATCGTCTGTCCGATGCGACGTGGAGAGACTTCAAGGCTTTTGTCGGCGTGTCTGGCGGCGCTGATTCGACCTGCCTCCTTTATACCTTGTCCATGTTCCCTCCGATCAGGAACGTCCTCACCATCCTTCACTTCAATCACCAGACCGATCCTCACAGAAATAAAAGGGAAGAAGACTTTGTAAAGGATCAGGCTGTGGCCCTCGGCCTGCCGGTCATTGTCGGATATCGGGAAAAAGATCTCCCGGACTGCTCGGAAGAGACCCTTCGAAGGGAGCGATACCGTTTTTTCAACCTGCATCTTGATGAAACGCCACATTCGATCCTTTTCCTGGGACACCATCTCTCCGACCAGTCCGAAACGATCCTCATGAACCTTTTCCGCAACAGGGGCCCAAGAGGGCTTATGGGAATGCAGGAGTTCAGGGAGGGACGCTATGCACGTCCCTTCCTCTCCCTGACCTCGGACGAGATCAGAAAAGGACTTCAGGAACAGGGCATCGACTATCTCAGAGACCCAAGCAATGAAGACAGCCGATACCTCAGAAACCGGATCAGAAATGAACTGGCACCCCTGATCCGTGAGATATTTCCTCCCAAAGGAATTGATTCACTTCCTGCACTTGCAGAACAGATCGGAAGGGAACTCACGACAGAGATCAAGAATATCAAGAATCTTCCAGATCATGAGAGCAGGGGAACCATTCTCATGTCTTTATCACTCTTTCGCTTCCTGTCACCCGTGAGACAGTCCCTATTGCTGGAGGATCTGTGGAAGCATCAGTCCCGGTGGGGCTTGCCCATCCCACCACCTGGCAATATCCTTCGAAGCATGAACAGAAATCCTCCGATGACGGGACCGATGGGAAACGGGTGGTATGCTTCAATCCAGTCCGGGAGAATTCGACTTTACCATTCCGAGACAGGAGAAGATCTGGACAAGATCCTCTCTCCGTTTTACAGATTTGAACCACTCGACACCAAAAGCAATATGGACCACAATATAAAGCTTCCAAAGGGTGGAATTATCCGTCTGGAACCAAGTCCCTCCGGAGAGACGACAAACATGTGGGAGAGCGGCAGGAAGATTTCGAGACAATGCGTTCTCTCCCAGGAAGAACTATCGGGTCTTGTTCTGGGGTATCCTTTCCTGGGAGCCAAAATCAGAAGCAGTGTTTCCGGAAAACCGCCGAAGCATTTGAACCGGGAACTCCTGAAATCTGGACTCTGCCGGCAGGACAGAAGCCAGACTCCCGTGCTTTATAAAAATGGTGAGGCCCTTTGGGTTCCGGGGGTCGTTCCACTTCCCAAATCCCCTCTCTCTCAAACGGGATGGGGACTCAAACTGACATACTTTCCCTGGAAGGAGCTCTGAGCCGTTGGAAAAAATTTTTGGAAAACCACTGATTACCCACGATGAGATCGTCCACAGGATCAGGGAGCTCGGGATCCAGATCACCGCTGATTACTCCCAAAAAAATCTTATCCTGATAGGAGTACTGAAAGGTGCCTATGCTTTTGTTGCCGATCTCTCAAGGGCTATAGGCCTTCCTGCAGGGATTGATTTCATCATGACATCAACCAACGCTGACGGAGAAAAAACCATAACGACTCCCACAATGGACCTCAAGTCAGCCGATGTCCTGGTCATCGAAGATATCATCGACTCTGGAGTAACGGCAAAAGTCATTCTTGAACAACTCACAAAACTTGGAGCTGACAGTGTCAGGATATGCTCCCTTCTGGACAAGCCAGCTGGCAGAAAACTGGACATCACACCTGACTATATCGGCTTTTCCGTTCCCAACCGCTTTGTCATCGGATACGGACTCGATTACAAAAACAAGTACAGGACACTGCCTTATATCGCGGTTCTCGACGAACGTGCCGGATCATAGGTCCGATTTCATTGATGAGAGCGCGATGTCAATGCTAGAATGTACGGCATGTTGCTTATTCACGACTAAAAATCAGTACCTCTGGGGGTGTGAATGAAACCGTTTTACAAGAACCTCGCGCTCTGGCTCGTTATTGGGTTGGTTATCTTTCTGGTATTTGACCTCTTTCAGGTACGACAACCTGGATACAAGAACCTGATCTTCTCCGATTTCATCTCAAAACTTCAGTCAGACCAGATCAGTGAAGTGACGATCAAGAACAATTACATCAGCGGGGTCATGAAAGACGGATCCCATTTTAATACCTATGCGGCAAACGACCCGAACCTTGTCTCCGAACTCCAGAAAAAAAACGTACGGATTGTTGCCGTTCCCCCCGAAGAAAATCCATGGTACCTGAATCTTCTCATTTCATGGGGACCAATCGTTGTGCTGGTACTGTTGTGGATCTTCTTTATGCGTCAGATGCAGACGGGAGGAAACAAAGCCATGTCTTTCGGTAAATCAAGAGCAAAATTGATCTCTGAGGACAAGAAAAAAATAACGTTTGCCGATGTTGCCGGAGTTGAAGAAGCCAAGGAAGAACTTGTCGAGATCGTCGATTTCCTTAAGGATCCCTCAAAATTCCAGAGACTGGGCGGCAGGATTCCGAAAGGTGTCCTCGTTGTCGGTCCTCCCGGAACGGGAAAGACCCTGCTTGCAAAAGCAATTGCAGGAGAGGCAGATGTTCCCTTCTACAATATCAGCGGCTCGGACTTCGTGGAGATGTTTGTCGGAGTCGGAGCATCCCGTGTAAGGGACCTTTTTGAGCAGGGAAAGAAAAACGCGCCATGCATCATTTTTATCGATGAGATTGATGCAGTCGGTCGACACAGGGGAGCAGGGCTTGGCGGAGGCCATGACGAGCGTGAACAGACTCTGAATCAGCTACTTGTGGAAATGGACGGATTTGAAAGCAATGAAGGGGTTATTCTTATTGCCGCGACAAACCGGCCGGACGTCCTTGATCCCGCCCTGTTGAGACCGGGCCGATTTGACAGGCAGATTGTGGTAGGACGCCCCGACCTGCAGGGAAGGATCAAGATCCTTGAGGTCCATACAAGAAAGATTCCCATCGACTCGTCCGTCAACCTTGAAACAATTGCACGAGGCACCCCAGGATTTGCCGGGGCCGACCTTGCCAATCTGGTCAACGAAGCAGCCCTTCTGGCCGCGAGGCGCAACAAGAAAACGGTCGAGATGCCAGACTTCGAAGATGCAAAGGATAAAGTTCTCATGGGCGTTGAACGCCGGTCGATCCTGATCACCGAAGAAGAAAAGAAGGTCACGGCATTCCATGAAGCTGGCCATACACTCGTGGCAAAGCTCATTCCTGGAACCGACCCTGTACATAAGGTAACCATCATTCCCCGTGGACGTGCTCTCGGTCTTACCCAGCAGCTTCCGACTGAAGACCGGTACACCTATAAAAAGGAATACCTCCTCAACACCATTGCCATTCTGATGGGAGGAAGGGTTGCCGAAGAAATCGTCATGAAAAGCATGACGACCGGAGCCGGAAATGATATCGAACGGGCAACTGACATGGCCAGAAAGATGGTCTGCGAGTGGGGCATGAGCGACAGGCTTGGACCAATTACATTCGGCAAGAAGGATGAAGAGATCTTTCTTGGGAGAGAAATTTCCCAGCATCGGGACTACAGCGAATCAACCGCACTTGAAATTGACAGTGAAGTCAGCAGGATTGTCTCAGAGAACTACCAGAGGGCAAAAGATTTGCTCACAACCAATGTCGTAGCCCTGACCAGTATTGCTGAGGCTCTTTTATCAAAAGAAACCCTTGACGGGGCAGAGGTCGACGAGCTGATTCGCACCGCCAATGCAACCGCCTGACACCACCTTACGAATCCGGAACGCCCTGACCGCAAGATCGGGGCCACTGATCATGGGGGTCATGAATGTGACCCCCGATTCGTTTTCACACCTCTCACGCGTTACATCCCCAAAAGAAGCTTTTGAAAAAGCGCAGATTCTTCTTGATGCCGGAATGGATATGCTCGATATCGGAGCAGAATCGACCCGTCCGGGATTTACCCCTATGACAACAGAGATTGAGCTGGGCAGGCTCTTGCCGGTTCTTGACCTTGTTGCCCGCCTTCCCGTGGCTCTTTCGATCGACACAAGGAATCCGGTTGTCATGGAACGGTCAATGGCTTATTCTCCTCTCATTATCAATGACACGGGTGGACTTGAGGATGACGGATTTCTTCTTCTCATGAAAAAACACGCCAACCTTTTGGGGGTAGTCATGCACGGTGCCGGTTCAGGAGTCAGTCATCACAAAAAAGAGATTGGCCGGCCGGTCACTGAATCTGTTTCAGATTATCTCGGATCAAGACTCAAAGAGATCTCAGAAACCGGGATTGGAGCAGAGAGACTGCTCTTTGACCCTGGAATCGGATTCGGGAAAACCACAGAGGAGAATATCCATCTGATCAGACACATCAGTGAGCTGATCCCCGGCTACCCGATCCTTCTCGGTGTTTCAAGGAAGAGATTCCTTGGTGAGATCACCCGGGAAGAAATCCCTGAAAACAGGGACCCTCAGACACTGGCTGTGTTGGCTCTGGTCTTCAGGAAGATTTCGATCTTCAGGGTCCACGACGTCAAGGGAGCCGTTGCCTTCCGAAACGCATTCAATGCCATCAGTGCCGGGATGAATCATCATGGGCCTTAATATCACCTGGCACAGCATTGTCGATATCTCGGCGGTCTGGTTCATTATTTACCAGATCCTTCTTCTTTTAAGAGGCAGCCGGGCCTTCCAGATGGTTGTCGGGATCCTGATCTTCCTCTTCATCTACCTTTTCTCAAGCCTGTTGAAGCTTGATACTCTCAACTGGATGATTACAAGCTTCTGGTCACAGTTGATACTCGCTGTTCTCATCCTGTTTCAGCCGGAGATCCGGAGAGCCCTCGCAAGGGTGGGAAAATCTCCCCTTCTTCTGGGATTTCGACTTTCAGAAACATCCCTGGATATCGACGAGATTCTCAAAACATTGCAAACCCTCTCCAAAAGGGGCATGGGCGCAATCATTGTCCTCGAACGGAACAACGACCTTTCTGATGTTGTCGAGGTCGGGACAACCATTGACGCCACCATTTCACAGGAGCTCCTCACATCTATTTTCCTCTCCTACTCTCCGCTTCACGATGGTGCAGTCATTATCCGACAAAACAGGATTCTGGCAGCGGGATGTTTCCTCCCCATCTCTCTTTCTGGTGATGTCTCCCGCCATCTGGGGACAAGGCACCGGGCGGCCATAGGGATTACAGAGGAGACGGATGCGCTTGCGCTCGTCGTATCGGAGGAAACAGGTCAGATATCCCATGTCATCGCCGGACGAATTCACCCGATGGCAAACATGACTGATCTGAGAAGCATTCTGGTTCGCCTGTTCAGGAAGCAGCAACCCTCCAGGCTTGCCCTACGCGCAGCACTCTTCAGACAAAAAGTTGAACAAAAGATGGGGGGAAAGACAGACTATCCCACCCCTAAAAGACCATACTCAAAACAGGCACCAGCCCAGGAGACTTTCCTCCCCCAGGAAAAGAAGGATCTGGAGAAATGATCATTCCACAGAAAATTCGTCAGTTTTTTTCGACCAACCTTCTCCTGAAAGCACTCTCTCTCTTTCTTGCGATTCTCCTGTGGTTCTACATCAGCCAGAGAGGACAGGAATCGTTTACGATGAATGTCCCGATTATCGTAAACCATATTCCCTCGTCCGTTGAACTGGAAAGAGCCTCACCAACACATGTTCTGGTCACTTTCACCGCTCCTCCTGGACTTTACCAGCAGCTTAAGGACCAGGATCTTTCCGTGCGGATTCGGGCCGACAGCATTCCGACGGGAACGCGAAGGGTCCTGATATCCCCATCGATGATTACCCTCCCTCCAGGAATTCATATCCAGCGCATTACACCCAAATTAGTCTCCCTGCATCTGGTCAGGACAATCATCCGGATTCTTCCCGTCGAACTCGAGTACTACGGCCAGCTTACCGTTCCACTTGACCGCTTCAGGATCACCGTTTCACCAGATACCATAAAAGTTCAGGGAGATGCTGCCATCCTGAACAAAATGCGCTCACTGAGAATTCCTCCCATCGATCTCAAAAAAATTACCCGCCGACATTCTGAGCAATTTGTCATCCCTCTCACCACCCGGGAGGGATCAGGATACCAGATCCTCGAACCGGAAAAGGTAACAGTGACGATCATTCCCATCCAACACAGGTAGCATCAATACTCACTTACGCCTTGTGGAGTCTTCGGGGAGTAGAATCGATGAGATCGCATTTTCCGGCAAAACTCCTCTTGAATTTTCGGCCATGCATGGTGTATATTTCCGTGGTTAGATTCCTACCATTCCCCGGTAGCTCAGTCGGCAGAGCAGGTGGCTGTTAACCACCGTGTCGGGGGTTCGAATCCCTCCCGGGGAGCCATAAAGAGCAATCGTTAACGAACTCAAGTCCCTTTTTTATCTGTCTCTTCAGTCCAGGAATATTTCGCACAACATGACTCACTTCATAGACAGAAGTTCCGCGGTCAAGGATCTTATTCGGATCAAAACGAAAAGAAGGATCCGAAGGCGTGCTTCATAACCGACCCTGCATCCCCCCTTTTGGTCAACATAATCGCTTGACCACCTTTCCCCATCGGGTTATGTTTTACATGGACTGTCAAAAAATCGGCAACAACAAAAAACAAGGATTGAACCAATGGGTGAAACAAATTCCGACAAGGTAAGGGTGGTGGTTTATTCTGAATCCGGCGAAAATATCGGCGAAAAAATTCTGCCAAAGATCAAAGAAGATCCTTCATGGAAAGAACGCCTGTCGCCCCTTTCATATGCAGTAACCAGAGACCATCAGACGGAGCGTCCATTTTCTGTTCCGGGACATGACAACAAAGCGCCAGGACTCTATAAGTGCATCTGCTGCGGCAACGCCCTTTTTCAATCCGAAACAAAGTTTGATTCAGGGACCGGATGGCCAAGCTTCTATGCCCCGGTTTCAGAGGAAAATATTGAGATCCGGGAAGACACAAGCCATGGAATGAGACGGAGCGAAGTTCTCTGCCGACTTTGCGATGCCCATCTCGGCCATGTTTTTAACGATGGCCCCCGCCCCACCGGACTCAGGTACTGCATCAATATGGTTGCGTTGAACTTTATTCCCCAAAAATAATTTTCTGATTGTCGGGATTGTCTTTTTCGAGTGACAAAACAATCTCCAAACATGAAGAAGAATAGGATAAATACAAAAACGGGTGGAGTTTCTGTCAAGGAGTCGGCATTCGGGGCGGGAAAATATGGTGGGCCGAGGGAGGATCGAACTCCCAACCCGCTGATTAAGAGTCAGCTGCTCTGCCAATTGAGCTATCGGCCCGAAGAATTAATAGCAGGTATCAGCTAAAAATTCAAGGGGAAGGACCGAATTCCTTCCCTCTTCGGGCCTGTCTTCAGTCCTCGTCCTGTCCTTCGCCTTCAACAATCCCTTCCGGAATCCATTCACTTGACCTTCTGATGGAAAACAGACGATCCCCGTCAGGGACCATCGGACAAACCCCGGCAGGGCAAACGTGCTTCTCCACATGGGACATCCACTCATCCCTGAAATATTCAAGAGAGCTCAGTGGAACACTGGGAGCACTCTTTCCGAGGCCACAGATAGACGACTCCATCATATAGCTTCCAATGCTGGACAGAAGATCGAACATCCCGGGCTTTCCCTGACCATGCACGATCTGGTCAAGGATTTCGTAGCAGTCCTCTGTTCCATCCCGACAGGGAGTGCACTGTCCACAAGATTCATGGTGACTGAAGGCGGACATCCAGTAAGCAAGATCAACCATACAGGTCGAGTCATCGAGCACAATAACGGAAGCGGATCCCAGAAAAGATCCTGCCAAGGTAACAGAGGGGTAATCAAGAGAGATGTCCAGATGCTCAGGAAGCAGAAGACGACTCGCGGAGCCTGCGGGCAGAATCGCCTTCAGCTTCCGGCCATTGGGGATCCCGCCCCCAAGGACCATGATCACCTCACGAAGACTCATGCCGAATGGAACCTCATAGAGCCCGGGCTTCGCGATATGTCCCGACAGGCAAAAAAGTTTTGTTCCCGGCGTGGCTTCATCACCCAGCGACCTGTACCATTCCCCGCCCTTCAGAATGATCGGGGGGAGATTCGCAAGGGTCTCGACGTTCTGAACATCTGTGGGCCTTCCCCACAGCCCGACATCAGTAATTCTTGGCGGCTTGTTCCTGGGCAATCCCCTGCGCCCTTCAAGACTGTTGATCAGAGAGCTTTCCTCACCACAAATATACGCTCCTGCACCCCGATACAGACGAATATCATAAGAAAAACCAGACCCCATGATCCCTTTTCCCAGGAATCCGCGCTGACGTGCTTCTGACAAAGCCTTCTCAAGGATTCTCCAGGAGCCGGGATACTCGGCCCTGAGATAGATATACCCAAGATTTGCCCCAACAGCGTAACCGGCAAGAATCATTCCTTCGATCAGGCTGTGAGGATCACGCTCCATAATATAGCGGTCCTTGAATGTCCCAGGCTCACCCTCATCAGCATTGGCCACAACATATTTAATCCCGTCATGTTTCTTCACAGCGGAAAGTTTGGCACCTGTTGAATAGTCGGCACCTCCCCGTCCGCCCAGTCCGGAAAGCCTGATCTCATCAATAACAGCATCTGGCGACATTGATGAGAGGGCCTTCTTAAGGGCGTTATACCCACCCTTCTCAAGATAGGCATCCATTTCAAGCGTTACAGGAGATGACAGAGCATTAAAAACCACCGTCTTCCCTCTGATCGGTTCTCCGATAGGGCTGGGCACAGGACAAATCGTCGGAGAAGTACTCCTGTATCTTGAAAGAATCTCGGGAAGCGATTCGGGAGTTACATTCAGGTACACATCCTCATCGATCATGAGCGATGGTCCTTCCGCACACTGCCCCAGGCACTGGGCAGGGCGCAGGGTAAAGAGACCATCGGAGGTCGTTTCCTCAATTCCTATACCCAGTTGTTTTGAAAGACTCCGGAAAAGCTTTTTCCCCCCATTATTGAGGCAGGGATTGGTCAGGCAGGGACGGATGACATGGCTTCCCGAGGGATGAAAGGAAAAAAACTGGTAAAAGGTCCCGATCCCCAGGACATCGGATGGAGAAAGGGATGTTTTTCTCGCAATCTCCCTGACTTCTTCTTCCCGAATGTAGTTGGCACGACTCATTGCCTCATGAAGGAGTGGAAGGACAGCCTGTTCTGGTCTCTCCCAGGATGCGGAGGGATCAGAGTAAGCGATCTCTTTGTCTGATAAGTCTCCTGACGCGCGATCTGAATCCAAGATTGACCTCCTTCGTTTGCCTTCTAGTTGTCATTTCTGGGAAAATAAACGACATTACATGGTGCAGCCACTCGTGGATACATCCATCGGCTTAACACTTACCATCCTGCCATAACCGGGAGATAAAATGAACAGGTCAAAAAAATATCTTTTTTTTTCGGGGAAAACCAGGGCATTGCTTCTTGTTTCAGTGATCGTCAACTTTTCCCTGACCGCTTGTTCAACGGCCCCGGTTGAACTCCACCCTTACCAGAAAACAACAACGATCCAGGCTACCCCCGAGCAGTCAAGACATATTCTTGAAACCATCGAAAAGGAGCATCCTGGAATACATATCGAAGCGTCTCTTTCCCCGGCTGGAACGGCTACCAAGGCAAAAATCACTGTCAGAACGGCCCACAAGGAACATCTCGTCAACAAGGGGTTTCAGAAAATCGAGGGAAAAACAGAAATTTACCCGGCATGCCAGCATTGGTTCTATCTCACGAGAAACTTTGATCCGGCCTGTGGTGGTGGAAAGCTCTGGGGAACAGCCTCTGCCATTTTCGCCGATGGAGTCGGCATAGGGGCTCTTTTTGACTTGGTACAACTGGGACGGTATCCATTCACATGGACAAAAACTGACCTTTCAAACCCTCAGATGACAGATGAAGTCGCCACCCTGGCAAGAAAAATGGCACAGTCATCCCAAAACAAAGGAACCCTTCCAGCTCCAAAATGATGGAACTGAAAGGGAGTTTTTGGAGAAATATGATTCAGAACCCTCGCCTTGAACCGCGTCTGTATGAGGAAACGATCCTCACCGGTTGCATCTCTGACTTGCGGGTGTGTGCAAGAAGCTTGGACAGAACAACAACCGGAACGAATACGAAAAAAGTGATCAGCAAAGAACCAAGCATCTTCCCACCTTCTTTCATCACCAAGAAAAATCATCCGGTCAAAGGGAAGACCAATCAAAAAAATCCCACCTCCCCGGAACGCTCCCTCAAGGTCGAATACTTCCAACAGGAGCTCCTATGATTTCAATATATTCCCTCATGAGAATCTCGTCAACCTTTTACGGCACCGGAAAGAGTGATTTCCGCCACAATTTCAATGTGCGCCGGCCGATTACTGAACGTCACGGGAAGAAATCCATGTGGAATGGGACACAGGAAAAAAAAACCAGGTCCGGGGTTATCAATAAAAATCTGACAATCGATTTTTGGCGTTCGACGTGCCAGGGATAGGATCTACAGGAAACAGCCTCTTCTGGCCGGGGATGGAAGAAGCAATCAATGATCTCAAAGCCCCATTTTCAGGATCGGTCACCGAAGATCAGGAGTACTCCCGCACTATTCCCGATCCGGTACACCGGCTTTATACCGGAGACAACCTTCCCGTTTTAAAATACCTTCTTGCAGAAATTCCCCAGGGGGTCAAGCTGATCTATATCGACCCCCCTTACAACACAGGAAGCATTCTGAACTATCGAGACCGATTTTCCGTCCCCTGCAAAAAGACTCCCCCCTTGAAAAAGAATACAGACCTTGATGGGTGGGTCACCAATCCAGCGACCGATCATAGCCCCTGGATGAGCTTCATGTTTCCAAGGCTTGCCATTGCCAGGCAGCTTCTCCGGCCGGACGGGGTGATTTTCACAAGCATCGATGACCGGGAGTTCCCGAGACTGAAACTTCTGATGGACTGGATCATGGGAGAGAAGAATCATGTCGGAACCATTGTCTGGCGTAAAAAGGTGGTCAGGGGAAGAGGCAATCGTCATATCATTCCCCAGACGGAATATATACTTTGTTATGCTAGGGATGTTTCCATGCTCCCACCCTTTCGCGAGCCTTTGACTGATGACATGATTGATTCCTATACCAAAAAAGACGCGTCTGGCCCCTACAAGGAAATCCCTCTCGCCAAATCCGGAACAGCCCATTCCCCCCGCCCCAACCTTGTCTACCCGATTACGGCACCTGACGGATCCACCATTCACTGCCCGACTCACCAATGGAGATGGAGCGAAAAGACATTTCTGGAACGCCAGAACGAGATTATCTTTCGGAAGACCAGAAAAGGAGTCTGGAGAGTCCTGACCAAACAATATCTGGAAACAGTCGATGGTCTTCGATTTCGCACACCCACATCGCTCTATGACAAAGTCACCACCACCGATGGAACAAGAGAGCTTCGGAGCATTTCCGGAACGGGAAACTTTGACTTTCCAAAACCATCAAGACTGATTCGGGATCTGATCTCATGGGCCACCACAACGCCGCCAGCGCCCACAAAACCTGAGATCATCCTTGATTTTTTTGCCGGAACAGCACCGACCGCCCAAGCGGTCATCGACCTCAACAGGGAAGATCAGCGCAGACGAATCTGCTATCTTGTCCAAAACAGGATTGAATTACCGGAAACCACGGACAAGATTCTTGAATTGGCAAAGATCAGGATCCAGAAGTCACGGGAAGGATCTCCGGAGGATCCGGACCGGCAGGATTTTCCGGAAGGATTCCGGCTGTACCACTATTTCCCTCCGGCATCAAGGGAAGGCAGTTGAACAAGCCTCGACAAGTTGCGGACCTCCACCTGCGGGTTCCATAACCATCCGGAAAAGGCAAGACCTCCATTTCCCCGAACAGCCCCATCAGAGTCTGGCTGGCGCACAAGCGCCGGCAATACCTCTCCCGCCTCGACATAAGCCATTTTTGGGCTTTGTTTATCCAGAAGATGCTCTGAGACCGACAGAAAAAGGATCGGAGAAATCACAACCAAAAGCGGCAAAACATCATATCCCAGCCCTCTTGAGTGTTTCTTGCGAAGAAAAATCCCTAGCATCCACCCATTAAAGGCAAGGAGAAAGATGGGCGGAAGAGGAGGAAGGGAAATTTGTCCGAGCCTGATCCCCGAAAAAAAGGTGGCAAGTCCAATGACCGCCCTGGAACAGACGTCTAAAAACGACATCAGGATTGAAGGTGCCCATCCAAAAAAGAATGCCAGCCCCAGACAGGCAAATCCGGCAGGCAACAGAATCTCCCCCGCCAGAGGAACAATCACAGGATTCGAAAAGATCCCCACAAGATCCCCGACATCAAAGACCTCCCATAAGAGTGGCGTTGTAAAAAAAGTTACCCAAAGCCCCGTTTTCATCGATTCAAGAGGGATCATCCCTGAAACATCATGCCGGGTTTTCCCCTCATTCATCCGGAGAGCAGCCATCACACCCAGGACCGCCATAATGGACAGGTCCATACTGATGGATCTTGGCAAATCGGGAACAAAGATCATCATGACAATCACTGAAATTCCAAAGAGGTCCTCCCGGTGGACTGAAGCCCCCCACCCTCGAGCGACCAGAAGAAAGGATGCCGCAAGGAGGGCACGGCCAGCGGGAAGAGGGATGCCGATCAGAATGGTATAGACAATCAGGACGGGAATCACCAAGACTGCAAGCAACCTGGGAATAAAAATTCGGGCAAGGATCTGACGCAGGATTCCCAATGGCAGGAAACGGATGCACACAAGGACTCCCCCCGAAAGGAATGCGGCAAGAAGTCCCATGTGTTCGCCTGAGACAGAGAGCAGATGGTAAACGCCTGATCCCAGAAAAACATCGTTCATCCGGGAGGGCACGTGCGATGTGTCTGACAGAACCATCGCCTCAATCAACGAGGACACATCGTCCGGGAAGTGGCTTTCAAGCAGCGCTTCAAGCGAGGCGACCCTTGCCGGAACCCCATTAAAAAAAGTCCTCCAATCCTTTGGGTGACCGGATTGCCTGTCACGAACAAAAACATTCCATGGACGAATTTGCCCCTGAAGGATCCCGTTATCGAGAAAACCCAGAAAACGGTGTCGGGAACTCCTCCTGTCAGGATAATCCGATAAAAAAACATCTCCCGAAAAACACTCTCCCGCCCGGAGAGAACCCAAAACACGCGACACCGGAAGCGATAAAAGAATTTTTGAACGTTTTCCATCTGGAAAATCGGCAAGGAAGATCCCTGAAAAGTTCTTGGGCCCCTGGCTTGTGACATTGACGAAACAGCCATTAAATACGGTATTTCCATGAGGGCTCTGCCAGGAATAAGGAATAGGAGAATGAAAAACGGACCAGAAAAATCCCGCAAGAACCCACGGCCAGGGAGAAACGGCACCCGGAGGCAGATTCTGGTATTCACGGTAAAGAAGAAAAGAAAGAAGCAGAAGAAGAGCCAAAACAAAAAGGGGAGCCAGAAGGAAAAAGGCCCCTCCTGTCATCCCCGCAAAAGAGGAGATTGCAGCAACCAGCCACCCGACAGGAACAGTCAGTGTGCAATCACCTCAAAATCCTTGAGAACCGCCCTTTCGAGCTCTTCCACAAGATAGGTGATCCGGTCCTGATTCTCCCCTTCCAGCATGATCCTGAGCGCCGACTCCGTTCCTGAATAGCGGAGCAAAAGCCTTCCACGACCACCGGAAAGCTCCTCTTCGACAACATGTGACATCCGCTGGAGATGAGCCAGACTCTCGATCGGAATTTTCTTCAGGACGGGAACCGTTCGCAATACTTGGGGAAATGGTTGATAGACGGCGGCCAGATCCGAAAGAGAGATGCCTTTTTCCACCAGTGTAGAGACCAGCTGGACCGTCGACATCAGACCGTCACCCGTTGAATGAAGGTCGCGAAAAATCAGATGTCCCGACTGTTCTCCCCCAAATGAAAGGTTCTCCGCCTCAAGCGCTTCCAGGATATAGCGGTCTCCAACCTTGGTCTTCAGAACTCTTATCCGATTTTTATTCATCAGGATATCAAGCGCCAGATTGCTCATGACCGTCGTCACCAGAGTCGAGTTTCTGAGAGTCCCCTTCTCATTCATCGCCAGTGCCATCATGGCCATGATGGCATCGCCGTCGAGGATTCGTCCCGTTCCGGTGACAAAAACCGCCCGATCCGCATCTCCGTCAAGGGCAACCCCGAAATCCGCCCCCACCTCCAGAACTTTTTGCGCCAGCTTCTCCGGGTAAAGGGCCCCGCAATGATCATTGATATTCACTCCGTCCGGCTGATTGCCGATGGAGGTCACCTTGGCTCCCAGTTCGCGAAGTGCCATCGGGGCAACGTTGTACCCCCCTCCATTTGCCAGGTCCATGACGATATGGATGCCGTCGAACTTCATTGAACGCGGGGTTGTATTCTTGATGAACTCAATATAGCGGCCATCAGGACCGGCAAGCCTTGCAACTTTTCCGATCCCGGGGCCGGTCGGCCGGATCCTGTCAATCTCATCCCCAACAACCAGGGCCTCTATCCTCGCCTCGATCTCGTCAGGAAGCTTTGATCCATCGGATGAAAAAAATTTGATCCCGTTATCCTGGTAAGGGTTGTGGCTTGCAGAAATCATGATCCCTGCATCGGCCCTGAGCGCACGTGTCAGAAAGGCAATTCCCGGGGTAGTGAACGGTCCGACAACAATGACATTGACCCCCATGGAGGTAATTCCACTCGTCAGAGCATTTTCAATCATATAGCCGGAGATGCGTGTATCTTTTCCAATAACAACATGATGACCCCCTTCATACTTCCGGAACAGGTAGGCCGCAGCCCGGCCCAGACGATAGCAGGTCTCTCCCGTAATCGGTTCAACATTGGCCACACCACGAATACCATCGGTACCAAACAGAGATCGCTTCATCGGTCCCCTCCAAAAGCTTTTAGACAACCCCGGAAATCACCACATCCCGCGCAAGGAATTCTTTTTACTCGACAACTTCTCCTCGGCCCACGGATGAACCCAAGGGAATTTGCGGCCGATTTTGGCCAAAAAATCCTAAAAAATCAAAAACCATGAAAAGAGGAGACTCATGAATGAAACAAGAAAAGAAGCGATAAAGGCGCTTCCAAAAGAATCGATTGAAAAACCGGGCACAAACCATGTTACAGACCAGAACAGAAGAGCGTTCAGAACAAAGGTGAAAAGTCCAAGAGAAAGAATATTGATCGGAAGCGTCAGCAAAAAAAGGAGTGGTCGTATCAGCGCATTCAGGATCCCAAGCACCACAGCCACCAGAATTGCCGTTCCGAAGTCTCTCAAATGAATGCCCCGGATCCAGTGGGCCACAAAAAACACGATCAGGGCATTCAGAAGAATTCTTAATACGAGTCCCATCGGCATATCCCTTTCATCACATTACAAAAAAACAGACAGCGGCAACAGGGTAGAAGAACAGACATTCTATACTACAGGATTTTCTTAACCTTGGAAGGAATTCGTCCGATAAGTAGGAACAACCCGCTGATCTCCCAATCAAAAAACAACACCATCGATTCTTTTAATCGTACGGGGAGAAAAAAAACGATTTGATTTATTAAAGCAAAAAACATAAGATTCGCTCAACCAAAAAAAACAATCCCCAGAAAAAACGAAAAATTATTTTAATCGTTTAATTCTGGAGCCATACATCCACATGCTTCTGAATCGAAAGACTTTCGAAAGGGGTCAGGAATGTCTCTCAAGAAAAAGCTTCTTGGGCTTATTTTTTCACAGATACTCCTTTCACTGATCGCGGTCATGGTCATCGTCCATGGCATCAACTCCATCGACCAAGAGTCGACCCATATCAATGCTCTCTCCCGGGAAACAGACGATCTCTCCCAGAAAATGGAATCCATGCTCATTCAGCACCAGAACGCCATGAGAATTGTTTTGTCCGGAGGGCTTCGTGGGAGTTTTGTGGAAAAAGCGGTGCTTCTTCAAGGTGAAGCGATGTTCCCATACCTCATCAAGAAACTTGGGGACAATCCTGTCACACTGAAGATCAAAAAGCTGATGGCCTTGACCATCAGTCTCGACCACGCATCCCTTGCGATCGGACGCCCCGAGATCTCGCTCATCAGGTTCAACAAGGTCATTCTTCCGAAATACAGCCAGATGATGGGTCTCGTTGAAAAAAACAAGAAAGAAACACTGGCGGCCCTCTCCACCAATCTTCTCAGAAAAACATCCCAGATCAGGATGCAGGTTCTCACCGTCATCATCATCGACATGATCCTCAGCATCTCTCTTCTGGGGATGCTCACCATCTCCCTGCTGAAAAGGATCTCTATTATCTTCAATGTTTCCGAGCAGCTTGCCAACAAGGATTTCTCCGCAACAATGCCCTCATTGGGAAGAGACGAACTCGGAAAAATTGCCGATGAAATCCAGACCCTTTCCTCTGACCTCCAGAAAACGGTCAAGGATGTCAGCAGCTATGCGGACACCATCTACAAGGAAACATCGACCATTCTCGTCTCGATGAAGGATCTGAACAAAAACGCAACCAACATGAATGAGGAAATTACCCATTCCGTCTCTTCCATGGATGAGCTTGACTCGACGATCAATTCCTTCAGGGGAATCATCCAGGAAGGCATCAATTCCACCCAGGCGACACGCAAACAGGCCCAGTGCGGACTTGAGATCGGCCAGCAGGCATCCCAGTCCCTCTCCTCCCTTTCCAAAGATGTGACCCGGACATCACAACAGATCAATCTTCTTGCAGAAACAATCGAAAAAGTTACCGAAGCAACCGCCGGCATCCAGAATATTTCAAGCCAGACCAACCTTCTGGCTTTGAACGCTGCGATTGAGGCCGCAAGAGCCGGAGAGCAGGGACGGGGCTTTGCAGTCGTTGCCGATGAGGTCCGGAAGCTTTCAAGCCTCACATCGGGTCATGTCAAGAACATCGAGGAAATCGTCGCCGATGCAAGTCGGGTCATGCGGGAAACGATCGAGATTTCCGAAGGCATGGTCCAGGGCATGTCCCAGAATATGGATGACGGGCAGAAAGTCCAGCAGGCGTTGACCCTCATCAGCCAGCGTCTTGAAAGCATGGAAAAGACGATCCAGAACCTGGGGACAACAATTTCGGTTGTCAGCAAGGTTGAGGACCAGCTCAGGGGAACGCTTCTTTCCAATGAAAAAATGGCCAGGAATACCCTTTCCATCGCTTCCGGAACTCTTCGCGAAGCGGAAACTGTCTCCCGAACCATTGAAGAGCTTTCCGCCCTGTTTGCCAAATAACCCTTGGGGAGTTCTGACAAAGACTCCCCCAAGCCCCCCGCACAGACTGAATGACCTGATTCGATAAAGAGCAACGGGTAAAGAGCAACGGGTTTTCCTGACAAGCCCGATGAAGTATGCTGTCTTATCGCACTGCCTTTCGACACGTTCGGGCGACTCATTCCCCGGAATCCGGAACAAAAACTTAAAACTCCCCCATTTTAAAGGAGTCTCCATGCGAAGAAATTTCTCCTCTTTATATGGTAAAACCTTGTCGGAAAAGGCACAGATTCTTGAGTTTTCAGATTATCTCGCCATTGACCGGACGGTGATGGCCAATGAGCGGACCCTTCTCGCCTATATAAGGACCGGTGTGGGGCTCCTGATTGCGGGTCTTGCCCTCATCCGGTTTTTTAAGCAGACGCATTTTGACTATTACGAAATTGCAGGGATAGCGTCCATCATTGCCGCTATCTCGGTCACCATCTTTGGCATCCGGGATTTTTTCCACATGAGGGGATTTTATTCGGCGGTATTAGAACAGCAATTTCTGGAACAGAAGACCAAAAAGGCAGAAGCGCTACAAAATCAAAAAAATTCTACTGCCAGATCCGGATAAATTTCTCCCTCAGGGAGAGGTCCAAAGAATACTTCTCAGGGAATCCCGATATAGGTCACGGCATTTGATGGCACACCGGAAAGAAATTCATTCGCCTTCACCATCGCAAGAAAGGATGCGGACTGATTCATCCAGAGCGCTACGGAATTTCCCGATGAGTCCACATACATGGCGCTTCCGTGAGGGTAGCCATACCCGCTCCAGGAGGTGGTAGGGAGCGGAGCACAGCCAGAAACACTACAACGAATCGTATTTGAACTCGAAAAGGCCGGCATCGTCGCCGGTATGGCAGCCCCTCCCACAATCCCGTTTCCGAAAGAGGTGAACGGGTCAGAAAGCTTCGCCACAGAAAAGCTCGAACCGGAGGATCCCCAGTCCCCTCCGTCCCCCCACATGACAATATGATTCACGCTATCAACAAAGATATTATTTTGGGGAGGAGCCGAGTTAGTCAGCGTCACGGAAGATATCGCCGAGGAAGGAAGAGAGTAGGTCCCCGACGAAGGAGTTAACGTCAGGGCATTCAGGTTGACCAGAACCGTTACCTGAGAAAAAGTGGATGGAGTTGACGTTGTAAGGCCATCGTACTCACAACCGATAATCGCCACCTGATAGGCGGTATCGACCCCGATCGCATCAGCCGAACAACCATTGATTGTTCCGATTGGAAAAGAAGCTTTCGTCTGGCTGTCCGGCCGATAGATCGTCCCGGTATTGATATCCGCCAATTCAAGAAGATTTCCATCACTCTTCCCGGCAGCGTACGAAACAGCCCCTGAGCCGGAAAGGATCATCTTGTAGCTCACCCCACCCACAACGAGATAGGGATCATAGGCAAAGTTTTCGACAATGTCGATACCCTTTGATGGAGAGGCTTCAAAGAAAGGAATTGTAGCGTAAACCGAAGAAAGAGCGGGCGATGAAGGATTCGAATAATCCACAAACTGAAACCCTGAGCCGGTCTCAACGATCGCCGTCTGAATGGATGGATCCATAATCACCCCACCCACATCCGTCGAACCCGCTGAAGTGTCAATTGTAAGAGAACCTGGTAGAGTCATAGTGGCGCAACCGGAAACAGTAATCGGAGAGCTCTCCGCAAACGTAAAAAAACCCAGCGTGTAGCTTTTTGTATCAAAGGCCACGCCAACAGAATGCTGTGTATCGAGATTAATCCCCCCGATGTTTGACACACCATTACAGGTTATTGTCGTATAAGCACTTGGGTTTGGAGCTGTTGAAAGA